>CAXUEG010000001.1:0-3752 GCA_964249935.1 uncultured Terriglobus sp.
ATGACGCAGTATGACCCGCGGTTCAAACTGCCCATGGTGATCCAACCGGAAAGTATGGACAACCTACTGGCGAACGTGCTCGCAACGCACGAGTTGCGCAATCTGCGCGTGGCTGAGACGGAGAAGTATGCTCACGTCACCTACTTCTTCAACGGCGGAATTGAAAAGGCGTTTGCCGGCGAGGAGCGTGAGGTGGTGCCGTCGCAGAAGGTCGCGACTTATGATCTGGCGCCGGAGATGAGCGCGCGCGGCATCTGCGATACGGTGCTCAAAGCGATCGGCGACACGGCTTTTGACGTGGTGGTGGTGAACTTCGCGAATGCCGACATGGTCGGGCATTCGGGCAAGATTGAGCCGACGGTGAAGGGCGTGGAAACGATTGACGCCTGCCTGGGCGAGATCTACGCGGCGTTGAAACGCAGCGGCGGATCGTGGCTGATTACCGCCGACCATGGCAACGCCGAGATGCTGATCGATCCGGCGACCGGCGGTCCGCACACGGCGCACACGACGAATCCGGTCCCCCTGATCGCGGTGACCGAGCAGGGCAATCGGTTCAGCCTACGTAATGGTGGGTCGCTGCGCGACCTGTCGCCGACGATGCTGGCAATGCTTGGGTTGGAGTTGCCGAAAGAGATGACGGGTGGCGATTTGCGAGTGTTTCCAGGGCAAAGCTAGCTTGACCGCTGGAAGCAAAAGGTGCTCAGCCGGACCTAGTGCCGCCTGCCCTCGCTTACCACTGCGAGGAAGAATTGATGCACGCGAGTATCGTCGGACAGTTCCGGGTGAAATGTAGCGGCGAGCAGGTGCCGTTCACGGACCAGTGTCGGTGAGCCGTCGCGCTCCGCGAGCACGATCACCTCCGGGCCAGCCTCAACAATGCGCGGAGCGCGGATGTAGACCATCTCGAGCGGGCCGCCGGGCAAGGTGGTTTCGGTCTCGAGAATGTGCGATTCGTTCTGGCGACCGTAGGCGTTGCGTTCGACCGTAATGTTCATTGCCGCGAAGGAGCGTTGTTCGGGATTGCGAACGCCTGTGGCGAGCAGGATCGCGCCCGCGCAGGTGCCGAAGGTTGGCGTCCCGCGCACGAAGGTCTGAAGGGCGTCAAAAAAGCCGTCGCGCTCCAGATGTTTCAGAAAGGTGGTCGACTCCCCGCCTGGGATGATCAGGCCGTCAAGGCTGGAGAGATGCTCTGGCTTGCGAACCAGAGCCGCTTCGGCTCCAAGTGTGCGCAGACGTGAGACGTGCGCCTCGAACGCACCTTGCAGGGCAAGCACGCCGATGCGCGGCTTCGCGCCCGTCTCCACGGCTACCAGCCGCGGGTCTGCATTCGCTGCGACTCTTCGATGCCGGCGGCGGCGAGACCCTTCATGCTGCCGAGCACGGCTTCTGAGGCCTCCGCGACGATCTTCGGATCGTCATGGTGCAGGGTCGCGAGCACAATTGCTTTCGCGCGCGAAACCGCTTCCGCGTGCTCGTCCGGATTGCGTGGGTGACCGATCTCCTTTTGTGTACAAAGGCCGATCTCTGCTTCGTCCTTGGTCCATGAGGACACGTCGAGTGGGTCGGCACCGTCCTTCATGAAAATGCCCGAACCAACGAAGACCGTTTCCGCACCAAGCTGCATCATGAGCGCTGCGTCGGCCGGTGTGGCGATGCCGCCGGCGGAGAAGTTAGGCACAGGCAGCTTGCCCGCCTTGGCAACCATGCGCACCAGCTCGTAAGGCGCCTGGTGAATCTTTGCGGCGTGGTACAGCTCCTCTTCGCCGAGAACGGTGAGTGCCTTGATCTCGCGGGTAATCTGGCGCATGTGCTGCACGGCGTGGACGACGTCGCCGGTGCCGGGTGCGCCCTTGGTGCGAATCATCGCCGCACCTTCAGCAATGCGTCGCAACGCTTCGCCCAGGTCCTTTGCGCCGCAGACAAAGGGCGTGGTGAAGGCATGCTTGTCGATGTGGAATTTCTCGTCTGCGGGCGTCAGCACCTCAGATTCGTCGATGAAGTCAACGCCGAGTTCCTGTAATACCTGTGCTTCCGCGAAGTGACCGATGCGCGCCTTTGCCATGACCGGGATGGAGACGGCGGCGATAATCTGCTTAATCAGCTTTGGGTTCGCCATGCGGGCGACGCCGCCCTGCGCGCGGATCATCGCGGGCACGCGCTCCAGAGCCATCACAGAGACGGCGCCGGCCTCTTCGGCGATGCGCGCCTGCTCGACGTTCATCACGTCCATGATGACGCCGCCTTTGAGCATTTCGGCGAGCCCGGTCTTGAGACGCAGCGAGTGTGGCGCGTAGCGGCCGTTGCTGTCGGCGTTGCCGTTGTTTGAAGCGAGATCTGCCATGGCGTGCGCTCCCTTTCGGTTGGTCCGCGAATGCTGCGAAGATCTTCAGTTTACCGCGTATTCACGCGGTGGCCGCTGCGATTACCGGGCTGCAGACAGAAACGGCGTGACCACGCCGACCACTGCGCTGCCGTGCTGTTCGACCCACTTCGGCGACAGGCCATCCACGTTGCGGAGCGCCTCGGCCGATCGCGGCTCCGCTGCGATGATGCCGCGGATGGATTGATCGAGCAGGAGCACGAACGGTGCAACGCCCAGCCGTTTCGCCTCATGCATGCGCCAGATCTTCAGCGCGCGGTCCAATTGGAGCGCCGTGGAAGTGCCTTCAAGGCTCACGATCTCGCCCGCGTGCGAGCCGGGGGCAGGCTTCGGCGCGACTTGCGTAGACGAGTTTGGCGGTTTGAGCGCAACTGGCTTCGCCTGCTTTGCGGTGTCGCCGCCGTTCCGAGCAGAACGCGAATCTTTCGCTTCGCTTCGACTCGGATTGTCGCGGGTTTGAGCTTGGTGCGGCGGCACCGAGGCGTTAGCACCCTGGGTCTCGTGCAGAACAGCTAGGATCGCCTCGCCCCAGCGGTCGACCTTGGCGCGGCCAAGTCCATGAATGTTGAGCAGATCGGCTTGCGTCCTAGGCTCCTCTACCGCTATGGCGCGCAACACGCGGTCACCAAAGACACAGAAGGCAGGCTGCTTCAGGTCGGCGGCTGTCTGCCGGCGCCACCCGCGCAGGGCAGCATCCGTCTGCTTTTGCTGTGGGGTCAGCGGCTCCATTTCGCTGGGCGAGGACGGCTTGCGGGCTGATTTCCTCGACTTTGCGGCAGCTTCGCCCATAGCCTCGCGCACTTGCACGCCCGCCATCGCTTCGCCTGCGTTTACCGCACGCCCTTCGTGAGTGAGCATTACTTTGCGGTAGGCGATCTCGCGCCCACTGCCGTCAGCGGGTGTGAAGCTGGCGGATTCGATCGTAAGATATCCAGCGCGGGATAGGGCGTCGAGCAGCGCGTCGAAGTCGCGGCGGTCCGTGTGAGACTTCGGATCGACAGCCTCATACAGCTTGCCGGAAGAGCGGCCCTGGCCGTAGCGCTCCAGTTCCGCGATGATGCGTTGCAAGAGGCGCTCCTCGTCTGCGGTCGCATCGCGAAAGGCGCCGGCGACGGCACGCTCTGGCGAGCAGAAATCGCACAGGCCGCAGGTCCGCACACTGTCGTTGCGGTCGCCGAAGTGCCGGATCAGCGCGGCCATGCGGCACTCCGAAGCGGAGGCGAAGCGCATCATGCTGTCGATTTGCGCACGCCGGAAGCTGACCTGCAATTCATAGCGCGGCAGCCACTCAGACTGCGCCATGCTGGTGCGCCAGACGTTGTTGCCGAAGTCAATATCGGCGGCACCCTGCGCCAGCAGCTTGTCCAAA
>CAXUEG010000001.1:3762-18435 GCA_964249935.1 uncultured Terriglobus sp.
GAAGGCGTCCATGTCGAGCTTGAGCGAGAGCCGAAGGTCGTCGGCGTGCATCGGTTCGGGCCTGAGTGCGCCTGCAACGCGGTTCAGTGTGCTCGGCGCCGGGTAATCCCGATCCAGGAAGAACTCGTGGGTGCGGCGGTCGGCGTAGGAGTACATGAGCACGGCGCGAGAGGGCTTGCCGTCGCGGCCAGCGCGGCCAATCTCCTGGTAGTAGCTCTCCACGCTGGCGGGCATGGCCATGTGCAGGACCGTGCGCACATCGGCCTTATCGATGCCCATGCCGAATGCGATGGTGGCAACGATGACCTCCGTTTTGCCGGACAGAAAATTGGCTTGCACGGTTTCGCGCACCGAGGGTGGCAGACCCGCGTGATACGCGGCAGCGGGGAAATGATCCTGCAGGTGCGCTGTCACTTCTTCGGCCTCTTTCCGCGAAGGTGCGTACACGATTGCCGGCCGTGCCGTGGGATCAAGCAGCAGCTTCAGAGCCATCTCCCGACGTTGCGGCTTCGAGAGTTCCAGCACCTCGACAGCGAGATTCGTACGTCGAAAGCCGGTGATGAACTCGGCCGCGCCTTGCAGTTGCAGCTCCGCGACGATGTCGCGCTGCACTTGTGGGGTTGCAGTGGCCGTGAGCGCCAGGATCGGCGCGGGCCGGAAAGCCTGCAGGTGGCGCGCAAGATTGCGGTAGTCGGGGCGGAAGTCATGGCCCCATTGCGAAATGCAGTGCGCCTCATCCACCGCGACCAGCGACAGTTGGCGCTTCCGCAGCATATCCGCAAAGCCGGGCACGCGCAGGCGTTCGGGGGCAATGAAAAGGAACTGCAGCTGCCCGTCCAGGTACTGGCGGCAGACCTCGCGGCTGTGCTCACGATCCATGCCGGAGTGAATGCGTCCCACGCGCAGGCCAAGTGCCTGCAACTTGTTCGCCTGGTCGTCCATCAACGCGATCAGGGGCGAGATGACCAGCGCAGTACCACCACGCGCAAGCGCCGGCAGCTGATAACAGAGCGATTTTCCCGCTCCGGTGGGCATCACCAGAAGTACGTCGCGGCCTGCAGCGGCTGCTTCGCAGACGGCCTCCTGATTCGCACGGAAGGCAGGAAAGCCAAAGGTGGCGCGCAGAAGCGCCGTCAGATCTGCATGGGGTGCTGCGGCCGGCATCTTCGCTCTATCTTCGCAGCCGCATCGATTTTCGTGCAAGCGAGGCAAATGCCCGAAAGGTGTTATCGGCTTGAGACAAGGCAATGGCTCCGCCACGCAGAAGTCTCTTGATGGTGCCCGGAGGGGGACTTGAACCCCCACGACCGGTTAAGGTCTGCGGATTTTAAGTCCGCTGTGTCTGCCGATTTCACCATCCGGGCGTGTTGCGAGCAGATTAGCGCGAGCCGGCCAGGGCCCGCGGTTCGGCTTTCGCGGCTTCTGCTTCCAGCCAGTCCACGAGCTTGACGAAGGGGTCGAAGCCGATCACGTTTGGGCCGTCCGCGACGAAGTTGGACAGTGCGTTTGTGTCGTAATAAAGCAGCGAACCGTCACGGTCGTCCACGATGTACTCGATGCCGCCGATCTGGATGCCGGAAGCGGCCATAATCCGCTCGACCTGTGCGATGACCTCGGCGCTCGGCTCGTAGCCTTCCACGCGAATGCCCGACTTCGGCGCGTCAATGGCACAGGCGGCGCGATTCAATTCCACGCCGCCTGCGGTGCGGCAGATGTCCGCAGGGCATAGGTCGAACGTCTCACCGGTGATGTGCACCTTGATGGCGTAGAGGTACCTTCCGTCCAGCACCTCGACCCGGACGATGTGCTGTTCGCGAGCGGGAATGAACTCCTGTACCAGCGCGGTCGAATCCAGACCAAACGCGAGTTCGCCGCGATCGGCGGAACGTTGAAGATCTTCAAGGCTGTCGAAGCGCGTCACGCCCGCACCCGAGCCGCCGATGTTGGGCTTCACGACGACCGGCCAGCGCAGGCCTGCCGTCGCCTTCGCCGCCTGGGAGGGCCGGTGAATCACCGCCGCCTTCGGATAGGGCAGGTTCAGCGAATCCAGCAATGACAATTGCGACGCCTTCGACAACTCCGAACGGAACGCCTTGACGCCGTTAATCACGCGCACGCCGCGCATTTCCAGGTGCTCCAGAAAGCCGCAGGTATAGAAGATTTGATCACCGTGATCACGGTTCCATGCCGACGGGCTCATGCGATTGAAGACGACCGAGTAGAGCTCTTCGGGATGATCGTCCGGTGTGTAGCTATGCTCGACCGCGTCGAGCTTGATGTAATGCGTGCCGCGGCGGTCAAGCTCGGCGAAGAGCGGTTTGAACCAGTTGGGCTGCTCGTAGTAGATCGCGATCGGCAGTTCATTGTGCATCGGGCGTGTTCCTTGTGCGCAAGTGTAGAGGCTGTAAGGCCTCGGCCTCACCAGTTTAGCGTTGCGACCGCAATGACGGCAGGCGTACGCCCAAGTGCAGTGCTGCCGCCTCTGCAGCGAGCGCGCCGCACATACCGTGGACGCCGCCGGCGGGTGGCGTCGAGGAGCTGCACAGGTATACGCCCGGAAGCGGCGTGGAGTAGGGTGGCAGCTTGGGCCGGCGAATCAATTGAGCCAACTCCATGGAACCGCCGGAAACGTCGCCGCCAAGCAGGTTTGGGTTCCAGGCCTCCATCTCTGGCGCGGTACGGGTGTTGCGCGCAAGAATCACTTTGCGGAAGCCCGGGGCGACTCGCTCGATCTGTGCTTCGATCGCCGCGGTTTTGTTCTCTGCGCTGCCGTTTGGGACATGGCAATAGGCCCAGGCAGTGTGCTTGTCCGTCGGTGCGCGCGATGCGTCGAAGAGACTGGGCTGCGCCAGCAAAATGAACGGCCGATCGTTGTTGCGACCCTCGAAGGCGTCACGCTCTGACGCTGCGATCTCGTCCGACGAGGCGCCAACATGCACAGTTCCCGCGCGTCGGCACAGATCGTTCTGCCACGGGATCGGCTCACGCAGCGCCCAATCAACTTTGCAGATGCCGGGGCCGCGACGAAACTTCGCGTAAGGCCGCCGTCGGTCGGGCGCGATGGCGTCGCCGCCGAGCTTCAGGAACTGCTCGGGGGTTACGTCCAGCAGCGTGCAGTCGGCTTGCGGCAGGTCGCGTAGCGAGCGCACCCATGTTCCGGTCTGTACTGTGCCTCCAAGGGACTCGAGAACTCCGATCAGCGCGCGCGCAATGGCTTGCGAGCCGCCACGCGCGATGGGCCAGCCATCCGCGTGCGCGGTCACGCCCAGCACCAAAGCGACGGCGCTCGTCGCTGCAAAATCCAGCGGCACCACCGAGTGCGCGGCAAGCCCGGCAAACAGCGTGCGTGCGCGTTCCGTGGCAAACGTCGTTCCGCCTAAATGCGTGGCTGACTGCACCGCTTTCAGCCCGAAGCTGGCCATTGCCAGCGGATGCCGCGGCAGGTGGAAGACGGGCCCCAGCACCTCGAAGATGAGGTCGTGCCAGGCGTCCGCAACCGGCTGCATGAGCGAGCGATAGGCTGCGCCGTCTTCGCGCAACCCAGCGGCGGTTTCGTCCAGCGAGTGGAACAGGGCGACGGCATCACCGCCGGACAGCGGATGCGCCAGCGGAACCGGTGGCTCAATCCATTCAAGGCCGTGCTCCGTGAGTGGCAGGGAACGGAAGAACGGCGATGCAACGCCCATGGGAAAGACTGCCGCGCCGATATCGTGGTGAAAGCCGGGCAGCGTTGCCTCTTCCGTGCGCAGGCTACCACCGGCAGTTGTCTCGCCTTCGAAAACCGTTACCCGCACACCGGCCCGTGCCAGTGCGATCGCCGCGCTGAGGCCGTTGGGGCCGCTGCCTACCACGTTCGCGAGCTTCATACTGTGTGGGATGCGTGCAAAGCTGTCTCGGAATCCGCTGGTCGACGTCATCGGTCAGCCTGATTGGTTCGCGCTGGATACAGCCGCAACAGCAAGACCGTGGCGGCCCGCGAAGATGCCATGCGGAGTGTGCTCCAATCACAGATGCCGCTGCCGAATGCATCATCACGCCAATCCAACCAACGGTGAAGCCGAGCAAATAGCACCCTTCATCGACCTCGTCAACGTCTCGGTAATGCGCGGCGACGACGTCGTCCTGCACGAGCTGACGCTACGCATCTCAGCTGGGCAGTGTGTTGCCATTCTGGGGCCGAATGGCTGTGGGAAGTCAACGCTGGTGCAGACGCTTACGCGCGAGCTGTATCCGCTAGTGACGCCGGGCATGCACGTGCGCATCTTCGGCCGTGAGCGCTGGGACGTGACGGAATTGCGGCGCCGCCTTGGCATTGTGCCTTCCACGCCGCCGCCGAGGGACGCCCTGGGTGCGCCTGCATTGGACGTGGTCGTCGCCGGTTTCTTCTCCGCCGCGCGGCTTTGGCCCAACCTGCGGCCCACCGCCGCTATGCGCGAAGAGGCGCACGCGACCATGCAGCGGCTCGGTGTCGCCGCCCTTGCGAGTCGCGAACTTGGCGCCATGTCCGCTGGTCAGCAGAAGCGCGTCATGATCGCGCGCGCCTTGTGTTCCAGCGGGGACGGCAGCGGTCAACGCGTGTTGGTGCTGGATGAGCCCTCAAATGCGCTCGATCTGCGGGCGCAGCATGAGCTGCGTGACACACTGCAGCGGCTTGCCAGTGAAGGCGTTGGCCTGGTCTTGGTCACGCATCACACGCATGACATTACTTCCGCATTTGAGCGTGTCCTGCTGATGGGGACGGGTCGAATCGTCCACGACGGCACACCTGCGGAACTGCTTACGTCAACAACGCTCAGCAGTCTCTACGATCTGCCGTTGCACGTGCAGCAACGCGACGGCCTCTACTTCACGCTCTGAGCCGCCGGTAATACGCCGCCGCTCACCGAGCACGCGCACGTTGCGAAGCCAACCGCAGAGCTATGCTGCATCGCGCACAGCTGCTGCGGCCATGAGGCGCGAAACGCGAACAGCCGCAGACCGGATGCAATCGAGGTCTGATACGCATCGATCTGCGCCGCGGAGCGATCCGGCGCGCTCCGCCAACGCTGCAGTAGGTCACTTACGGCCGTTGCGGTAAAGGCCGGCTCCTGGTAGCGTTCACGAAAATCGTAAGCTGTCGACCATTGAATCGTTGCGCCGGTAGGTGCAGATGCGATCCGCTTCTTGTAATCCAGCAGCGTCGCGCCTGTTGGATCGATTTGCGCCAGCAGATACGCAGGAGCATTCGTGCTCACGGGTGAGATGGAAGGGATAGTCTTCAGCGCGATTGCGCCGCTGTGCGCGGGGGTGCCTTCCAACAGGTGCATCTCGTCGATGTGCGTATGGCCAGAGATGAACACGCGCACTGTGTCCGCGTACTGAACGAGCAGGTTGTTGAAGGCGTCGCCAGGAAAGAAGCTCGAGGGTGCTTCGCCATGACAGATGTCATGCGGATGCAGGTAGGTGCGGTAAATGTTGACCTCTGGAGGAATGTGTGCGAGCAACCAAACCGACTGATGTGCGCGCTTTGCCTGAGCGAGCTGCGCGCCGACCCAGTTCAGCAACGCGGTCCCGCTCGCCCGGTTCGTCTGCTTGCCGCAGGTGCCCTGGTAGTCCGAGGACAGGTATAGATCGTCGAGAACGATTACGCGCGTGTTCGGCACCGATCCGGCCAGGGGCAGCGCATAGGAGCCGAACCGCTTGAAGTCCTGCTTCGCCGCCGTGCGATCGTGCGGGGGCACGCCATGCCAGCCCGCTGCAACGGCCTCCGTCAGCCTGTTTAGAAATCGACTGTCTTCATCCAGCGAGTAATCCTCGCAATCGGTGTCGTTGTTGCCTAGGGCCAGGTGGATCGGCGTGTCCGGGAAGCGTCGCTGCAGTTCTGTAAGCTGGAACTCCACCGTTTTCACCGCGAAGTCGGCGAGGCCCCCGGCATCGGTCCCGCTGGGATCAAGCAAGGTGCGATACCGGCAACTGAACGCGTGCACCAGCATGTCCCCGCCGACCAGCACAAGCGCAGGGTGGGCAGCCTTTGCGTCATCAAACGCTGAAAGCTCCAGCTGCGCATCCGCGTCCGAGAGCTTCTCATTGCAGGTCTTCTGCAGCGCGGCAAACTGCGCCGCCGCATCGGACGAAGGCGCTTCCGCGAGAATGTTCGCCCATTCGTTCACGGGCGCGACGGCGAGGCGCTTCGCCTTTGCAGGATCGCGAAAGGGGTCGAGGTGCGGGTCGCTCAGCAGCGCCACCGTAACTGCTGTCTCCGGAGCGCTTTTCGCGGACGGTTGCGCTTGCAGCAGGGGCTGACAAATGGTCGTAAGCAGAACCAAACCCATGCAAACCAAGCTCTGTATCGCCCTGCGACCAACCCCTGCAGGAGGACTGCTCAGACCCGCGTGAGTGTGACGACGCCTCAATGGTCCGTTCCGGCAAAAGCAATTTGTAAAGGCACCAATTCAGGCTGTTTGATCTTGCTTGGCCCCAGCACCGCGACGCGCGGTACCGGCCCACGAATCATTGCGAGTTCATCGCATGCGTGCAGCCGCGGACATTTCTGGCAGTCTTTATAAATCTTGTCCGGCAGTGCGGTCCGATCCATCGTGGTGCGGAAGCCGTATTGGAAAAAGAAGTCAGGGATGCGCGTGAACAGACACGTTGTCTGCACACCGTGATCTTCTGCTTCGCCCAGCAGTGCCTGTAGGAGCTTGCCACCGGCGCCCTGGCCTTTGGCTTCTGGCTTCACAACGATGGAACGCACCTCGGCCAGATGTGGGCCGTACAAGTGGAGCGCGCCGCAGCCGAGGAACACCCCACCCTCCGATTCGGCCACGTGAAAATCGCGCACGTTCTCGCAGATTTCGGCGTACTGACGGCGCAATAGCGTGCCGTCGCCAGAAAGCGAGTTGACGAGCTCAAAGATGTTAGCCGCATCCTGCAGCCGCGCTCTGCGGACGCTAGCTCCGGGCATGGTGGGCCTCACTTTCTGCCATGTCGCGCGGATACCTGACGCCGAGCGCATCGACACGCTCGTGCGCCGATGCCAGCGCCTGCTTGACGCGCGATCGCGCAGTGCCGCCGATCACGTCGTGGCAGTCAACTGTTGCGGCCGTAGTGATGCTTGCGGCGAAATCGCTACCGAACTCGGTACCGAACTGCTGCAGCTCTTCAGCGGAGAGCTCCTGCAACTCACGCCCCGTCTCCAAAGCAAGCCGTACTGCATTTCCAACCTTCTCATGCGCCGTGCGAAAGGGAAGACCCCGATGTACAAGGTATGTCGCGGCGGCCATCGCATTCAGGTAACCCGTATCTGCCGCGGTCCGCATGCGATCGAAGCGGAAGCGAAGTGCTGCGGTAAATGGCGCAAGCAGTGGCAGCATGCCGTCGAGCGCGTCCGCAACGCCGAAGACTGCCTCCTGCGTCTCCTGCATGTCTTTGTTGTAAGCGAGTGGCAGACCTTTCAGGATCGTGCCCAGCGCTGTCACCGCGCCGCCCAGCCGTCCACTTTTGCCACGCAGAAGTTCCGTCAGGTCCGGATTTTTCTTCTGCGGCATCGCTGACGAACCGGTCGAGAACGCCTCCGGCAGATCGATAAAGCCGAACTCCTGGGTCGCGTACAGTGTGATCTCTTCGGCGAAGCGCGACAGATGCAGACCAATCACCGAAGCTGCCTGGGCGAACTCCAAAGCAAAATCACGGTCGCTCGTCGCGTCCATGCTGTTCGACGTGGGTCCGTTGAAGCTGAGCTCCTCCGCCGCGATCTGGCGATCCAATGCAAGCGTCGCTCCTGCGATCGCGCCTGAGCCGAGCGGGCACTGGTTCAAGCGGTCGCGCGCATCCTCAAGCCGCGAGCAATCGCGTAATACCATCTCCACATACGCCAGCAGCCAATGCGCCACCAGCACCGGTTCGGCACGTTGCAGGTGCGTGTATCCGGGCATCACGGCTTCGCCTGCACGGTCTGCAAGTGTGAGCAAAGCCCCGGCCCACAAAGATAGGTGTTGCGTTGTGCGATCGATTGCATCACGCACATACAAGCGCAGGTCGGTGGCAATTTGCTCATTGCGGCTACGGCCGGTATGCAGCTTCAGCGCCACGTTCCCGATCCGCCTGGTCAAGTCCAACTCAACAAAATGGTGCACATCCTCTGGCAGGGCAGAGTCGATTTCCAGCGCCCCATTGCGCACCTCGTGTCCCATGGCATCGAGAGCGAGTTTGATCTGTGCCGCCTCTGCCGCAGTCAGGATCCCGGCTGCTTCCAGCATGGAGGCATGCGCCTTGCTCGCGGCCACCTCCTGCGGAACCAGTCGCCAGTCAAACGGAAACGATCGCTGCCACTGCTCAAAGGCGCGATTGAGCGGTTCACGGAAGCGCCCCGACCACATCTTGCTTGCCTGATTTGCCATGGTTACTTCGAGCCTTTCAGCTGCGGCATCTCGGATCCGTGATCATTGCCGCTGCTGAGCTGCATCAGGCCGGATGCAGCATAGGTCTGCAGCTTGGCGCGCGTGTCCGTAATGTCGAGATTGCGCATGGTGAGCTGGCCGATGCGATCGCGTGGCGAGAAGGCGGAATCTGTTTTCTCCATCGAAAGCCGTTCAGGTGCGAAGGTCAGGTTCGCGCTCTCTGTGTTCAGGATGGAGTAATCGTTGCCGCGCCGCAGTTCCAACGTGACCTCGCCCGTAACGGGCCGCGCGACCCAGCGCTGTGCCGCTTCGCGCAGCATAATGGCCTGCGGATCGAACCAGCGGCCCTGGTACAGCAGGCGGCCCAGCTTGCGGCCGTTTTCGCGGTACTGCTCAATGGTGTCTTCATTGTGAATGCCGGTGATCAGCCGCTCATAGGCGATGAACAGAAGCGCGAGGCCTGGTGCCTCGTAAATACCGCGGCTCTTGGCCTCAATGATGCGATTCTCAATCTGGTCGCTCATGCCCAGGCCGTGGCGGCCGCCGATGCGGTTCGCCTCCAGCATCAATTCAACGGCATCGGTGTACTCGGTACCGTTCAGCCCGACTGGCACGCCTTCTGCGAAGCGCACCGTAACCTCTTCAGGCGTCACAGCAACGTCGCCACGCCAGAAGGGCACACCCATGATCGGCGCCACGATCTTCATCGACGTGCTCAGCTGCTCCAGGTCTTTCGCCTCATGCGTCGCACCAAGGATGTTCGAATCTGTCGAGTATGCCTTTTCCGCAGACATCTTGTAATCGAAGCCATTTCGCTGCAGAAAGGCCGACATCTCCGCGCGTCCGCCGAGCTCGTCGATGAACGCGGCGTCGAGCCACGGCTTGTAAACCTTCAGATTCGCGTTCACGAGCAGGCCGTACCGATAGAACCGCTCGATGTCGTTCCCCTTGTAGGTGGAACCGTCGCCCCAGATGTTGACGCCGTCCTCCTGCATCGCGGTGACAAGCATGGTGCCGGTCACGGCGCGGCCAATCGGGGTCGTGTTGAAGTAAGTACTGCCCGCGGTGATGATGTGAAAGGCTCCGGCTTGCAGTGCCGCGATGCCTTCACGCACGAGCTGAGCGCGGCAGTCGATCAGGCGCGCTTTTTCCGCACCGTACTCCAGCGCCTTGCGCGGGATGGCGTCGTAGTCGGATTCGTCGGGTTGGCCAAGGTTTGCGGTGTATGCGTAGGGAGCTGCGCCCTTCCGCTTCATCCAGTGAAGCGCGGCCGAGGTGTCGAGCCCGCCCGAAAAGGCGATGCCGACCCGCTGGCCGATGGGAAGGGTTTCAAGAATGACGGACATCCGAAGTCTTGCCTTTCGTGCGAAGGTGCTGGCGAACGCATGGCGCGCCAGCACCTTCCATTGTGATGTTCAGCGCGGCTGGTTATGCGGCGCTTCGATGCTGCGCGGGTGTTTATACCAGTGACTTGCGCCGCCTACCCAGGGCACGATCGCGCGGAATCCGCTTCGCACCGCCCAAGAGCATCAGCAGCAATGCCTTCTGCGCGTGCAAGCGGTTTTCCGCCTGGTCGAACACGATGCTCTGCGGTGAGTCGATGACAGCATCCGTTACTTCCTGCCCACGGTGCGCCGGCAGGCAATGCATGAACACGGCGTGCTCGGCTGCGTGGCGCATCAGGTCTTCATTCACCTGGTACGGGCGAAAGATCGGCGTGCGCTTTGTCGCCTCATTCTCCTGGCCCATGCTGATGCAAACGTCGGTGTAGACCGCGTCCGCTCCGGTGGCGGCCCTGGCTGCGTCATGCATCAACTGGATCGACCCACCGGTCTGCTCGGCAAAGGCGATCGCCTTGTGGATGATGTCGAGATCGGGCTCGTAGCCCTTCGGCGTCGCCACCGTGATGTGCGCTCCGAGCAAAGCGCCTGTCAGCATCAAAGAGTGGCATACGTTGTTGCCATCACCCACATAGGTGAACTTCAGGCCCTCGCACGAGCCGAAGCGCTCTTCAAGCGTGCAGAAATCCGCAATGGCCTGACAGGGATGCTCGTAATCGGAAAGGGCATTGATGACCGGCACCCGCGCGTTGTCGCCGATCTCCGTAACCGTGTCGTGCGCATACGTGCGCAGCACGATCACGTCTACCCAGCGCTCCAGGTTGTGTGCCACGTCGGCCAGCGATTCGCGCTCGCCGAGCACCGACTTGGTCTGGTCGACAAAGATCGCGTTGCCACCACAGGTGTTGATCGCCGTCTCGAACGTAAGCCGCGTGCGGAGCGACGCTTTCTCAAAGATCAGCACCATCTGCTTCGCGTCGAGCGCATGGCGAAAATCCTCGGGCCTTGCTTTCACCGCGTGTGCCAGCTCCAGGACCGCAGCGAGTTCCCGCACGGAAAGGTCGGCAATGGAAGAAAGATCGCGCCCGTGCAGAGCCTTTGCCGCTTCCGTGAACGCCGCATCCGACTGGATGCCCAGTTCCACCTTGGGCCGCGGCTGCTCATGCTCCGGCCGGCTCATGACTACGGTCTTGCCGTCCGAGGCAGTCTTGTTCTCGGCGAGTGTCCTGCTATCCATGTACCGCTTCTCCGGCAGGTTCGGCGACCGCCGTCTGCTTTGTCTCAATTTCCTCGATCAGCGACTCCATGGCCGCGATCGTTTCGTCCACCTGCGCGTACGTAATCAGGAACGGAGGCAGGAAACGCAGGACGCTTTCGCTGGTGCGATTGAGAAGGATGTGTTTTTCCAGCATCATGCCCTGCTGCAACTCGGCCGCAACCCAGGAGGAGTGCATGTCCATGCCAAGCATCAGTCCCATGCCGCGCACCTCAGCCACTGCGGCGTGACCCGCTGCGAATGCTTCCAGCCTTTGTTTAAAATAGCCGCCCACCTTCGCCACATGAGGGAGCAGGGAAGAGCGCTCAATTGCGTCGATGACCGCCAGTGCCACCGCGCATACCAGCGGTCCACCGCCAAACGTGGTGCCGTGCATGCCCGGCGTCATCGCGCGCGCAGCCTCTTCGTTGCAGCACATCGCACCCATCGGCAGGCCGCCGGCAATCGGCTTTGCAAGCGTCGTCACGTCAGGTTGAATGCCGTAGTGCTGATAGGCGCACCACTTGCCGGTGCGTCCCATGCCGCTCTGGATCTCGTCTGCCAGCAGCAGCGCGCCGGTAGAGTCGCACAGTTCGCGCGCCGCGGCGAAGAACTCCTGGGAAACCGGATGGATGCCACCCTCGCCCTGCAACGGCTCGATGCAGATTGCGCAAATTTCCTCATCAAAGGAAGACCGCAGCGCCTCCACGTCATTGAATGAAACGAACGTCACGCCCGGCATGACCGGCTGAAACGGCTCGCGATACTTGTGCTTGTGCGTGGTCGCGACCGAGCCCATGGTGCGCCCGTGAAAGCTGTGCTCGAGCGCCAGGATGCGCGTTCCGATGCGCTTGCCTTCCTTGCGCAGCAGTTCCGCATGGGCGCGAGCCAGCTTGAGAGCGGCCTCCCAGGCCTCGGTCCCGCTGTTGCACAGGAAGACGCGGTCCATGCCGGTCAGCTCCGTCAGCTTGAGCGCCAGCGTGGCCGTGTGGTTATGAAAAAAGAGGTTTGACGTGTGCAGCAAACCTGTCGCCACCTGCTCTGCGATTGCTTTGTTAATCGCCGGGTGATTGTACCCAAGGCCACACACACCGATGCCGCTCAACAGGTCCAGGTACGGTGTACCAGCATCGTCGAACAGGTGCACGCCTTCACCGCGTGTGAACAGAACCGGATGGCGGTCGTACGTGGAAAGCAGCAGCTTCTGTTCGGCTGCCTGGGTCGCAACAAGGTTCATGTTGGTTGCACCTCCAAATTCCTGGTTCATCGGTTCCGTCCTGTTCTGGTTGGGGTTGACACGGTAATGCAAAGGCGAGCGGATGTCAGTGCGCGCCGAGTCGCCGAATCGGTTCATGCCGCCATCACCTCCGTACCCTGATCCACACGCGAGCTGATCAGGTCCGGCAGTACTTTGGCTGCGTCCGCCGGCAGAATGCGCACTCGCTTGACTCCTGCCTGCAGGGCGTCGCGGCAGGCATTCAGCTTCGGCAGCATGCCGCCGCTGATGACCGAGCTCTGCTGCAGAGCGGGAACGTCGCGCATCGACAGCCACCGCATCACGGTGCCGTCCGCGCCTTTGACTCCGGGCACATCGGTCAGGAACACCAGGGCATCGGCTTTGACGCACGCGGCCGTTGCCGCCGCCATTTCATCCGCATTGATGTTGTAGTACTCGCCATCAAAGCCAAGCGCGATGGAACTGATGACCGGAACCGCGTTCATGGTCCATATGGCCTCGATCCAACGCGGATTACTCGCGGCGATCTCACCCACAAAGCCAAGGTCGGGCGTGGTCTTCTTCTTGCGCGCACGAAACACCTGGCCGTCACCGCCGCAGATGCCGACCGCCGACTGGCCCTGCTGATTGAGAGACGCCACGAGCGACTTGTTGACGCGGCCGGCGAGCACCATCAGGGCGGCATCGCGCGTTTCTGCGTCCGTCACGCGCAGGCCGCTGATGAACTGGGACTCTTTGCCCATCTGTGCCAGCGTGCGCGTCAACTGCACGCCGCCGCCATGCACCACGGCGACCCTGTGCCCGTCCGCCACCAGGTCTGCGATGGCTTTGCCGATCGCGTGCAGCAGTTCGGGTTGTTCCAGCGAGGCGCCGCCCAACTTCACCACGTACTTCAAAGCAGGCCCTCCGCTTCGTTCCATCCATACATCACGTTCAAGTTCTGCACCGCCTGTCCGGCAGCGCCTTTCAGCAGGTTATCGAGGCAGCTGATCAGCACCAGCCGCTTGCCGTCCGGACCCAGTTCGAAGCCGATGTCGCAGAAGTTTGTCCGCACCACATGCGCGATCTGCGGCAGGTCACCGGCGCGCCGCACGCGCACCATGGGACTGTCCGCATAGAAGCTGCGGGTGGTCCGTTCGATCTCCCCAGCCGAGACGTCGACCGCCAGCCGTGCATAGACCGTGCTCAAGATCCCACGCGGGATCGGCAGGAGGTGAGGGGTGAACTGAATCTGCTCCGCGGAGAGCCCAAGCTGCTCCAGCAACTCGCCCGTGTGGCGGTGGCCGAAGACGCCATAGGCTGAGAGATTGTCCGCCGCATACATGAAGTGCGTCTTCGCCGTCGCTGCCTTGCCTGCGCCGCTTACGCGTGACTTCGCATCCGCGATGATGCCGCGGTCCAGATCGAGCAGGCCCGCCTGCACCAGCGGCGCGAGCGCCAGAATGATGGAAGTTGCATAGCACCCAGGGTTCGCCACCAGAGCGGCGTCCGCGATTGCGGACCGGTGCAGCTCCGGACAGCCATACACAGCGCTGGCCTGCAGCGCTCTGGCGGCTTCGGGGTTCGCGTCGTACAGCTTGTAAACCGACGCGTTCGCGGAATCCTGCAAGCGCCATGCACCCGAAAGATCGATGACCCGCATCCCGCGCGCAATCGCCTCCGGCACCCACTCGCGTGACCGTTCGTGCGGCAGCGCCAGGAACAACACTTCCGTGCCACGATCCTGCAGTTGCTCCCACGTGAAGGGAACCACCTCCGGTGAGGGCGCGCCATCGTGCCGCGCGAGCTGTGGCTGCATCTCGTACAGGGACTGCGCGCCAGCGGAGGAGCTTGCATCCATGCGCCCCAGAAATAGCGGAGCCTCAATCTGCAGCCGTGGATGCGCCAGCAGCAGCCGCGCCAGTTCCGCCCCCGCGTAACCGGACACACCCGCCACGGCCGTGCGCACGCCATCGCCGCGAGATGCCACCGCTGCACCCTCCGTTTGCTCCAGCACCGCTGCCATCAGCCGATCAACCCTTCCATGCGCTCCTTGAGTAACGACGCACGCTCCGAATCCGCGCAGATGACCAGTACCGTGTCGTCCCCCGCGATGGAACCCATCAACTCCGGCCAGTCCTCATAATCCAGCGCCGCGGCGACCGGCTGGGCCGATCCGGTGGTGGTAATTACGATCAGCAGGTTCTGCGCCTGCTTGACCTCCAGGCCAAAGTTCTCCAGCGTTTCCTTGATCGCGGGAACATCGTCATCGTCTACGTCCGCGCCTGCGAGTGCATAACCATTCGGTCCCTTGAAGATACGAAGCTCGTGCATATCGCGCGAAAGCGTTGCCTGCGTCACCGTAAAGCCGCGTTTTTGCAGCTTGCGCCGCAGCTCATCCTGCGACGTGACTGTGGTGGTCGCCAGCATCTCACGGATTGCGGAATGTCTCTGCTGCTTCAAGCTTTCCCTTGCTCCTCAGAT
>CAXUEG010000001.1:18445-19911 GCA_964249935.1 uncultured Terriglobus sp.
TGTGCCGGGCCCATGGCCACTCGCGCCGTAACGGATCTTTGCCTTGATCTGCGCTGCGGGCCGGAGCGGTCGCTGCTGAGGAGGCTACTGCTCATTGGATGCACGTCGCAGCGTAAGCGACTGCATAAAAATGCATCTCTATGTATAAATATACATACGCCGTCTCGTCAAATCCGTGCACGGAACTGTTCCAAAGGCCGCACGGCACGCCGAAAAGATCGGCCGACCCGAAAGTGTCATTGCCGCATTTCAACGTTAGGATGAAGTATGGCCGTACCTTTTTCCGTTCGCCGTCAGGTTGACGCGCAGGAGAGTCCGTCTCTTCTCGACGCTCGTTTCGAGCGCGACTCCTGCGGTGTCGGCTTTGTTGCGTCCCGGCACAACGAACCGTCACACGACATCCTGAGCAAAGCACTTACTGCCCTGGCTCGTTTAGCGCACCGTGGTGCCGTCGCGGCGGACGGCCGGAGCTCCGATGGCGTCGGCGTAATGACTGCTGTGCCCCGCGCGCTCCTGTTACAAAGCGCAGGTCTGGCCCTCGGTGAAGCTCTGCCACTCGGTGTTGCGGTTTGCATGTTTCCGCACGCGTCCGCCGAAGCCGATGCCGCAATGCTCGAGTGCTGCCTCGCGGAACAGGCTCTCAGAATCCTTGGCTGGCGTGAAGTCCCGGTCAACCCCGGCGTCCTCGGAGAGATTGCACATGGCTCCATGCCTGTGCTCCGCCACCTGCTGGTGACCGATGACAGCGGCGATCCAATCGAGACCACTGAGCGGCGCCTTTACCTAGCGCGCAAGAGGTATGAGCGCCGCTTCAAAGCCGGCGAGACACACGGCTACATTGCCACCCTGTCCGCGCGCACGATCGTCTACAAATCGCTCTGTCTCGGCCGTGCCCTCCCCGATTTCTATCCGGATCTGGCTGACCCTCGCTTTGTCACGCCGTTTGCGCTGTTTCATCAGCGATACGCCACCAACACCACGCCAGCGTGGCATCGCGCACAGCCGGGTCGCACGCTCGCTCACAACGGCGAGATCAATACGGTATGGGGCAACCGCGCCCGCATGGAGGCGCGCTACTCAACGCTGCCAGCCGAGTGCCAACCCATCCTCACCAAGGACGGCACCGACTCGACCTCGCTCGACGAGACGGTGGAACTGCTGGCGCGCAACGGCCGCAACGTTGCCGAAGCGATCCGGATCCTGCTGCCGCCGGCGGTCACGGAGCGCAGAAGCGCCTTCCTGGAGTACCACCGCGATGCCGCAGAACCGTGGGACGGTCCCGCCGCGCTCGGCTTTACCGATGGCCGCTATGTCGGCGCGGCACTCGATCGTAACGGCCTGCGCCCCAGCCGCTACGCATTCACCGCCGACGGCCTGGTCGTAGCCGGCTCCGAGGCCGGCCTGGTCGATCTCGATCCCGACCAGGTCATTCATAGCGGGCGCCTTGGCCCTGGACAGATGCTTGT
>CAXUEG010000001.1:19921-29483 GCA_964249935.1 uncultured Terriglobus sp.
GGCACAACAGGTGTACGAGAGCGAAGCTCTGCTCGATTTGCTGGATGCGAGCAGCGACTATGCCGCGCTCTTGGACGAGCGCACGATCGAAGCCGAGTGGGTCGACCTGCCGCCGACCGACATTGCCGCCGTGCAGCGGGCGCAGTCCAACTTTGGCTACACCAAGGAAGACGTACGCATGGTGCTGCAGCCCATGTTTGCCGACGGCAAGGACGCAGTCTGGTCCATGGGGGACGACACGCCGCTGGCGTACCTGGCGCGTTCCCCGCGCCCACTGTACTCCTACTTCCGTCAGCGCTTTGCGCAGGTGACGAACCCGGCCATCGATCCGCTTCGGGAGGCCATCGTCGTTTCTTTACACACGCGGCTCGGCCCATGGTCGCACCTGCTCGACCGCAACGCCGCCCTGCCAGGCATTTCGTTGCGATCGCCGTTTCTTTCGATCGGCAAGCTGGAGGCATTGCGCTGGGGCAAATACCCGCACAATGAAACACTTCGGATGCGCGAGCTGAAGTGTGTCTTCAGCAAAAACTACTCACTTGCGACCGGCATTGAAGCGCTATGCGCGAACGCGGTGGAACTGGTGCGCGACGGATGCGAAATCCTGCTCATCAGCGATCGGCGCGCATCGTCAGAAGACCTGCCGATCCCGATGGCAATCGCCGTCTCTACCGTTCACCACGCCCTGGTCGCTGCTGGCCTGCGCACCCATACCGGGATCGCCGTCGAAGCCGGGGACGTTCGCGACGTACACCATGCCGCAGTGCTGATCGGCTACGGCGCCGGCGCGGTCTGTCCGTGGCTGGCGCTTGAAACAGCACGCGCCAGCGCACCCGAAGGCACCAACCCAAACGAACCCGAAACCCGCATGCTCAAGGCCTTTGACGCAGGTTTGGCCAAGATCATGTCCAAGATGGGCATCAGCGTCGTTGACAGCTATCGCGGCGCTTATCAGTTCGACATCCTTGGCCTTGGCCGCGAGGTCGTCGAGCGCTGCTTCCCGCAAACGCCCGCGCCGCTCGGCGGCATCGGCCTCCACGACATTGAGGACGCGATCCGCCATCAGTGGGGTGCGCAGCCACGCGTGGACGCAAAGGGCAATGCGGACCTGCCTGACTACGGTTGGGTGAAGTTCCGTCGCGCCGATGAAGCCGAGCCGCACGCCTGGGCTCCCGGCCATGTCAAGGCGCTGCAGAGCGTGGTTGGCAGCGCCCGCAATGTGGCACTGCCTGTCGATGCGGCGGAGCAATTTCGCGTTTTCAGCGCCGACGTGAACAGCGGTGGCGCGACCACGCTGCGTGATCTCCTGGAAATCCGCCCGGCCGGCCCTGAGATTGCGCTGGAGAAGATGCCCGAACCGAGCAGTTTTTTCTCGCGCTTTGCCGCAAGTGCCATGTCGCTCGGCTCGCTCAGCCCAGAGGCGCACTCGACCATCACCATCGCCATGAACATGCTGGGCGGTAAGTCCAACACCGGTGAGGGTGGCGAGGATTCGGATGTGTACCGTCCGCATCCTGGTAACCGCCGTGTTCCGACACCGGGTGAGCCGGCCGCCTTCGTAAACAAGCCCGCACCCAGGGACGGCGGCATCGCAATTGCCGAGCCCATTGTGGACGCTCCGGCTGTGCACACGCACCTGAACAACAAAATCAAACAGATCGCCAGCGGCCGCTTCGGCGTCACGGCCGAGTACCTGGCCCACGCCGAGGAGATCGAAATCAAGGTTGCGCAGGGTGCCAAGCCCGGCGAAGGCGGCCAACTGCCCGGCCACAAGGTGTCTGGCCTCATCGCACGGCTCCGTCACGCGCAGCAGGGCGTGCCGCTCATCTCGCCGCCTCCGCACCATGACATCTACTCCATCGAGGATCTTGCCGAGCTCATCCACGACCTGAAGCGCGTAAACCGCCGCGCCTCCGTCGGGGTCAAGCTGGTGTCCAGTTGCGGCGTGGGCACCGTCGCGGCCGGCGTGGCAAAGGCCTATGCCGACTACATCGTCATCGCCGGCAACGTGGGCGGAACCGGGGCCGCCGCGCTTTCCAGTATCAAATACGCCGGTAACCCCTGGGAGCTGGGCCTCGCCGAAGCGCAACAGACGCTGCGGCAGAATGGCATGCGCGGACGCGTTCGCCTGCGCACTGATGGCGGTCTTTCCACCGCGCGCGATGTGCTGATCGCTGCGCTCCTGGGTGCGGACGAATACGCCTTCGGCACCGCCGTGCTGGTCGTGCTCGGCTGCGACATGGCGCGGCAATGTCACCTGAACACCTGTCCCACTGGAATCGCGACCCAGCGCCCCGAGCTGCGCGCGCGCTTTCGCGGCAAGCCAGAGCACGTCGTTCGCTTCTTCGAGCAACTCGCCGGAGACCTGCAACATACCCTTGCGCGTTACGGCCTGCCCAGCCTGGAGGACGCGATAGGCCGTGTCGACCTGCTGGAGCAGGTGCGCCGCGACGCGGGTCTCGACCTTGCGCCAATGCTTGCCGACGTAGGCGAGGGGCCGCGCCGCTGGGCGGGTGTGCGTAACGATCGCCCCGAACGCGAACCGGCACTCGATGAGCGATGGGGTGAGCCGGCCGTGCGCGCCGCGGCAACGGGTAAGCCCTTCCATGCGAGCGGCCACATCGCCAACCGTGACCGCGCCGTGGGTGCGCGCATCGCCGGCGAATTAGCCGTGCTGCACGCCGCAGCGGAAGTTCCGCTTGCGAAGCCTGACATTCGCATCGACCTGGAAGGAACCGCGGGTCAATCGTTCGGAGCTTTTGCTTCCGAAGGCATGCACCTGGCACTCACAGGACAGGCGAACGACTTCGTCGGCAAGGGCCTGAGCGGCGGCACCATCACGATCCGAGCGCGTGGGCTCGCTGCGCAGGACTCCAGCGGCTTCGTCATTCTGGGCAACGTTTCACTCTACGGCGCCACCGCCGGCAAGCTCTTCGCCGCAGGCCGGGCCGGAGAACGCTTTGGGGTGCGCAACAGTGGCGCGACCGCGGTCGTGGAAGGCGTGGGCGACCATGGCTGCGAATACATGACCGGCGGCACCGTTGCGGTTCTTGGTGCCATCGGCCTGAACTTCGGTGCCGGCATGACGGGCGGCATTGCTTGGGTCTATGACAAAAATGGCACTGTTCTGAACACCGGCCGGTTCCACACCGACTTTCTCACTGCAACGCGATTTGCTGAGGCAACGCCCGAAGCGCAAGCCGCGCTGCGTGATTTGCTGGAGGAGCACGTACACGAGACCGGCAGCTCTTGTGCAGGGTCTCTGCTCGAGCACTGGGCGGAGACGGCAAAGCAGTTCGTCTGCTTCACGCCGCTGCCGCAGGCCTGAGCCGCAGCATGTAGCATGACCAGTGTCGGAATGCAGCATCGCCGTCGGCGATCAGTTCCGTAAGCTTTCCTCACAGGCGGTCTCATGCAGCTCAGCACTCTCAACGACGTCTTCGCGCGTGCGGCCTCGCGCGGCGGCGAACGCGTGATTCTCACGCAGGAACACGGTGCCGAATGGAAGCCGATTAGCGGCGATGCGCTCTACTGGCGCGTGCGCCGGCTCGCCGCGTGGCTCGAGTCGCAGGGCGTGCAGAAGGGCGACCGGATCGCACTGCTTGCCGAGAACCGCTGGGAGTGGGCCCTGGAGGACTTTGCCTGCCTCGCCCTGGGCCTGGTCGACGCGCCCATGTTCCCAACGCTCAGCGAGGAGCAAACCGCCGCGCAGATCCGTGACTCGGGCGCGAAGATCGCTTTTGTCTCCACCGCTGAAGTTGCGAAGAAGGTTCAGGGAACCGTCGGTACCGTCGTAAGCATGGACGGTACGGAAGGCACGATTGCGTTCGCACCGCTGGTTGCCGGCGACGAGCCCGCATCACGCGACGCCGCCTTCGACGCGCAACGCGCCACCATTCAACCCGGCGATCTTGCCACGCTCATCTACACGTCTGGTACCACCGGCGACGCAAAGGGCGTCATGCTCACGCACGGCAACATCGCCGCGAACCTCTCCATGACCACGGAGATCTATCATTTCAACCAGAACGACATAGCCGTGTCGTTCCTGCCGCTCTCGCACGTGACTGCGCGCCACATCGACTACCTCTTCTACGCCGACAACGTCACCATCGCCTATGTGAGCCGCGCCGAGCGTGTGCTCCCTGCCATGGCACAGGTGAAGCCGACCATCTTTGTCGCCGTGCCGCGCGTGTATGAGCGCGTGCGCCAGTCCGCTGAGGGCAAAGCGCATAAGGCTGGCGGCATGAAGGCGAAGATTTTCGATTGGGCGATCCGGACCGGCGCGGCGCACCGCAACACGGTCGCACAACGGGAGACGCCCGGCTCGCTCACGTGGAAGATCGCGAACAAGCTGGTGTACTCCAAACTGCGCGAAGCGTTTGGTGGCCGCGTGCATACGTTTGTTGCGGGTGGGGCTCCGCTCGGCATCGACCTCGCGCGTTGGTTCGCTGACGCGGGCATCGCGATCTTCGAGGGCTACGGGCTGACCGAGACCTCGCCCGTCATCGGCGTAAACCGGCCCGGTGCGAACAAGCTCGGCACGGTCGGTCAGACCATGCCCAACCTGGAATGTCGCATCGCGGAGGATGGCGAGCTGCTGGTGCGCGGTCCGAGCATCTTCAAGGGATACTGGAACAAGCCCGAGGCGACCGCCGCGGTCTTTACCGATGACGGCTTCTTCTGCACCGGCGATGTCGGCAACATCGACAGCGACGGTTATCTTTCCATCACCGATCGCAAGCGCGAGCTGCTCAAAACCACGGGCGGCAAGTTCGTGGCGCCACAGCCGATCGAGAACCGGCTCAAGGTTTCATCGCTCATCGGTTTTGTCGCGCTGCAAGGGGACAGGCGCAAGTTCATCTCGGGCATAATCGCGCCCAATTTCCCGGCACTGGAAGAATGGGCGCAAGGGCAGGGCATCGACACAAAAGCCCGTGCGGCGCTCGTGCGCGATCCGCGCGTGGTCGCCCGTTACCAGCAGGAGATTGATCGCGTGAACCACGATCTTTCGCCCTGGGAAAAAGTAAAGCGCTTTCGCCTGGTCCCCGACGAATGGACGCCCGAAGCGGGTCACCTGACACCAAGCCTCAAGCTGAAGCGGCGCATCATCGTGGATCGCTACAGGGATCTGATCGAAGACGTGTACGCAGGCGCGGATGCGGACGCTTGACTGACTCCGCACGTGCAGTCGTGGATGCAGCTGTCACATTTTTGCTTGCAGGTGTTTCAGGCACACGATACAACGACACACACGCATGAAGATCGCAGCTCAACCCGTAACGCGAGAAGTCATGGATATCCGGCAGGCCGCGTCGTACCTCGGTATCAGCGCGGACTCGCTATACCGCTACGCGTCGGAAGGTGTGGTGCCGGCGTTCAAGCTGGGCAACCGCTGGCGCTTCAAGCGTGACCTGCTGGACCGGTGGATGGAGCGCGAGAGTGGCGTCTCGTCCGATCCGGTTCTACCGGAAGCCAAGAAGCCGGCCCGTTCCGCGCGGTGATACCTACGCTGCCGCTTGCAAGGTGAACAGGGTGATCTCTGGCGGGCAGCGAAAGCGGATTGGCATATGTACCGCACCGATGCCGCGATTGACGTAAAGCTGCATGTCGTCCAACTGAAAGTGTCCGCTCACGTAACGCCGGCCCATCACAGGCAGAAACGCATGTGTGATGCCGGGGATGCAGACCTGGCCGCCATGGGAGTGACCGGCCAGCATCACGTCAACCCCCCCGAATGCTTTTACCGTGTCGGCGAAATCTGGCTCATGGCCCAGCAGAAGCACAGGTTCCCGTTCGGTTGCTCGTGGAACAGCGCGCTCCAGGTTCGGAAAATCGAAGTACGCGTCTGCAAGGCCCGCGATCCAGAGCCTTTCGCCTGCAGCTTCGATTGACGTGTAGCTGTTGTAGAGCACCGTCAGGCCACGCTTGCTCAGGCAGCGCATTACGAAGTCTGCATCGATGCAGTCGTGATTGCCCAGCGTGCAGATTCGCATGGGTGCGTTCAGCTCGCCCAGTATCTCCGCGCAGACCGGCATAGCCTTGCGCCACGGCCCAAGCGGATTGCCATGCGCCGTAATGAAGTCGCCCGTCAAGGCCACCACGGCCGGCTCCAGCGCATTCACCTGCTCCACAACATGGCGCAGGAAGAAATCCTCGGCATACCCACGGTGATGAAAGTCGGAAATCTGCACGATGCGCAATCCGTGAAAGGGCGCGGGCAGCCGGCGAATGAGCAGGGTCCGCGGCTCTACCACCACGTTGTGGCGATCGATCGCAGTCGCGTCCAGTAACAGTGCTGCGGCGCCGGTAGCTCCGGCGCCAATCATGAACTCGCGGCGGCTCGGCCGGTGCAAGCTCCGAACGCGATCGAGCAGCGTTTGCTCCATCCCTCCATTGTAGGGTCGCGCTCCGGTGAGAGCGGTGACAGCTAAGATGGAGAGGTGTCTGAACGTCTTCGCTGGAAGCAGCTTGCCGAACGTCTGCGCGACTCCCGGCTATCCGCACTGCTTATCACCCATCTGCCGGACGTGCGATATCTTTGCGGCTTCACGGGTTCCAGCGCGGCGCTGGTGGCGATTGCCGGTGATCGGGGTCTGCGAAGCCGGCTGTTCACGGACGGGCGGTATCGCGATCAGGCCAAGGCTGAGGTGCATGGCGCAACGGTGCGCATCACCAAAAGCAGTCCTTTGCTGGAAGCGGTGCAATGGCTCGCCGCGGGCAGTGCCACCCAGTGCGGTGTTGATTCGGCCCACACCTCGCTCGCCGCGCAGTCACAGATCGCCAAAGCGTTGCGAAGAGCAAAGAGCAGATGCCGGCTTCGTCCTCTTACATCCCCGGTTGCAGCGCTGCGCGAGACCAAGGACGAAGTCGAGCAGCAGCAGCTCGCTCGCGCCGCCGGGCTAGGCTGCAAGCTTTATGACGGATTGCTCACCTTTATCGAGCCCGGCTTGCGTGAGATGGACATCGCCGCAGAATTGGAGTATCGCGCCCGCAAGGCGGGTGCGGACGGCATGAGCTTCGAAACGATCGTTGCCACAGGCCCTCGGTCCAGCATGCCCCACGCGCGAGCAACTGCGGCGCGCATTCGGCCGGGGGATCTGCTCACACTCGACTTCGGTATCATGCTCGATGGATATTGCTCCGACATGACTCGCACCCTACAGGTTGGCAAGGGCGGCACGCATGCCCGGCAGGCACGTCAGCGTGACGTGTTTGGAGCAGTGTTGGCCGCGCAAGAGGCGGCGGTGGCGGCGGTGCGTGACGGCGTGTCCGCGGAAAGCGTGGATGCCGCCGCGCGGGACGTTTTGAGCCACGCAGGCCTGGCGAAGTGGTTCACCCACTCCACCGGGCACGGCCTGGGATTGGAGATTCATGAAGGCCCAAGGATCGCGGCAAAGCAGACCGAGCTGCTCCGGGCAGGCATGGTCATCACCATTGAGCCGGGCGTGTATCTGCCCGGCGAGTTCGGAGTTCGCATCGAAGATACAGTGCGGGTTACCGGCACTGGTTGCGAGATTTTGACGCCCGCCTACAAAGGCTGGCTGGAGCTGTAGCAAAGGAAGACGATGGCAGACATGAACATGCAGGAACTGAGGGAGCTTGTCGAGTTCCTGAAACAAAACGGCATTGCCGAGTTTGAACTGGATCGGGAAGAACAGCACGTCCGTTTGAAATTCGACAGCGCCTTTGCGCAGCCCGCAGCGGCACCCGCCGTTGCGTACGCTATGCCTGCTCCATCGCACCTGTCCGGTGGGTCTGTACCCGCCTTCGTCGCGCCACATGCGGACGCAACGTCATCGTCTACTACGCCCTCGGCGGTCAGCGCGACAACGGCGGAGGAGAACACGCACACCGTCAAGTCGCCAATCGTCGGCACCTTCTACGAGAGCTCCGGACCCGGCGCGCAGCCGTTCGTAAAGGCGGGTGACACGGTCGAAGTCGGCCAGGTGCTCTGCATCGTGGAAGCCATGAAGCTGATGAATGAGATTGAAAGCGACGTCGCTGGCGAGATCGTCAGCATCATCGCAAAGAACGGCAGTGCTGTTGAGTACGGTCAGCCGTTGTTCGCCGTCAAGGCGCGGTAGGAAGGCGCCATGTTCAAGAAAGTCCTTATCGCCAACCGGGGCGAAATCGCTCTTCGCGTCATCTCCGCCTGCCAGGAGCTCGGCGTGCGCACCGTCGCCGTCTACTCCGAAGCCGATCGCAACAGTCTGCATGTGAAGTTCGCCGATGAGGCCATCTGCATCGGTCCGCCGCGCTCCGCGGACAGCTACCTGAACGTGCCCGCCGTGATCAGTGCGGCCGAGATTACCGATGTCGACGCGATCCACCCCGGCTACGGCCTGCTCAGCGAAAATGCCAATTTCGCCGAGGTGTGCCGCGCCTCCAATATCAAGTTCATCGGCCCGCGGCCCGAAGTCACCCGCATGATGGGCGAGAAGTCTACCGCGCGCCAGACCATGAAGGCCGCGCAGGTGCCGATCCTGCCCGGCTCCGATGGCGTCATCGGCTCGGTGGAGGAAGCGCTCACCTGGGCAGACTCCGTGCGGTATCCCGTGATCCTGAAGGCCGTCGCCGGTGGCGGTGGCCGCGGCATGCGTATCGTGCGCTCCGCCGAAGACCTGCCCGGCCTCTACAACCAGGCCTCGCAAGAGGCGCTGAACGCCTTCGGTAACGGCGACCTCTACATGGAGAAGTTCATCGAGCGCCCGCGCCACATCGAGTTCCAGGTGCTCGCCGACGAACACGGCAACGTCATGTCGCTGGGCGAGCGAGAATGCTCCATCCAGCGCCGCCACCAGAAACTGATCGAGGAAGCTCCGTCGCTGCAGATCACACCCGAAACGCGCGCCCGCCTGGGTGGCGTGATCGAACGTTCCTTGAGGGAAATCGGCTACTGGAACGCCGGCACCATCGAGTTCCTCATGGACGAGGACGGCGAAATCTACTTCATCGAGATGAACACCCGCATCCAGGTGGAGCACCCGGTCACGGAAGCCATCACTGGCATCGACCTGGTCAAGGCGCAGCTCCGCATCGCCAGCGGCGAAAAGCTGAGCAGCATCGTGCCGGAGCGTCCAACGATTCGCGGCCACGCCATCGAATGCCGCATCAATGCCGAGCACCCGGAGAAGTTCACGCCATCCGCCGGCAAGATCACCGCGTTTAACCTGCCCGGCGGCAACGGTGTTCGCGTGGACACCGCACAGTACAGCGAGGGCGTGGTGCCGCCCTACTATGACAGCATGATCGCCAAAGTCATCTGCCACGGCAAGGACCGCGAAGAGGCCATGAACCGCATGCAGCGTGCCTTAAGCCAGTTCGTCGTGGAGGGCATCCACACCACCGTTCCACTGCAGAAGAAAATCTTCGCCGACCCCGACTTCCGCCGCGGCGACTTTGACACCAAGTTCATGGAACGCTTCCTGGAAGGCGAAGCCAAGCGCAGGGCAGAAGAAGCGCCTTCGATGGATGCGTAGCTGATCCATTTTCGGATGTGCCTGACTTCGGCGCGGTTCTGCCGTTGAATGACGGTTACCGCTTCATGCCCGTGGCCTTA
>CAXUEG010000001.1:29493-41630 GCA_964249935.1 uncultured Terriglobus sp.
GACCGGAGCAGAACAGCTCCATCGTCCTGCGGAGTGGAGAAACCCGCATCTTGCGCCTATCCGCAGTATCAGTCCCGGCCGGCACACCAGGCGCTCGCATCGCCTTCGCCCGCCGTTTCGCCCAGCATGACCCAACCCTGCGGCTGTACGCCATTCTCGATGCCGAGAGCTGCGTTCGTCGCGACCTGGATCTGCTCGATGTAGCCCACGCCTGGCGCGAAGCGGGCGTGCAGCTGATTCAGTACCGCGACAAACTCGCAAACCGCGCTACGCTGCTCGGGAACGCGCAGGCCCTTCGCAAAGTGTTCCGGCGGGGCGAGGCATTTCTCATCCTCAACGATCATCCCGACCTCGTACCAGAGTGCAATTTCGACGGCGTGCACATTGGCCAAACCGATGGCTCACCCGCCGAGGCGCGCGATGCCATCGGCCCCGACCGCATCCTCGGCATCTCGACGCACACCGCCGACCAGGCACTCGCGGCTCACAGCACAGAAGCAGACTACCTCGCCATCGGCCCGGTCTTCGCCACGGCTACAAAAGCAAACGCCGAACCGGCGGTTGGCCTTTGCGGCGTGCAAGCCGCTCGCGCGGTTAATGGGCGGCCGCTCGTCGCCATTGGCGGCATCGGCCTTGGCGAGGCTCGCGCGGTCGAAATAGCGGGAGCAGATGCGATCGCCGTCATCTCCGCCCTGCTCCCCTCGAACGACCTCGCCGCAGTCTCACAGAGAGCACAAGACTTTCTCGCGCGTTTGAAGTAAAACCAACCTACACGTGCTTACGCCCACGCAAGCAGCCACACCGGCCGACACCGGGGATGACGCGCAGTTCGTCAAAGGCCTCGGCCTGTTCTCGGCAACGGCGATCGTCGCGGGATCCATGGTGGGCTCCGGCATCTACATCGTTTCTGCGGATATGTCCCGCATCGTGGACTCGCCCGCGCTGCTCATTGCGGCCTGGACTGTCACAGCGGTCATGACGATCATCGGCGCGCTCAGTTATGGCGAGCTTGCCGCCATGATGCCCAAAGCTGGCGGCCAGTACGTTTACCTCCGCGAAGGCCTCGGCCCGGTGTGGGGATTTCTTTACGGCTGGACGCTATTCCTGGTCATTCAGACCGGCACCATCGCCGCCGTCGCGGTCGCCTTCAGCAAATTCCTCGGTGTCTTTTTCCCTGCTATCTCCACGCGTTCGTGGCTCTGGCACGGCGGACACATCGGATCGTTGCACCTTGGTCCCATGGTGCTGGGCAACATGGATTTCGGCGTCTCGACCGCGAACCTTGTCTCCATCCTGCTGCTTACTGTGCTCACTGCGCTCAACACGATGGGCATCAAGCTCGGCGCGCTGATCCAGAACATCTTTACGTCGGCAAAGCTGTTGGGCCTCGCCTTCATCGTGGTCTTCGGCCTCGCAGCGCGCAACAGAAGCGCCATTGCCGCGAATTTTGCACACGGGAACTTCTGGCGCAATGCCAACTGGCACACGCTGCACCCGGTCACCGTGGGCGAGGGCGGACCAACGGCGCTGGTCGGCCTGCTCACCGTCATCGCGGTCGTGCAGGTGGGGTCGCTCTTCTCCTCCGACGCGTGGAACAATGTCACCTTCACCGCTGGCGAAATCGAAAACCCGCGCCGCAACCTGCCGCTGTCACTCGCCCTTGGCACCGGCATCGTGCTCCTGCTCTACATCGCCGTCAACTTCATTTACCTTGCGGTCCTGCCGCTTCATGGCGATCCACACGCGGGCACTATCTTGGGCCGCGGCATCCAGTTCGCCAGCGAGGACCGCGTCGCGACCGCCGTTATGGAGCAGGCCTTCGCCGGATACGGTGCCCGCATCATGGCACTGGTCGCGCTCATCTCCGCGCTCGGCTGCGTCAACGGCATGATCCTCGCCGGCGCTCGCGTGTACTACGCCATGAGCGAGGACGGCCTCTTTTTCCGCGCCGCCGGCAAGCTCTCGAAGGCTCGGGTGCCGGCGGTCAGCCTTTGGGTGCAGTGGGCGTGGACGTGCCTGCTCTGTCTTTCCGGCAGCTACGGCCAACTGCTGGACTACGTCATCTTCGCCGTGCTCGTCTTTTATGTGCTCACGCTGCTGGCGCTCTTTCGCCTGCGCCGCACACGGCCCGACGCACCCCGCCCGTACCGCGCCGTCGGCTACCCGGTTCTGCCCGCGCTTTACATCGTCATGGCCGTGTTCATCAGTGGTGTACTCTTACGCTACAAACCCCAATACACCTGGCCGGGCCTGCTGATCGTGCTGCTGGGGCTGCCGGTCTACTTCCTGTGGCGCACTCGCAGCCGCGCCCACGTCACGGTTGTGGCAGGGCATTAGCCACAACGACGCACGTACCTCAGAGCCGTAGGAGCACCCACATCACGATGGCCAATCTGTTCGCTCGCAAGTCCATGTCGGTACTGCTCGCCGAGGCTCAGGAAGAGGGCACCCATACTCTGGCGCGTACGCTTGGCGCATTCCAACTTACAGCGCTCGGTATCGGCGCGGTAATCGGCGCTGGCATCTTCGTCATGGTTGGGGTCGGCGCTCACGATGCCGGTCCCGCATTGATGCTGAGCTTCGTCCTGAGCGGCCTGGGCGCGGCCTTCGCCGGCTTGTGCTACGCCGAGTTCGCGGCCATGATCCCGCTCGCTGGCTCGGCCTACACCTACGCCTATGCCACACTGGGCGAGCTGATCGCATGGATCATCGGTTGGGACCTGACGCTGGAATACGCGATGGGCGCCAGCACCGTCAGCTCCGGATGGTCGAACAACTTCGTCGAGCTGCTGCAGATCTTCGGCATACGCATGCCGCTCTGGCTTGCGTACGACCACTGGACGGCGCTCGGCATCGCTGTCGATAACGTGGCGCGAAACCTGATGATCACGGCTTATCCCGCCCTGACACCGGGATCGGAGGCTTACCTCGCCCAGCTTGGCGTACTGAAAGCGGCGCCGACCGCGGCAATGCTGCACAACGCGCACACGTTGCTGAATGCGCCTGTGATTTTCGGTCATGAGATCGGCTTCAACCTTCCCGCCCTGCTGATCGCCATGCTTGTAACCACGCTGCTCGCCATCGGCATGCAAGAGTCGGCACGCTTCAACACGGCGATCGTCGTCGTCAAGGTTGCGGTGGTGCTCTTCGCCGTTGGGTTCGGCGCGCACTACGTGAATGCAAACTACTGGGGCCATGGCTGGCACCAGTTTGCGCCGATGGGTCTCAGCGGCATCGGCCGAGGGGCCGCCTACATATTCTTCGCTTACATCGGTTTCGATGCCGTGTCGACCACGGCGCAGGAGGCGAAGAACCCGCAGCGCGATCTGCCGATTGGCATGATTCTCTCGCTCTTTATCTGCACGCTGCTCTACATCGGTATCGCGGCGGTGCTGACCGGCATGGTGCCGTGGGCCCAGGTCAACATCGAAGCGCCGATCACCCATGCCTTCCAAGACAAGAACGTCGGCTGGGCCAGCGACATTGTCACCTTCGGTGCACTCGCCGGACTCACGTCGGTCATGCTCGTCATGCTCTTGGGCCAGACGCGCGTGCTCTTCGGCATGGCGCGGGACGGCCTGCTGCCGAAGAAATTTTTCGCCGAGGTGCATCCTCGTTTCCGTACACCGTTCCGCAATACCTTCCTCGTCGGCACGCTGGCGGCCGTCGTCGGCGCACTCACGCCCATCGACGACATCAGCAAGATGGTCAACATCGGCACACTGCTGGCCTTCGTCATCGTGTGCGTAGCCATTGTGATCCTGCGGCGCAGAGAACCGGACCGTCCTCGGCCCTTCCGCACGCCCTGGGTGCCGCTGGTACCGGCGCTCGGCGTTTTGTTCAACGGCTACATGATGTACAAGCTGGGTTGGCAAAACTGGGCCCGGTTGATCGTCTGGCTGGTGATCGGCCTGGTCGTCTACTTCTCCTACAGTCGGCGGCACAGTCTGGTACAGCAGCGAGCCGCCGGCCTGCTACCTGCTGCTGAGTAGCATCACCTGCTCTGTCACTACTCAAACCAGGAAGGGCGGCTGCGTCGGCCGCCCTTCACTCATGGGCGCGCCCGCATTGTGGATTCCAGCGTGACCGTAGCCGCGTGCTCCGGATCATCCCGCAGCCGCAGGTAAAGCGTATGTCCATCTGCCGGCCTCGGCACGCGCAGAGTGTCCGCTGCAAAACCCTCAGGCACCTCGGCCGCCTTCGTGAAGCTCGCATCCGGCGAGGTCGACGCAATCAGGAACAAATTGCTTCCGGTCAGCACGCAGGGTAATTCGGACAGGGATGTTGCCGGTTCCTGCGTGTCCGAGACGGGTAAAGTCGCTGCAGGTCCCGCAACCGTTGCTGCACGCGAAGCCGAGCGTACAGAGCACGCAATCTGCTGAACCACTGGCGTGCGCACCAGCGTACCAAGTGGCGCCCAGTCCGAAGCCGTCTCCGTCGTCACCACACGAAACTGCAGCGGCCCAAAGGCGGAGGCGCCAAACGACTTTTCCGGGTTCAGAAAAGCAAGTGCCGTGTGGCTATCCTGCAGCACCAGCGAGCCATCCGCCATCGTCAGTTCCGTGTGGAGGGTGCCATCCGTGGTACCTACCTCCACCTTTTCCGAGCGGCTGAATTTTGCTGGCGAGTCGGCGCGCAGCGCGACGGTGACTTTGCTGTGCAACGGCAGGGCGTCCGCATCCGCCAGTGCGAGCGGCAGACCTGCTTCGCCTGGCAGCGCCGTCGCGGTCCGGTTCAGCACGGTCACGGACGGCCGCGCCGCGTCGACCACGTACCCGGTCGTCAGGATGCGTCCATCCCGCAGCGTCAGTGTCGCGGAGCCGTGGTCGCCAGCCTTAAAGTTGCGTTTGGTCTTTGGCCTGCCTCCATCCGGCGTTTCCGCGGTCACGCTCAGGCGCAGGCTCGTGCCATCACCAGCTGGCTCCGCCGAAGGCTGTAACGCAAGGCTTTCGATAGAACCGCCCTGTACCTCCTGTAGCCCCGTGCCGGTAAGCGTGGCGAAGGCATCACCCGCGTGTAAACGCAACTCCCGCAGTCGCGTCACGTCGGAGTAGGCAGTCACCTGCACCCGCTGCACGGGCGCCCCGCCGAATTGCCTCACCTGCAGCGTTATGCCTCCCGGCGTCGCCTTTTCCAGCGGCAGGGTGACGTTGAGTGCGTTCGGCGTGCCGGCGCGGTCCGTCCGCCAGTCCAGCGGGCGCGTTCCGCCGTCTGCCTGCAGCAACACCTGTTCGGTGCATCCGGTCCCGGTGGAGCGCAGCACCAGCGTGTTGGTACGTCCCGCAAATAACTCCGTGCGCGGCGCGGCTGTCCAATCCGCACCGACCCGCTGCTGCAGAGGCACGCTCACACCCACGAAGTGGTCGAACCCCCAATAGCCAAGGACTGTTCCGCTGATCTGAAGCGGACCTTCCATCGCAGGTGACACCGGTGTTGTACTGGCGGCAACCGACTGCGGGCTAGCAGGCAGGGCCGGGGCAGAAGTCGCTCCCGGCGCCGGCGTTTTCCCTTCACTCGCCCGCGGCGGAGGCGCAGCCGCCGCGCGCGGCTTCCGTTCGTCGCCCTGAGCAACCACCAGCCCACCTTCAAATGCGTCCGGCACCAACGGCAGATCGGTACGGCCGTCCGCGGTTGGATGGTCCAGGTGCAACACCAGGTCATGCGCAAAGCCCGTTGCAAACACCAGCGGCGCACCGGTCAGCGGCAACACCATCCTGGTCTGCAAGAGGCATGACACGTGACCCGGATCCTGCAGCTGTAACGGCGGCGCCACGGCCGTCCGGATCGCTGGCAGCGCGATTACGATGACGGACTTCGGATCGTGAAATGAGGGCGCCGCATTCAGCCGCAAATTGAGCGCATCCCCATTCGGAAAGGCAATCGCCGGGATGTATTGAAAGTGAGCCGTATGCAACCCGGTCAGCAGCTTGACCAAATCCAGCACTGTGCCAACATAGGCACTGTAGGCAGCGGCACCGGTGTTGGCCACGACCGGCGTTCCCTGCATGGCACCGATCAAGTTGCTGGTGTCGCCATTCGTAATCATCTGGGCCAGGGTCTGGCCGTGACCGTCGTCCAGCAACAGCGACGTGCCGCTCTGCCGCAGACAGCTCAGCTGTTCATCTGCGGGCCGCTTGAAGCATTCATCGTTTGGCTTTAGATTGAGGGTCGCGGCGAGCTTGCGTGAGTGGTCCAGCAGGTCGGCCGGAGAGTTCGGCTGAACGCGCTGCAGTGCCTGCACATAACGCTCGATGCGCGACTGCTCGAAGCTAGCCTCATTCAGGTCCTGCGAGGCGCGCACAAATGTCCCCGGACGGCCCTGCACGGCATTTTTCAGCGTCGAAAAATCCCCGCCCGTCTCCGGAGCGATGAACATCAGCGCCTGCTCTGCCTCGGGTGGCACCGTGACCGTGACGCCTTCAAAGCGCGTCTTCTTGTTCCACGTCTCGATGCGGGTGAACCACTTGTCTGGCGGAGGATTGGTCGTACCCCGCAGAAACGCGATGACCAGTAGCAGGTGGACCGATTGCGAGGGAGGCAGGTCCGCATGCACCTGCAGCTTGTCACCCGGCTGCAGGTTCGGCACGGAAGCGATAGGCAGGGAGGTGGCGCCACGCGTTACGTGGACATCGATCTTCGGCCCAAGCAGGTCGAAACGCTGCTGCCCAGCGGCTGCCAGCGCGGTGATTCCTGCGAGCGCCAACGCTGCCGCTCCCGCATACCTGCTGCTGCGCTTGCTAAAGATCATGCATACGTTAGACGACTCCCTTACCGCAGGGGTCGCATCGCAAAGGCGTATGCCGAGTGGAACGTCGCGCTCCCATCCCAAAAAGACAAGGCGCTTTGTACCGGGGCAATTAATTTGTTTGCGACACGCCGTCCAGCAGATCCGTCTTGGACATGCGGGAAGACATCTTGTCGTTCGCGATCACGCCATCACGAATGGTGACCACGCGATTCGCATATTCCGCAATATCCGGTTCGTGCGTGACCAGAATGATCGTGTTGCCTTGCCGGTGAAGATCGGCAAACAGGCCCATGATCTCAATGCTGGTCTTCGAGTCCAGATTGCCGGTCGGCTCGTCCGCCAGAATGATCGACGGGGAATTGACCAGCGCCCGCGCGATTGCCACACGCTGCCGCTGCCCGCCAGACATCTCGTTCGGCTTGTGGTGCATACGCGTGCCCAGGCCCACGGACTCCAGTACCTCTGTTGCGCGCTGAATGCGCGCATCCGACCCGGTGCCGTTATAGATCAGCGGAAGCTCCACATTGTGCAGCGCCGTGGCGCGCGGCAACAGGTTGAACGTCTGGAACACAAAACCGATCTCCTTGTTCCGGATGCGCGCCAGCTCATCGTCGTTTAGCCGCGAAACATCGTGCCCGTTCAGGCAATAGCTGCCCTGCGACGGTGAATCCAGGCAGCCGATCAGGTTCATCAGCGTGCTCTTGCCCGAACCCGACGGCCCCATGATCGCCACGTACTCACTGTGCCGGATGCGCAGGTTCACACCACGGAGCGCGTGTACCTCCTGGTCGCCCATCTGGTACGTCTTCCACAGGTTCTCGGTGGCGATCACCTCGCCCGGAACGCAGGTCACACCGTCGGTCGCGTGCGGAGCCATTGTTGCTGTAGCCATCTCTTACGCTCTCCCCGTCCCGCGTTATGACGCCGGCGTGCTCGCGGTATCTTTTTCCGTGTCCTGCTTCACAGCAGTTCCACTCTTGAGCGTGCGCAACGTCTTAAATCGGCCTGTGACCACCTGCGCCCCGGGCGACAATCCACCCGTCACCTCAATGTCGGTCGCACCGGTAACGCCCGTCGACACCGGTTGAAAACTCACACGCTGCTTGCCGCTCACCTGTTTGACGACGAAAACGCCTTGCACGGTGGGGGGCTTCACGCTCGCGGACACGTCGTTTGCGCCCGCCTTCGGCTCCTTACCGTTGTTCTTCAGAAACACGGCCTCCGCCGCGGGATCGCGATTCACGAGCGCCTGCAGCGGCAACACCAGCGCGTTGTTCACCTGTGCGGTCCGGATCTTTGCCGTGGCAGACAGACCGGGCCGCAGCTCGTCATTATCTTGTCCCCCGCCGTTGTCCAGCGTAACGACAATCTTGAAGTCCTTCGCCTCTTCCGTACCCGTGGTCGACTGCGACGTTGCGATGCCAGTGGTGCGCAGCAGTGCCTGGTCTCCAACCTCCGTCACATGTCCCTTGAACACCTTGCCTGGCAACGCATCCACGGTCACGTCCACCGGTTGGCTCAGCTTCACATTGACCACATCCGTCTCGTCCACCTTGACCTCGGCCGTGATCACACTCATGTCCGCGACTGTCATCAGGGTGGAGCCCTCGGCGTTCTGTATGCCCGTGACCATCGTCTCGCCCTCGCGCACCGGAACGTTCGTCACCAGACCGTCAAACGGCGCGCGCGAGATCGTCTTGTCCAGCGAATCGAAGTTCGCCCGCTGCGACGCAACCGCCTGGTTTACGTGGCCGCGCTGCGACTCTGTCTGAGCCTGGGCCTGCACCAGTGCCGCCTCACGCTGCTGCACGGTCGCCACATCCACGTCGTACGCCGCCTTACGCTGATCGTAGTCCTGCTTGGAAACAAGCTTGCTGTCGTACAGCTGCTGATAGCGCTCGATGTCGAACTTCTTCTGTACCAGATCCGCCTTCGCCTGCGCCAGGTTCGCCTCAGCGGTCTTTTCCGCGGCTACATAGCTGTTCACGTCCGTCCTGCTCGACGCAATCGTTGCGTTCTGGGCCGCCACGGTCGCCTCCGGCTGCACGCTCTCCAGCGTCGCCAGAGTCTGGCCCATCTTCACGTGGTCGCCCTCTTTCGCGTACAGGTGCGTGATGCGGCCAAACGCCGTGGCCCCGATGTTCACGTAGGTCTTCGGCTTGATCTGCCCGGTCCCGCTCACCACGGCGGTCAGATCCTGCCGGCCGATCCTGGCCATGGTTACTGGAACCACGTCTGCCTGGCTCTTGATCACCGACGCCGTCACGACACCGGCAATCAGCACCACGCCGACAATGAGAAGAATTACTTTTTTCCTGGTACTCATGATCTCCATCATCCGGGACGGATCGCCCGCGGCCCGGCAAGCAAAGTGTAGTACGCCGATCCGCGCCGCAAAGTTCCATCCCTTTCAGAAAGGTGAGCCGCTGCGAAACCGCGCAGAGCCGCAAACGGATCGGATTCCGCTCTCCTTCCTGCAGCTTTTGCGTCAAACCCACATTCCATCGGATCGAACCTGGCAAGGTGCCATCGCAAATGGGTTGCTTCTTAGCGTAGCGGGTTGTTCAGAAAATCACTAAACTGGTTCCATCCGATTACGGTCCGCTCCAGGTGAGGAGCCGGCCGGGAGTGACAGGGCAATGGCGCAGGGTTTAAAGCAGGGGATTTGGGCAGCTGTCCTGATCGGCTTGGGTACGGTTTCGATGCAGGCGTGCGGTCAGGATGGTGCTCCGGCTGCGGCCACGGCCCAAGCCCCGACGGCGGCAGCACAGTCCGCGCCCGCGGCAACACCCGCAATCACCGATCCCACCGGCAAGGTGACCAAGGCCGAGCCGCAGGAAGAACACCCGGATCCGACCAAGCGACGGCTCAGTGACCGCGAGAAGCTTCAGCAGAATAAGTACCTGAAGAGCGAAATCAAGGGCGATAGCCCGTGGAACAAGTGGCTGAATCAGGACGTGGTCTGGATCATCACCGACCAGGAAGTCTCCGCGTTCAAGTCGCTCAAGAACGACGAAGAACGCGAGCAGTTCGTTGAAAACTTCTGGCTGCGCCGCAATCCGAATCCCGAGTCGCCCGATAACGAGTTCCGCGAGCAGCACTATGCCCGCATCGCCTATGCCAACGAGCACTTCGCCGCTGGCAAGCCGGGTTGGAAAACCGACCGCGGCCACGTCTACATCGCCTACGGCAAACCCGACAGCATCGATTCACACCCGAGCGGCGGCACGTATCAGCGTCCCATCGAAGAGGGTGGTGGCAGTACTTCGACCTTCCCCTTCGAAACATGGCACTACCGCTATCTCGAGGGTATCGGCGACAACATCGACCTGGAGTTCGTCGACAGCTGCCAGTGCAGCGACTATCACTTGACGCTGGATCGCTCGGAAAAGGACGCGTTGAAGCACACGCCCGGCGCCGGTCTGACCATGTATGAAGAGATGGGCATGGCCGACAAGAAAGACCGCTTCTCCGGCGGCGGTCTGGAGCAGCTCGGCAACGGCCCGTACGCAGCCTCGCAGCAGAGCAAGCAGTTCGATCGCCTGACCATGTACTCCAAGATCATGGCGCCGCCGCCCATCAAGTTCAAGGATCTGGAGCAATATCTTTCCCAGTCCACCATTCTGAAGGGACCGCCGTTCCTCTTCGACGTCCGGACCGATTACGTGAAGGTCACCAACGATACGGTGCTGATGCCGGTCACCCTGCAAATTCGCAACCGCGACGTAACGTTTCAGACCAAGGACGGCGTCTCGACCGGAACGGTGAACATACTCGGCCAGGTTTCCAATATCAACCACCGCATCGTGCAGACCTTTGAGGACACTGTCACCGTCCAGGTACCGTCCGAGTTCCTCGCTCGCGAACAGGCGCAGCGCAATCTTTACTGGAAATCGGTACCGCTCCGCCCTGGTATCTACAAGGTCGACATCGTCATTAAAGACGTGAACAACCCGGAACATATCGGTACCTGGCGCCGTTCGGTCAATGTGCCGAAATATGATGATGAGCGTCTGTCGGCCTCCTCACTCATCCTGGCCTCCAGCATGGCGCGCGTACCCACTAAAGAGATCGGCGCGGGTAACTTCGTCATCGGCAACACCAAGGTGGTCCCCAGCGTTTCGTCCAGTCCCATGATTCCCGTGATCTACAAGCGCGATCAGAACCTGAACTTTTGGATGCAGGTATATAACCTCGGCATCGATGACAAGAGCAAGCAGAACAATGCGGAGATCAATTATGAAGTCGTCGATCTCGCGTCAAATAAGGCAATTCTGCAGACCAGCGAATCAACCGCCAAGATGAACCCAAACGCAGATCAGGTGACGCTGGAAAAGAGCATGCCGCTCGCCAGCCTGCAACCCGGCAAGTACCAGGTACTCATCAAAGTCAATGACGGCGTCTCGAAGCAGGAAATTTCGCAGTCGGCACCATTCACCGTGGAGTAACCTGATCCGGACGGTTCGGCAGCCTGTTTAGGCGAATCGGCCGGGTTGAACTTTCGGGGCTCAGCTCCGACCAGAATGGCCAGCCGCCATCAGAAGCGGCAGCCCACACAAGTTTCGGCCGGCATTTGCGGCCATCAGGCAAGGGACGCAGGAGGGAATCGGAGAACGCACATGCAGCGGTCTTCCTGGATACTCGGCTGCTCGGCGACTGTGGCTCTGATAGCCGCAGCCGCATCTTGTTCTGTTCCGCTGGCAGCCCAGACCAGCCACGGTTCCGGCGGCTACTTTCCCGGTGGCAGTGTCAGCGGCGTCATCATCGATGGCGAGGGTATTCCGCAAATGGGTGCACTCGTCCAGCTGCTCTTCCCCGATGCCACGCCTGCCGCCACCGCCCTGACCGACAGCAACGGCCGCTACCGTGTCAGCGATCTGCGTCCCGGTCGCTACCGTGTCCGAGTGAGCGCCGCGCTCTTTCTGCCGGCCATCCGCCAGACGCTCCAGGTCGGCGCAAACTCGCGCGCCGTTGTCAACATGACGCTGTCGACGCTGCTCGCGCCGACGCAGTGGCTTCCTGCAACCCGCCGCACCAGCGATGCCGCCGAGGACGACTGGATGTGGACGCTCCGGTCCTCGACCGTTCGCCCGGTGCTCCGCATCGACAGCGACGGGAACGCGACCATCGGTGTCTCCAGCAGTTCGCAAGAACGCGGCCGCGTGCAGTCCGAAGGCCGGGTCGCGATCTTCGCGAACAACGGCGGCTTTGCCCACGGCGGCAACCATGAAGTGCTCACCATGGAACGCAGCACCGGGGACGGCTCGGGCAGCGTACTGCGCGCCGACTTTTCCGGGCCGCGCGTCCCCTTTCCTGTCGCACCCTCGGCAGAGATCAGCGCCGGTTGGGGACGGCAGCTCCCATTCGGTGCCTCCACTCGCACCGTTGT
>CAXUEG010000001.1:41640-42498 GCA_964249935.1 uncultured Terriglobus sp.
CAATGCCATCGCAATGGAACCGTTTGTACGCGTCGCCTACCGCGCTGGCTCCGACGTGGTGATCGCGTATGCGTATACCGCATCCCGCGGCACCTCTCAGTTGGAAGATCTGGACCGTGTTGCTCCGGCCACTCCGCTGGCGGTGCGTCACAACGGGCAGTTGCGGCTCTCCGGTGGCAGCGCGAACTCGCTTTCGCTTGCCGTTCGCACCCCCAGGCAGGGCAAACTACAGATTGAGGCGTATCGCGAGGCGATTGTAGACCCGCTGCTTTCCGGCGTGGGAACGCTTACCTCCGCCGACAGCGACGGTTTGCCCCAGCTCTCCGACCCGACTACGCAAACCTACGTGATTGCCGGACGCGACTTCAACGGTGCCGGCGTGCGATTCTCGCTTGATCAACCGGTTACAGCCCATGTTTCCTTGGCCGCAAGCGTGGCGAGCGGCAGCGCCTTGGTGAATGATGCCTCCGCTCCCATTCCGATCGCGACGGCGGCTTTGCAGGCTGGCGTGCATCAGGCTCTCAGCGCTGACATACGTGCCCGCGCTAACTTCGCTCGGACCGGCACGCGCGGGGAAGCTGGTTACCGCTGGCAGCGCGCGAACACGCTCACTGCCGTGGATTCTTTCCGTTCCGCGCAGGATCCGGCCTACTTGAGCCTGTTACTGCGGCAAAGGCTCGAGCGCCTGCCCTTGCTGCCGGACGGCCTGGAGGCCGTGGTTCAAGTGCAAAATCTGCTGGCGCAGGGCTACCAGCCGTTTCTTTCCAGCGACGGCCGGACGTTGTATCTGGCACAGTCTCCGCGCATGCTGCAGGCTGGTCTAGCCTTCACTTTCTAGGCGCGTCCTCACTCTTACCC
>CAXUEG010000002.1:0-25661 GCA_964249935.1 uncultured Terriglobus sp.
CGCCGCATAGGCAGCGATGGTGGCGGCGCGCTCACAGTGGCGCAAAGCAACATCGGCGTCCTCGCCACCTCAAAGTCGCAGTTTTCCGAAGCTTTCCGGTCGCTACGAACCTCGCTGTTGCTCTCCACAACGGGTCATCCACCCAAGATCATCGTTGTTTCAAGCTCGACGCCCGCTGAGGGCAAGACCACCATCGCGACGAACCTGGCCTGCATCCTGGCGCAGCGCGAGACCCGGGTGTTGCTGATCGACTCAGACCTGCGCCGGCCCAATGTGCACCATCGCTTCGGGCTGAATGGACGTGTGGGGCTGTCCACCGTGCTTGCTGGCGCCGCTACCCTGGAGGACGCGCTTCGACAGGTTGCGGAAGTTCCGAACCTGGATATCCTCTGCTGTGGTCCGGTGCCCCCATTTCCCACGGAGATGCTGTCATCGGAGGCGATGCACGATCTTCTGGTTCGCTGCTGCGAGCAATACACGCACATTGTGATCGATTCGCCGCCAATCCTGTCCGTGACGGATGGCGTGATTCTGGCCCGGCAGTGCGATGCGCTGGCGCTGGTGGTGCGGCACGGCAAGAGCAGCCGTCACGTGGTCCGGCGCGCCCGCGACTTGCTCATCCGCGCCGGTGCTCCGGTTACGGGAGTTGTCCTGAACGCAGTCGATGTGAACTCCCCGGAATATTACGGATACTACGGTTATTCGGGATACAGCTACAGCAACATCGATTCGGAAAGCTGGGAAACCGAACCCCGCAGAACCGAGACACCGGCAGGTGCTGCATGAGGGCTTCGTTCTTTCCCTTTCTGCTTACGGTAGCGCTGCTCTGGGCCACCGCTGCCAGCGCACAATTCAATGGCCCGGCGGATACGGCGACCGACCCGGTCAACTCGCCGCACGTGCTGACCACGGATCCCGCAATCCTGTTCCCACCCCGGCACGACACAGTGCTGCGTGGCGGTGATCTGGTACGGCTCAGCATCTACGGCATCTCCGATTACAACTTCACAGGTCGCATTTCGGACGAGGGCTTCTTGTCGGTTCCACTGATCGACCCTGTGCAGGTCGACGGTCTTACGTTACGACAGGCGCAGACGCTCGTGAGTCAGCGCTTTGAAGCTGCGCAGATGTTTCATAACGCCCCCGTGCAGATCGAGGTAACGGAATCAGTCAAGTCGCAGATTACGCTGCTGGGTGATGTGCGTGGCACGGTCACGGGGTTATCCGGAAGCCGACGACTGTTTGACGTGCTTGCCGCCGTGGGTGGACTGCAGCCCACGACGAGTCACGTGATCATGATCGACCGGCCGGGTCAGGCACAATCCATCAATGTCGACCTGGGCACGAATCCAGAGCAGAGCAAATACTCGAACATACCCATCTTTCCAGGCGACACCATTACGACAGGCCGCATCGGCAGCTACTATCTCGTCGGTGCGTGGAAGAGCCAGGGCGCATTCCCGCTGCAGAACACTGCACCGCTTACCTTGCTCCAGGCGTACACCATCGCCAATGGCAAGTTCCTGGAGGCCAAGACGAACGATCTGCACCTGATCCGGACGACCGGCACCACGCGGACCCTGACCATTATCAAAATGGATGATGTACTAAAAGGAAAAGCGCCAGATCCGGTCCTGCAGACAGACGACATTCTCTATCTGCCTTCGGACAAGGTGCTTGCCGCCATTCGTGGTGGTGGCGTCGGTACGGCAATCGGCCTTGCCCTGACTCTTGCCTACGCGATCCCGCGTTGAGGCCGCCGCGCGTTGGACCCTTCGGAGGGATCATAACGTGAGCCGTTCCTCGCGGGATCCCGGGCCTGTGCGTGTGGCCTATGTAGTCAGTCATCCCATTCAGTACCAGGCACCATTGCTTCGCGCGCTTGCGGCCGATCCGGCCATTGACCTTTGCGTGTTCTTCTGCTCGGATTTTTCCGTGCGGGCCTATCGCGACAGCGGCTTCGGCGCGGACGTGCGATGGGACGTGCCGCTGACGTCCGGCTACCGCTCGGTCGTTCTAGAGCGGTGGCGCGATACGGTGAATCCGAGCACGTTTGCGCCGATCGCGCGTGGCTTTCTTCGCCATCTCTCGCGTGGTCTCGATGGGCGCGCCTTTGACGCAGTTTGGGTCCATGGATACAGCTCGATCAACAGCCTTCACGCGATTTTTGCGGCGCGAGCGCTCGGCATTCCAGTGCTGCTTCGAGCCGAATCCTGGCTCCAGGATCGCAAACGTGCCGGTTGGAAGCTGTGGGCAAAGCGCGCCTTCTTCGCAGGCCTGCGCGGCCATCTTACGGCCGTCCTGCCCATCGGCACACGCAACGCCGAGTATTGGTCGTACTATCTTGGCCACCGGTTTCCCGCGTTTCTGACCCCGTACGCTGTCGACAACGAGCAATTCGCCAGGGGTGCGGCGACAGCATCGGAAATGTTGCGCGAGTCATTTGGTTTGCAACCGGGGCGGCCCGTCATCCTGTTTGCCTCAAAACTCCAACCACGTAAGCACTGTGACGATCTGCTGGAGGCCTACCTTCGCCTGATCGGCAGCATACCGGCTGAGCAGCACCCACACCTGCTCATTGTTGGTGATGGCGAACAGATGCCAGCGCTGCGCAGCCGGGTGGAAGCATCAAATGCGGCACTGGTCCGCTTCGCCGGTTTCCGCAACCAGACCGAATTGCCCGGGATCTTCGCACTATGCACCGTGTTTGTGTTGCCCTCCACGCACGAACCCTGGGGTTTGATCGTGAACGAAGCAATGGCTTGTGGGCTGCCCGTGATCGTGTCAGAGGAGGTAGGCTGCGCGGTCGACCTGGTGCAGGATGGTACGAACGGTGTTGTGTTCCCTGCCCGCAACATTGCCGCCTTGACCGAAGCGCTGCGGGCGGTGCTTGCGCCAGGCCTCGCCGCGCGCATGGGAGCGTGCAGCCGCGAGCGCATTCGAAAGTGGAGCTTCGCCGAAGACCGCAACGGTTTGAAGGCAGCACTCGCGTTCGTGACCCACCTGCCAGTCGCGGCGGCTGGAGATGCTATCTTGCCTGCAACCCGGAAAGAGCATGCAGCCCGCACACGATAGAGCCGACGAGCACGTGCCCGCTTCGAAGGTGCATCCATCGCAGCGGCCTTCGTTCTCGCTCAGAAACAGGTTGGCTCGCCTGGCGTGGAATATCACCGCGGCGCTGCTGTTTCGCACGTCGCCACGGCCGATGCACGCATGGCGGGCGCTTCTGCTGCGCTGCTTTGGGGCGAAGCTGGGCAAGGGGGTGCACATCTATCCGAAAGCAAGAATTTGGGCGCCCTGGAATCTCCTCTGCGAGGATTACACCGGCATCGGCGACGGCGCAGACATCTACAATCCCGCACCGATGCGGTTTGGGGAGTTTTGCGTCATCTCGCAGGATAGTTTCGTCTGCGGCGCAACCCATGACTACAACGACCCGGAGTTCCCGCTGCTGGCCTTCCGGATGAGTGTGGGGGCTCGGGCCTGGATTTGCGCTCGGGCCTGTGTCGCTCCCGGTGTGCAGGTGGGCGAGGGCGCGGTGCTCGGATTGGCGTCCGTAGCCACGCGCAACCTGGAGCCGTGGACCGTGTATGGCGGTGCTCCCGCCGTTGCTGTGAAAACCCGCCGGCAGTCCAAGCTTGCGAGGAGTGCCGAGCAGGCCGCCGGTGCAGATTCAGACCGTGACGGACGTCTCGATTGATCTCCGTTCTGATCCTGACCAAGGACGAGGCGCAAGCGTTGCCGGAGTGCCTGGACAGCATCGCATGGTCCGACGACGTGCACGTGCTCGACTCTGCTTCAAGCGACGGTACGCAGCAGATTGCGCGCGACCTCGACGCCCATGTAACCGAGCGGATCTTTGATAACTATGCCGCGCAGCGAAACGCCGGGCTGGCGCTTCCGTTCCGCCATGACTGGGTGCTGATCCTTGACGCGGATGAGCGGCCTTCTCGAGAGCTGTCAGCAGACATGCTACGCGCGGTGGTCTCCGCGCCAACCAATGTCGTCGCATTCCGCATACGTCGGCGCGACTACCTATGGGGCACGTGGCTCAAGCACGCGCAATTGACGCCGACCTACGTTCGCCTGGTACGGCGCGGGCGCGCGCGTTACGTGCGAGCCGTCAATGAGATTCTCGAAGCCGATGGAGCAGTAGCCGACCTGCAGCCTCCGCTGGAGCACTACCCGTTCCTGAAAGGAATCAGCTGGTGGATCGACCGTCACAACCGCTACTCCTCCGCGGAAGCCGAACTTCTGGCGGCGGGTGTGGCAACAGCGCAGGCTTCATGGCGAGAAGCTCTGTTCGGGAAGAGTCTGCAGGAACGCCGCGCCGCGCAAAAGGCGATCTTTTACAGGCTGCCAGCCCGCCCGCTCATCAAATGGGTGTACATGATGTTTGTCCGAGGTGCGGTGCTGGACGGCCCCGCCGGTTGGACCTACGCCACACTGCAGTCTTTCTACGAATACATGATTGAGGTGAAACGGCGGGAGATCCTAAAGCGCGCTCGCGGCGTGATACGGTGAGCACAAACGCGGAACGAGTCCGGGATTCCGGACCTCGTTCCGCAAGCTCGTGACGCTCTAGCTGCGTAATTTTGCCAGCAGATCGGTCGGGTGAACTGGCTTGGCGAGGATTTCAAACTCGTGGCCCTGCGCGCGCGCCTTTTCCAGAAGGTCGGCAGTTGCAGCCTGACCGCTGAACAACAGCACCTTGCAATGCGGCAGCTTCTGACGGATCTGGATAGCGGCCTCAATGCCGGTCATCCCCGTCATAATGACATCGCTGATCAACATGTTGGGCTGGAAGGCATCCACAGTCTCCAACGCGTTCTCGCCGGAATATACGGCGCGGGCCTCGAAGCCCGCCTGATTCAGAATGATGGCCAGAGTGTTCGCGATGACCTGCTCGTCGTCCGCGACGAGGACCTTCGGTTTTGCATTGCCGTTCGTCATGTCTTCGATAAGAGTACCCACCCCAGAGCCGCATGGCAAGCGAGCGCGCCCCATATTGCAAACGCATGAAAGTGAAGGCACAAGTGTTACGCTCACCAAAGATGTAGGCCCTTGCTCTCTCGGCTGCATCACCGATCATCGCGCCGCGAACCGCCAGCCGCTGCGGCCATTGTCGACCGGAGGTTTGACCCGTGGCAGAAGCGATCATCCGCGCCGAGCGGGTCGAGAAGTATTACGCCCAGCCGAGTGAAAACCGCATCCAGGTGATCTCGCCGACGAACCTGTCGATTGTGCCGGGTGAGATCGTTGCGCTGCTGGGTCCGTCCGGGTCTGGTAAATCGACACTCTTGCGCATGCTGACCGGGCTCTCCCAGCCCTCCGCAGGCGAAGTGTTCTGGCATGGTCAACCGATCTCAGAGTCCGACAGCAACGTTTCCATCGTCTTCCAGAGCTTCGCGCTGTTCCCCTGGCTCACTGTTTTGCAGAACGTAGAAGCGCCGCTGCAGGCCAAGGGCATTGCTCCCGAGGAACGCAAGCGCCGCGCTATGAAAATGCTCGACACGGTGGGCCTCGACGGCTTCCAGTCGGCCTTTCCGCGTGAGCTCTCCGGAGGCATGCGGCAGCGCGTCGGCTTTGCGCGCGCCCTGGTAGTCGAGCCTGAAGTGCTGTTTATGGATGAACCTTTCTCGGCGCTGGACGTGCTCACCGCTGAAAACCTGCGTTCGGAACTGCTGGAGCTTTGGCACAAGCGCACCATGCCGACGCAATCCATTTTCATCGTGACGCACAACATTGAGGAAGCGGTGCTGCTCGCCGACCGGATCATCGTGCTGGGCCGTAACCCCGGCCACATCCGCACGGATTTCCAGGTCAACCTGCAGCACCCGCGCAACCGCAAGACCGCCGCGTTCACCCAGCTAGTCGACTACATCTACAAGGTGCTGACGCAGCCTGAAACCCAGCCGCCCGAGCTGCCCCGGACGAGCGACGGCCGGCGCGTGCGCGACCAGCGCCTGATGAGCTACCAGATGCTGCCGCACGCGCGGCCCGGTGGCATCGCCGGCCTGCTGGAGCTCTTAATCGATCACGGTGGCAAGGCGGACATCTACCGGCTGGCCGACGACCTCGCGTTCGAGATCGATGATCTCCTGCCGATCGTGGACGCCGCGGCGCTCCTCGGCTTTCTCAGCGTGCAAGAAGGCGACGCCATGATGACGGCTCAGGGTTCCGAGTACGGCCACGCCGAGATCCCGCGGCAGAAAGAAATGTTCCGCGTCGCGGCGATCGAAAAGGTGCTGCTTCTGCGGCAGATCGTTCGCGCCATCCAGGCCAAGTCTGACCGAAGCGTGCCCGAGGAGTTCTTTCATGACATGCTCGACGAGCAGTTCAGTGAGGAAGAGACGCAGCGGCAACTGGAAACCGCGATCAACTGGGGCCGTTACGCAGAACTTTTCGATTACGACAGCAGCCAACAGCGTTTCACCGAATCCAGCGTGCCGCACGAGCAGCTAGCCGCAGCCGGAGACGACGCGTGAGACTGCTGCCGGGCAGCTTTACCCGCGTACGTTCGCGACTGGACGCGCGGCTGCCGCAGACCATGTCGCGCAGTCTGATTTTGCGGCGCACGTGGCCGTTTGTGCTGGATGTGACGGTGGCCCTGATCGGTCTCGCTTGCTTTTACGCGATCGTCCTTGTCGCACGGTTGTGGGCAGGCAACTCACAGCCGGATGTCCAGATTTCCCTTTCCGCGGCCGCACTTCCGAAGTACGCCTTTTATTCCGTCGTGCGCATGGGCTTGGCCTATGTTCTCAGCCTTCTATTTGCCGTGGGATACGGCTATGCCGCTGCTTACAGCCGCCGGTTAGAAGCGCTGATGATCGCCGCGCTCGACATCCTGCAATCCATTCCCGTGCTCAGCTTCTTACCGGGCGTGATGCTGGCGATGATCGCGCTCTTTCCCTCCAGGCAAATCGGCCTGGAGCTTGGCGCCGTCCTGCTCATTTTCACAGGCCAGGTCTGGAACATGGCGTTCAGCTTCTATTCTTCGCTGAAGAGCCTGCCCCGCGAACTGGTAGAGGCCTCCGCAGTTTTCCAATACTCCCGGTGGCAACGGCTCTGGCAGTTGGAGCTGCCCTACGCCGCGATCGGTCTGGTTTGGAACAGCATGGTTTCCGTCGCAGGTGGCTGGTTTTTTCTGATGGCCTGCGAGATGTTCGTTTTGGGCGAACGCGATTTCCGTTTGCCCGGTCTTGGCAGCTTTCTGCAGACCGCGGCCTCGGCTGGGAACGTCTCGGCGATCTTCTGGGGACTTGTGGCGATGATCAGCATCATCGTCGCGACGGACCAGCTGATCTGGCGTCCTGTGATCGCATGGTCCGACCGCTTCAAATTTGAGCAGGTTGAGAGCACCCGCGGTGTACGCTCGCCGCTGCTGGCTGCCCTGCAATCCTCATCGCTGCTGCATGGCCTGGGTCGACGTACCCTGATTCCTTTGCAGGAACGCCTGTACCAACACTTCGCCGCCCGGACGCAACAGACGGCACGTGTGGATGAGGACAGCCGTAGACGTGTGCCGCAGGTGCTCCGAATGCTCTTGTACATCGTGATGCTGGCGGCTCTGCTGTATCTCGCCTTCCAGGCTGTGGGTTTGCTGCGTGTGCTCCACTCGAGCGATCTGCGGCAACTCGTTTTGGGTGCCGGCGCCACCTTTCTGCGCGTCACGCTGGCCCTGGTGCTCGCTTCCGCGTGGACGATCCCTGCCGGCGTTGCCATCGGCTTTCATCCGCGGCTTGCGCGCGTTGCTCAGCCCGTGGCGCAGATCGCGGCCAGCGTACCGGCAACGGCTCTGTTTCCCGTGCTGCTCCTACTGCTGATTCGCAGCGGCGGCGGTATGAACGCTGGCGCCATCCTGCTGATGCTGCTGGGCACGCAGTGGTACATCCTGTTCAACGTGATCGCCGGCGCGATTGCGATTCCGAATGATCTGAAAGAGGTGGCAAACCTCTTCCACTTTTCACGCTGGCAGCGCTGGCGAACTGTCATCCTGCCAGGCATCTTCCCATTTCTTGTAACAGGCCTGGTCACAGCCTCGGGCGGTGCGTGGAATGCAAGCATTATTGCGGAATACTTCCGGCTGAAGGGCCAGACCTATACTGCGTTCGGACTTGGCGAGCAGATCAGCGCGGCCACGGATGCGGGCCGTTTTGGCGGACTTCTGCTCGGCACCATTCTGATGGCATTGATGGTGGTGACCATCAACCGTCTGTTGTGGCGACCGCTGTTCCGTCTGGCGGAGACGAAATACCGGCTGACCGTCTGAGCCTTACAGGTGAGCCGGCCGTGGCCGCCGGAACGCAAAGACGACAGCGAGAATCGGTGGGGCCAGTAAGGCTCCCCAGGGCGGCAGCAGAATGCCACCAAGGATTGGCCCCAGCAGCGCCGCCCACCACGGCACGCGCGTTTGCCGTTTCAGCAGCAACGGCTGGATCAGTAGACCGTCGCTCACAGCGATGATCGCGTACAGACCCAGTACCCACCAGAGCCGGCTATAGTCATTGTCATTGGTGGAGAAGACTGCGGCGACGGCAGGTCCGCAGACGCCCAGCACTGCGCCGACTCCCGGCACGAACTGAAACAGCGCTCCCAGTAGAGCCCACAGCGGAGCGAACGGAACGCCGATCCAAAGCAGTCCAGCCAACCACATGATGCCGACGATCGCTGCATCCAGCAGCGTGGCGCGGAACCAGCCGCCGAGTGCGGCACCGGCCCGGCGGCTGTAGTTCGCTTCCCGTTCTTCGGCACGCATGCTCGTTCAGATGCACGTTCCTGGCGAAGGCTTGCGGTCGCGCGATACTCTACCGGTATGAAGTTCGGCGTACTGGTCTTCCCCGGGTCCAACTGCGACCACGACACCTACAACGTGTTTCGCAGCGTGTTGCAGCAACCGGTCACCTTTTTGTGGCACGCTTCTGAAGACCTGCAGGGTTGTGACGCGATTGTGGTGCCGGGTGGCTTCGCCTACGGCGATTACCTCCGGACCGGGGCACTGGCCCGGTTCGCTCCGGTCATGGAGAGCGTGAAGAAGTTCGCCGCGGCAGGCGGTCCAGTGATGGGCATCTGCAACGGTTTCCAGATCCTCTGTGAGGCAGGCCTTCTGCCCGGCGCACTGCTTCGCAACCAGAACCAGCGATACATCTGCCGGCAGGTCAACCTGCGCACCGAAACCAGCGATTCACCGTTTACCAACGTGCTCACGGAGGGCGAAATGCTCCAGATGCCGATCGGGCACATGGAGGGCAACTATTTCTGCGATGCGGACACGCTCGCGTCCCTGACGCGCCAGAATCGCGTTGCGTTTCGCTACTGCGACGCCGAAGGCGCCGCAATCCCAGGCGCAAACCCGAACGGCTCGCTGGACAACATCGCTGGCATCCTAAGTGAAGGTCGCAACGTGCTGGGCATGATGCCACATCCCGACCGGTCGAGCGAGGCGCTGCTTGGGTCTGCGGACGGCCTGCGCCTGTTCCAATCTCTGGCTGCTACTCTGGCACACGCATAACCATGGTCGATTTACACCACCATCTCATCTTTGGCGTCGACGACGGATCGCCGGATCTTCAAACTTCTGTAGCCATGGTGCAGATGGCGGCTGAGGATGGTGTCACGCACCTGGTCGCGACGCCGCACGCCAACGAGCAGTACGCGTACAGCCGCGCGGCACACGCGGAACGCCTGCAACAAATTCGCGGCGCTCTGCCCCAGCTCACGGCAAACCGGATTCAGCTTGGCCTCGGTTCCGATTTTCACCTGGACTACGACAACACTGTGGACATCGGCAGTATCACGAAGCAATACGCCATCAACGACGGTCCCTATCTGCTGATCGAGCTTTCAGATACGGGAATTCCTGCGCGCATCGACGAGCTTCTGTACAAGATGCGCGTCGCCGGCCTGATCCCGATTCTGACGCACCCTGAACGCAACAGTACCTTGCAGCGCTCACGCAGTCGCCTGCGCGAGTGGATGAAAGCCGACATGCTGGTACAGGTGACTGCGAACTCGCTTACCGGCCACTTCGGCAAGATCGCGGAGCGGGTCGCGTGGGAGCTGATGGACAAGCAGTGGGTCCACTTCGTCAGCAGTGATGCGCACGACCTGACCCGCCGCACACCGCGCATGAGCCCTGCATACCAAGCTGTTCGCAAGCGCAAGGGAGATGAGACGGCACAGCGGCTTTTTGTGAGCAACCCGTTGGCTGTATTCGAGGGACGAACTCTGACGCCGCAACCCGAGCCGCTGGGAGTTTTTGCGGAAGAGAAAAAGGGCTGGCTGGACTCCCTGGTGGAGCACTTCCGTTAAAAGTAGCGTGTCTGCTGAGTCAACTCAGGCCGAGTCCGCCGTCCACCGCAAGCAACTGCCCGGTGATGAAGCTGGGACAGGTCGCAAAAAAGCGTACGGCCTCTGCAACGTCTTCCGCGCGACCGTTGCGCTGCATCGGTGTTTTCTTTGCGAAGCTGTCATAAGCGGCGTCGTGAGTCTCGCCCAGCACAATCATGCCAGGAGCAACACAGTTCACGCTGATCTCAGGCGCCCACGCTTTGGCCATGGTCTGGCTCAGCATGTGCAGCGCGGCCTTGCTCGTGCAGTAGTGAGCATGCGTCGACCAGGGATGCATGCCGCCCAGCGAGCCGATGTTGACGATACGTCCGTTGGCCGCCTTCAACTGTGGATACGCAGCCTGAGCGACCAAAAAGGGACCGCGGGTGTTTGTGGCGAACATGGCGTCCCATTGCTCGGGTGTGATCTGCTCGAGTGCTGCGGTCTCAAAGGCGCCGGCATTGTTCACGAGCAGGTCCAGTCCGTTCAGGTAGTCCTCTGCCCCCGCAACCGCCTTCCGCACGGAAATTGGATCGCCCACGTCGCACGCGACCGCGCGTGCTCGAACACCGAGACGCTGCAGCTCCGTGACCGCGTTCTCGACCGTGCAATCCACCTCGCGCGAGGTGATAACGACATCCGCGCCTTCGGCGGCCAGCGAATGCGCTAACACTCGGCCGATCCGGCGTGCGCCGCCGGTCACCAACGCCCGTTTACCAGAAAGAGCCGGCACGGGTTAGTTCGGTCCCGTTGTGCCGGACGTGGCACCCTGATTGCCGGTGGGTGCGCTGGAACGGTTTGGCTGCGGCGGCGGTGTGTTCGACGGCGGTACGCTCACATTGTGGTCCGCTGCCGGAGACACCGTCGGATCACCGTTCTGCTTTGGGTCAGCCGGTGCGTTTGGCAACTTCAGCACCGGATCGGTCGCGGTGATCGGCTTGCTCTGCGTGGCCTGAACCGTGCGGTGATTCGGTTCCTGCACACCCGACTTCTGGGTGGAGGCTCCGGATCGGTCTTCATAGCTTGAGTACTGCTCTTGCGGCCGTTTCATACGCACGGTCAGCTGCTTCGAAGGACTGTCCAGGCTGATGGTCCCGGAGTAGGTCGCAAAACCGCTTGCGATCACCTGTACCTGTACAACCGAGCCGGTCGGGATGATGTCGATGAATGCCTTGCCGTCGACGCCAGACTTGACTTCAAGATTGCCTTCGTCCGTGCCGTCCTTCGTAGGATGAAAGACCACACCGGCATTCTCAATCACCTTGCCGCTGCTGTCGCGAAGAATCAGCACCTCAAGGTGGCTGGTTTCAGCTGGCGCCTTGTACTTGCGTCCATGCCGCTCTGACTGACCGAACAGCGTTCCCACGGTAACGAGGGCTGCTGTAGCCCAGAGACTTGCGTGCTTCCAACTGCGTCTGCCGACTGCCGAAACCATGCGAATAGTTTAGCTGTCCAAGGCCGAGACCGTCTGAGCCGGGGGAACGTTCGCCTTTGTCGGCGAGAGCAGACCTGAGTGCAATTTACTCAGATTTCATGCGGCATGGCCTTGACGGGCCTCGCCCCACCCCGTACATTAGCAATCGGAGGGTGCGAGTGCCAACGCTCGCGCTCAATCTGCAAACACTGACAAGTGCACCACAAAGCAAGGAGCAAGAATCCCCATGGCATCTACGTTTACTCCGCTGCACGACCGCATCCTGGTCCGCCGGACCGAAGAGGGCGAAACAATGCGCGGCGGCATCATCATCCCGGACACCGCGAAGGAAAAGCCGCAGCAGGGCACGGTTGTGTCCGTCGGCAAAGGCAAGTCGAACGACGAGGGCAAGGTGTTCCCGCTCGACGTCAAATCTGGAGACGTCATCCTCTTCGGCAAGTACTCCGGCAACGAGATCAAGCTGGACGGCGAAGACCTCCTCATCATGCGTGAGGAAGAGGTCCTGGGCATCCTGAAGTCGTAGGGCACTGCTGCTGCCGCCACGAATAGCTCGACGGCAGGCAAGAATCGGGGCGCTAGCCCCCTGAGTTTTCATTCACACCCGCGGCTTCGGCCGCAAAGGAAGACAAAGCAATGGCAAAGACAATTCTGCACGGTGAAGATTCCCGTCAGGCGATTCTGCGCGGCGTGAACATCCTCGCCGACGCGGTCAAAGTGACTCTCGGTCCGAAGGGCCGCAACGTCGTCATCGAGAAGAAGTTCGGCTCCCCCACGATCACCAAGGACGGCGTCACCGTCGCGAAGGAGATCGAGATCAAGGATCCGATCGAGAACGTAGGCGCGCAGCTCGTCAAGGAAGTCGCTTCAAAGACCAGCGACGTAGCAGGCGACGGCACCACGACCGCGACCGTCCTGGCCCAGGCCATCTACCGCGAAGGCGTGAAGACCGTTGCCGCCGGCGCAAACCCGACCGCCCTGAAGCGCGGCATCGACAAGGCCGTTGAGGCCATCGTCGGCAAGCGCGCAGAGGACGGCACCGTCACCGGTGGCGCTCTTTCCAAGCTCTCCAAGCCCGTCTCTGGCGACATGATCGCGCAGGTCGGCACCATCTCCGCGAACAGCGACCAGCAGATCGGCACCATCATTGCCGAAGCGATGAAAAAGGTCGGCAAGGACGGCGTAATCACGGTCGAAGAGTCGAAGACCATGGAAACGCAGCTGGACGTCGTCGAAGGCATGCAGTTCGACCGCGGCTACCTGTCGCCCTACTTTGTGACCGATGCCGAGCGCATGGAAGCCGCGCTGGACGATCCGTACATCCTCATCTATGAGAAGAAGATCTCGTCGATGAAGGATCTGCTGCCCCTCCTGGAGCAGATTGCCCGTACCGGCAAGCCGCTGGTCATCATCGCGGAAGACGTCGATGGTGAGGCCCTGGCAACGCTTGTGGTCAACAAGCTGCGTGGCACGCTGAACGTGGCCGCCGTGAAGGCTCCTGGTTTCGGCGACCGCCGCAAGGCCATGCTGGGCGACATCGCGACGCTGACCGGCGGTCAGGCGATTACCGAGGACCTCGGCATCAAGCTCGAGTCCGTGAAGATCGAAGACCTCGGCCGTGCCAAGCGCGTGACCATTGACAAAGACAACACCACGATCATCGACGGCGCAGGCCAGGACGACAAGATCGAGGGCCGCGTTCGCGAGATCCGTTCGCAGGTTGAGAAGACCTCGAGCGACTACGATCGCGAGAAGTTGCAGGAGCGTCTTGCGAAGCTCGTGGGCGGCGTCGCCGTCATCAAGGTCGGTGCTGCTACCGAAACCGAGATGAAGGAGAAGAAGGCCCGCGTGGAAGACGCAATGCACGCAACCCGTGCAGCCGTCGAGGAAGGCATCGTTGCAGGTGGTGGTGTGGCCCTGGTTCGCTGCGCGACCGACGTGGACGCGCTGATCAAGACGCTGGAGGGCGACGAGAAGATCGGTGCGACCATCATCCGCCGCGCGATTGAGGAGCCGCTGCGCCAGATCGTCGCCAACGCGGGCGAAGAAGGTGCCGTGGTTGTGGGCAAGATCCTGGAAGGCAAGGACAACATCGGCTACAACGCAGCCACTGGTCAATTTGAAGACCTGGTTGCGGCCGGTGTGATCGACCCCACCAAGGTAACCCGCACCGCGCTGCAAAACGCGGCTTCCATCAGCGGCCTGTTGCTGACCACCGAAGCGCTCATCTCCGAAATTCCGGAGAAGGCAGCACCGGCGGGCGGCGGCCACTCGCACGGCGGCGGCATGGACGGCATGTACTAAGCTCTGCATGCAGCAGACCCGCTTCGCGCAAATGAAAAGCCCCGGTGAAATCCGGGGCTTTTCTTTTCCACATCCGGTGCAGTTTCACGTACATCGAATGATCTGGCGCGTGGGCGCTCTCGGAGGCACCGTGGCAGCTACACAAGAACTTGGTGGTACGTTTACCTTTCCCGGCACGAACTTAACCGTGAATCGCATGGGCTACGGCGCAATGCAGCTTGCCGGCCCCGGTGTTTACGGTCCGCCGAAGGATCATGATGCTGCGGTCGCGGTATTGCAAGAGGCCGTTGAAGCCGGCGTGAATCACATCGACACCAGCGATTTTTACGGCCCGCACGTGACCAACCAGCTCATCCGTGAGGCGCTTTTTCCCTACCCAAAAGACCTGGTGATCGTGACCAAACTGGGTGCGCGGCGCGAGGCAGACAAGTCTTGGAAGCCGGCACAATCGCCAAAAGAGTTGCGCTCAGCTGTGGAAGACAATCTACGGAATCTTGGATTGGATTCCCGCCAGGTCGTAAACATGCGGTTGATGGGAAACGGCCCGCACGGTCCCAGCGAAGGACCGGTTGGCGAGCGCATTGAAGCGCTCGCCAAGCTGCAGCAGGAAGGCAAAATCGAGCACATCGGCCTGAGTAACGCGACTGCGGCACAGGTGCGAGAGGCGCGCGGCATTGTCTCGATCGTATGCGTGCAAAACCTGTACAACCTGGTGCAACGTGAAGACGAAGCGTTAGTCGATGAGCTCGCGGCGGACGGCATTGCATATGTCCCATTCTTTCCTCTAGGAGGCTTCTCACCGCTGCAATCGGCAGAACTGGAGAGGGTGGCCAAGTCGCTCGATGCAACACCGATGCAGGTCGCGTTGGCCTGGCTGCTCCAGCGCTCGCCGAATATCCTTACCATTCCGGGAACTTCATCACTGGGTCACCTGCAGGAGAATCTTGCAGCGGCTTCCCTCCGATTGAGTGACGAGGCGATCGCAACCTTGAACGGGATCACTCAGTGAGAGCAGCAGCTGCATGAAAGCGAGAAGAGATTTGGAGACGGGTCTCTCCATCTTTGTCGAACGCGCTTTCTGTGACTCGCGACAAGTTTGTGGCCGAACGTCCGTTCTGTACCGCGCTTGCATTTCTGCCCTTCTTCGGCCTCTGTACGCTTTTGCGTCAGCATCGCCGCGCAGCCCTGTGTTTTTCGGCTGCTATCGATCTTTCTAATGCCGTACTACTTAACTCATGCGTCCGTGGATGATCGCGAGCCGATTCAACCGGAAGAATCGTTCTGATCGCGGTCGGGAGTGCGGAGCTACGTCGTAGACGGCCGGCAGGTCGGTTTGCTCGCGAGCAGCTTGCTGAGCAGGTGTTGGTCGGCTCCCCAGCCGCGCGGGCCGGCATCCGTCGTGAGAGCTTTGTGCGGGGAGGGCGACGTCGTGAGAAGCTGTTGCGGTGCCGCTTTCTTGTGGGCGGCTTACCGGAGACTGCCTGATGCCGTTTTGTTCGCCGCGCCTCATTGTCGCGTCCGCTGCCTTCCTGTGTGCTTTCCCCGTTGGTGCGCAAAGCAATGCGGCGAACGATTTGCTTATGCCCAAGCCGGCTATCGTGCGCTTCGCTGCGGACGGCTTGCGCGTGCAACCGAACCTCACGGTAGCTTTGGTGCAAGCTGGATCGCCTAGGCTGCAGGCCGCGACGCTTCGCTTTCTGAAGCGCATGGAAGATAAAACGGGTACACAGCTGCCTCGATCCGTTAGCAACGCGACCACAGGCACAATCCTGATTGATGTGGCAAGCGATGGTGAGGCGGTGCAGGGACCGGATGAAGATGAAAGCTACTCGTTGGACGTGACCACTGCGGGCGTTCGACTGAAAGCCGCTACGACCGCTGGTGCATTGCATGGCATGGAGACGCTTTTCCAACTCACGCAGCCTTCGGCCGGCAGCTATGTGATCCAAGCCGCATCGGTGCAGGATAGCCCGCGTTTTCGCTGGCGTGGACTGATGATCGATTGCGGCCGGCACTTCGAGCCCCTTGATGTTCTGAAGCGCAATCTCGACGCAATGGCTGCGGTAAAGCTGAATGTTTTTCACTGGCATCTGACCGAGGACCAGGGCTTTCGTATCGAGAGTAAGGCGTATCCGAAGCTGACGGAGCTTGGTTCTGACGGTAAGTTTTACACGCAGGATGAAGCACGCGATCTGGTGCAATATGCGCGGGATCGCGGCATTCGCGTGGTGCCTGAGTTTGAAATGCCGGGCCACTCTGCAGCGTGGCTGGTCGCGTATCCCGAGCTGAACAGCGGCACGGAGCCGAGTGGAATCCGTCGGGAGTTCGGCATCTCCGACACGGCGATCGATCCTACGCGCGAAGAAACCTATCGTTTCATCGAGCGTTTCCTGACGGAGATGACGACCATCTTTCCGGACACGTACCTACATGTTGGCGGGGATGAAACGCCAGCGCCTGACTGGAAAACAAATCCGCGCATTATCGCCTTCATGCGAGCACACAACCTGAAAGACAACGAAGCCTTACAAGCCTACTTCAACACACGTGTGCTTGCGATCCTGACGAAGCTGAATCGCAAAATGGTGGGCTGGGACGAGATCATGCATCCGGACCTGCCAAAGGATGTGGTGATCCAGTCGTGGCGCGGCGAGGAATCGTTGGCAAAAGGCGCGCAGATGGGTTTCCAAGGCGTGCTGTCACAGCCTTACTACCTGGACGCCATGAAGCCTGCGGGCGTTCATTACCTTGCGGATCCCGTGCCTGCGAATACGAATCTTACGCCACAGCAACAAAAGCTGATCCTGGGCGGTGAGGTCTGCATGTGGGCCGAGCAGATCGATGAGCGCACTGTCGACTCACGGGTATGGCCGCGCACCGCTGCCATCGCGGAACGCTTCTGGTCGCCGCAGGACGTGCGGGATGTGGTGGACATGTATCACCGGCTTGACGCCACGTCGCTGGAGTTGGAAACGTTCGGGTTGAAGCACCTGTCGAGTGAAGACGCAGGCTTGCGTTCGCTTGCGGGAAACCAGCAGATCAACGCATTACGCATCTTCGCCCAGGCGTTCGAACCCGTCCCCTTCTATAACCGCTACCAGGAACAGCACACATCGCAGCTAACGCCACTTACGAACTTTGTGGACGCCGTTGTGCCTGACCCACCCGTCAAACACCGTCTTCAACTCGCCGCGGCCGTGCTGACACAGAAGGGAGACGCAGCCTCCGCGGACAGTGCAGCGGCTGAGGTGACGTCGTACTTCCGTGCAGTCGGGGCATCGGTGCCGCAGGTGCAGGCGCTCTTCCCCTCGGCGCCACGGCTGCAGCCCATGGCGCAGCGGGCCCAGCAGTTGATCGCGCTGAGTCAGATCGGTATGCAGGCAGTGCAATACCTTTCCGGCCACCAGGCTGCGCCGGCAGCCTGGAAGGCAAACAGCCTGAAGCAGCTGGACGCGGCAAAGCAGCCTTCGGCGATTGTGCGCTTCATCTTTCAGGACACGCTGACGCAGCTGGTGCAGGCGGTGCAGTAGCCAGAGCAGGCTCTAGTTTTGCTGGTATACCCTTGCTTCCCAGGGGCGCAGGTGCATCGAGGTCGATCCGGGCGCGTCCGTGGTTTCGCGGTAATTGCCGAGCCGCAGGCTCCCGGTACCCATGCCGCCCGGCAGCGTGTACTCGATCGGCTTGCGAGAGAAGTTCAACACCACGAGATACTTTGCATCACCAAGCGTGCGCGTATAGGCAAACACCTGTTCGTGCCGGGGATCGAGATCCTGGTAGTCACCATACACGAAAGCGGCCGCAGAATGGCGCAGAGCGATCGCTCGCTGGTTGTAGTGATAAATGGAGTCAGGATCGCGCAACTGATCGGCCGCGTTGATGGCCGTGTAGTTCGGGTTGACTGGCTCCCACGTGTGGTCGCCCGTGCTGAAACCAGCATTCCTGGATGTATCCCATTGCATGGGCGTGCGGGAGTTATCGCGGCCGTACGCAGCGGCACCACGGATCAGCTGCTCTTCGGTGAGCCTGCCGGCGGCAACGTCCGTCTTGAAGCGGTTTTGGACTTCGATGTCATTGAACTCACTGATCTTTGTCCAGGGATAATTGGTCATCCCAAGCTCGTCGCCCTGGTAGAGGTAGGCCGTGCCGCGCAGCGTCAACACCATAGTCTGCAGCATCTTTGCCGACAGAGCGCGGTACTCCGGTGTCGACACGTCACCCCAGCGCGACACCACGCGTGACATGTCATGGTTGCCAAGAAAAGCCGTGTCCCAGTCCTGCTTGCTCAACACACGCGCGTGCGCGGCATAGATCGCTTTCAGGCCGGGGAGCGAGAGTGGCTCGTACTCATATCCACCCAGGGACCCGATGCGGGTTGCGTCAAAGTTGAAGATTTCGCTGAGCTCATGCCGATCTTCGCCGACGATGTTGTGTGTTTCGGCAAGAGAGATGCCGATGGCCTCGCCCACACTCATGTCGTCATACTTCGAGAGGACTTCGCGGTTCATCTCCTGCAGGAACTCGTCGCGTCGCGGGCCGTTCGCCCAAACCTTCGAGGGATCCTTCAACTGCTCCGGCGACAAATCCGGCAAGCCCGGAATCTTGCTGATCAGTGGGATCACATCCATGCGGAAGCCGTCTACGCCTTTGTCGAGCCAAAAGCGCATCAGGCTGTACACGTCCTGCCGGACTTTTGGGTTCTCCCAGTTCAGATCGGGCTGTTTAACCGCAAACAGGTGCAGATAAAACTGCTTCGTCGCATCGTCCCACTGCCAGGCGGAGCCGCTGAAGTAAGACGGGTAATTGTTTGGAGGATCGTAGCCGTGTGGCGCGGCCGGGTTTGGTTTGCCGTCACGCCAGATGTAGTAGTCGCGATACGGGTTGGTGCGTGACTTACGCGACTCCTGGAACCAATGATGCTCATCGCTGGTGTGATTGACTACCAGATCGATGATCAGACGCATGTGCCGCTTCTTCGTCTCGGCAAGCATGTGATCAAAGTCGGCCATGGTGCCGAACTCCGCCATCACCTTGCGATAATCGCGAATGTCATAGCCGTTATCGGCATTGGGTGAGTCGAAATGTGGACTCAGCCAAATGCAAGTGATGCCGAGTTGCTGCAGGTAATCGAGGCGGCTCGTGATGCCGTTCAGATCGCCAATTCCATCGCCGTTGGAGTCCTGAAAGGAGCGCGGGTAGATCTGGTAGATCACCGCCTCTTTCCACCAGCGCCGCGAGTAGCCGTTGAGCACCGTGATACCAGCATCCGCCTGCGAAGACGAGGCCTGCGGCGACGCGGTAAGTACAGCGGGAGTCAGGAATGTCATGCCGGCGACAAGAGGAAGCAGCAAACAGTTTAGAAAGCGGCGCACGCCCGCATGGTACTGCGGGCGTGACGGTTTGCAAAGGGAAAGCTACTCGCGCGTTGTGCCCGGCGAGCCTGCCTGCACTTCAGTCTGTGCCTGCAGCTTTACGCCCGAAACTGCCGTGCTCACCTTGAGCCGTTGCAGGTTTTTACCGCTGTTCTGGAAGCTTACTTCATAGCTGCGGGCCAACGCCTGCTGGAACTGGCGAAAGAAGGGTGCGATCGACGGCGGTGTAATCTCGCCCTGGTTGTAGGTGTCGCCGCCAGTTTCTTTCGCAAGCTGAGCGAGGTAATTCTGACCGGAAGCGCTACTGAAAAGCCCGTTCACCGCTCGTCCGCCAAAATAGATCGAGTACACCGGCTCGTTGGCGCGCTGTGCATCGCGAATGGTCTCTTCCACATAGGGACTGTCCTGGTTCAGCGGACTCACCGAGCCGTTGTAACGGTCGATGCCGTTGGTGATCATAATGACCACGCGCGCGGCGCCGGTGCGCGTAGGCCAGTGCTTCAGTAGATCCTGCAGACAAAAGTAGGGGCTCGCGCTTATACCGCCCGCGGACAGGGGGATGCGAACGCTCTTGGCAACCACATCGGGATCATTGCTGAACGGCTGACCGAAAAAAACAGAGCCGTTCCGCATGTAGCCGACACCTACAAAGGTGCTGCGCGATGCCGTGCTCCGAACGAACTGTTCGACTTCGCCCAGGTTGGTGTCGAAGTTGGTGCGGAGACCGTCGTCGAGCAGTACCGCCACCTCAAGTGGCTGCGCACTTCCGGGTCCGGACAAACCGGCTGACGCGATCGCGGGTGAGACGTTGATCACAGGCACGTCCCGCCCGGCAACATTCACGGTCACATCGCTTGTGCGCAAGGCAGGCGGGGCGGCATCGCGCTTTGTGTCGGCGCGCACCACGACGCGTGTGGTTACCGGACCCTCTCCCTGCTGGGCCGGCAAAGAGCCGCTGAGTGCGGCAAAAAGCAAAACTGCTGGGGCGAATCGTACGCCTGAAATCATCGAGTTCCTCCGCGTGCTCAACACGTCTTTCTATTGGACGCGCGCCGCGACACGAAGAGTGCCTGCCAACGGACCATTGCCGATGGCAGGCGTTGATTGACAACGACATCAATCCCGGCTGAGCCGGAGCTTTATGCCCAAACGAAAATTGAACGGCAGCGCAGGATACCCGATGGGTCCCATGTGCTGCTGACCGAGCAGGTTGTTCATCTGCGTGAAGAGCGCGATCTGCGGCCGCACCTGCCAGGTCGCATTGGCGTCGAGCTTCGCATAGCCAAAAGCCAGGTTACGGTTCGGTAATAGCAGTGAGTTATCGCCCGCAAGGCTCGCGTACGAGAGGAAGGTACTGTCGTCGGAGCGCGAGGAGAACGCTGCCTTCAACCCTGCACTCCACTTGCCGGAGGTGTACTCCGCCACCGCGAAGCCGGTGTGCGGCGCGCGACGAAACGGCCGCGCTCCGATCAGCGGCGAACTGCTGCCGATCGGTATATCGGGATAGTTGGGATTCGTGTTTGGAAAGCCGCCCAGCACCGCTGTAACATCGCCGCTAAAAGAGCGCTCCACCCGTGTGTCGAGGTAGGTGTAGCCGCCGCGCAGAAAGACGCGCGAGACCGGACTGAACTCGACCTGTGACTCGATGCCTTGCGCACTGAAATCAAGTGAGTTCAGATACGCGCCCGCGTAAGGATCGCCGAGAATGCCGTCCAGCGGTAGACCGAAATATTGCTGCAGATCTCCGCCGCTTACGTACTCAATCTGCCGACCGAACTGGTTATGAAAGTAATTGGCACGCAAGAGCAGGCGCTGTCCGGCGATACTCTGCTCCAAACCGCCCTCGTACGTGCGCGAACGCAGCGCACCGATCGGCGAGATGCCGTACTGCGCAATTTGAGAAGTCTTGCCAGCAGCCTGAAGCTGATCGTAAAGCGAGGTCAACTGCGTATCCAGGTTTGGCTCCTGCACTCCTTTGGAGTAGTTGAAGTGAAGCCGCGTGCCCTGGAACCAACCTGTTCCCGGCCGCACCGCATAGCCGGCGATGCCGACGCGCGGCGTACCTTCTGTGCCGTACAGGGTATTGCGCTGGATCCCGCCACCGAATGAGTAGAAGATGCGACCGAACACATCCCCCTGCAACTGAAGGGTGTACTGGTAGTCGCGGCGGTCCGCGTTTTGCAGAATGCTATACGCGGGGTAACTGTAAGTGCCCCGTTCGTCCAGGAAGCGAAACCCGGCAAGACCCGAGAGATGGCTGCTAAAACGATAGTCCGCGTTGTACTGCACGCCGTCGCGGTTCGACACGGCGTCTGAGCGGTCGTTTACGCCATTCAGCAGCTCGGCGCGGCCACTTGCAACGGTGCCGTTCGCGCCGCGAATCGTGACGACGTTGCCGAAGTTTGCGACGTATGCGTAGGGGCCGGAACCGACGGTGATCGGCGTGCCGGCTGCGCCGAACTCAAGGAACTGCTCCCGTTTGCGAGCGCCAAGGTAGCGCACCGCCTGGTGAAGGTTGCCTTGCAGTGTGTCATCGAGCGCGGCGGACAAATACAGGTCCTGATCACCCTGCCTTGCCTGTGCTGCAACGCCATAAAAGTCCCATGCTCCGGGAACTCCGGTAGCGCTCACGCCGCTTCGCACGGTGCCGCGCAGGAAGAAGTCTGAAGTGAGCTGTACCCCGGCGTCTGCCGCCACCGTGGTCAGGTGATAGCGATCGTCCGGCAGCGCGTTTGAGGAGTCGAAGCGGCTCACGCCCACGTAGCCGTCCAACCGGCGATATGCGCCGGAAAGTTCGGCCTCGTTGCGCCAGGTGTAGAAGTTTCCGGCGTCACCCGTATAGTGCAGCACGGGCCGCGCGCCGCCACGCGGTGTGTCGAAGCGAACAGTGCCCGCGAGCGCATCCGTGCCGTAGAGCACGCTGTTGGGTCCACGCTGCGATTCCAGGCCGCTGACTGCCGTGCTTGCAACGTTGCTGAAGTCGAAGCGGCCGCCTACATCGTCGGCGGGTACGCCATCAATCAGCACCTGGTTTGAGGTGGAGTCGCCGCCACGCACAAACAGGCTGGTCACGCCGCCATAGCCACCGCTCTGCACGACGGATACGCCGGGCTGCAGGCGAAGCTCGTCCGTGATGCCGAAGCGCGTTGCAATCTCCTGCTGCGGGATAAGTGTGACGGCAACACTGGTCTGCTCCACGGGCGTGGGCAGGCCGGTCGCAGTCACCGTGATGTCGTCCCGCCGCGAAAGAACGTGGAGATAGAGATCCTGCTCCAGGCTGGCGCCTGCCGTGACGAAGAGCGGCTGCGAACTTTGCGATGCAAAGCTGGGCGCAATGGCGCGCACCACGAACTGGCCGCTTGAATTGCAATGCAGTGTAAAGCTGCCCGACGGATCGGTGGCAGCGGTAGCGACTTCCTTGCCGTTCTGCAGCAGAGTCACCGTACTCGCAACACCGCGGCCCAGCGGATCGCGAACGGTGCCGCGGATCGTTGCGGCATGAGCAAGTGGAATGGTGAGTGCGAAGACGAGCGAGGTAGAAAAGACGCGCGTTGATACGCGCCCCTGACAGGACGAGAGTCCGAACATGCTGTGGTCTCCTACGCTCCCCTCGGAGCGCTGGTTCGAAGCCGGCAGCCGGAATCGGTCTCCTGACTTACGCGCTCACGTCTGAGTCTCGTCGTTCACCAGTGCCCCGTCTTCCCACGCGAACGCAGTGACGGGACGGCATCGAGCCTGGGACGTGCTGCACCCATTGGCACAGCAGGCGCGCTTACAGTTGCGGGGCAGTGGCGGGTTCTCACCGCGCTTCCCATTGCATTCCAGTGCGCTTGGGATGACGGGCACGACGCGCAGAAATCGCAGGTCGCAGGACTTGGGGTAAGTCCAGTCTAATGGTTGCGCGAAGCAATCGCGGTCAACTCGCTTTGGCGAGCACCTGTGCGATCACAGTCGCCGCTTGCTCGCATTGCATGGTGGATACATCGCGGTGCGTGACCAGCCGGATGCGACGATCACCGATGGCGCTTGCCAGTACACCGGCCTCGCGCATGGCGGCGACCGTGCCGGGCGCGTCACGCTCCACGACGAAGAAGACGATGTTCGTCTCCGGTTCGGCTTCGACAGCAATCCCTGCTGTCGATTTCAGACGCTCGGCGAGCAGCGTTGCATTTGCATGATCCTCGTAGAGACGCCCGGGCATCTCCTCTAAAGCAATCAGTCCCGCGGCAGCCAGTATGCCCGCCTGCCGCATGCCACCACCTAGCGCCTTGCGTACGGAGCGTGCGCGTTCGATAAAGCTGCGTGTTCCAACCAGCACGGAACCGACCGGCGCGCAAAGCCCCTTGGAGAGACAGAAGTTCACGGAGTCGAAGCCGGCGGTCAGCGTCGCTACTTCAGTATCCAGGGCCGCCGCCGCATTGAAGATGCGCGCGCCATCCAGATGGACGGGCAGACCTGCCGCATGTGCGCCATCGATGACCTCGCGCATCACCTGCGCGGATGAAACAGTACCACCCGCCATGTTGTGCGTGTTCTCAAGCCAGACAAGCCCCGTCTGCGCCTTGTAGTACAGGCCGGTCGTAGAAAGCGCAGGCGCAATGTGCTCCCACGTAAGCACGCCTCGATCCGCTGCGATGGTGCGCAGCTGGCAGCCGCTGAACATGGCGGCCATGTTCATCTCCCAATCCAGCACATGGGCGCGCGCTTCGCAGATCACATCCAGGCCGGGCCTGGTGTGCAGATGCAGAGCAATCTGGTTGCCCATGCTGCCGGTTGGCACAAAGATCGCGGCTTCACGTCCGAAGATCTCCGCCGCGCGCTGCTCCAGACGATTGATGGTCGGGTCTTCCCCGTACACGTCATCGCCCACGTCGGCCTGCGCCATCGCCTCGCGCATGGCAGGCGTCGGTTTGGTCACGGTGTCGCTGCGCAGGTCGATCATTTCAGCCTTGCTTGCCATTATTTCTCCTGGTTCTAAGCCGCCACGGTGAGGAGTTCGCCGAAGACGGACGAGGACAGCACCCGTCCGTGTGGCGTGAGTGCAATGTAGTCGTCTGCCATTGTCATCAGGCCATCGGCAGTCAGTTCCTTCGCACGATCCACAACGGCGCGCAGCATGGCTGGTTCATGCATCTCGGCAAGCTGCTTGATGGCAAGTCCACGTGTCATTCTCAGGCCGAGAAACACCGCTTCTTCAAAGGCCTGATCACTTGTAACGCGCAGCACTTCACTGGGCTTGCTCTCTACCAAATACCTGTCGAGCCCGTCGGCGTTCTGGAAGCGTACCGCGCTGCCTTGTGCATCGAGCAGCATGGAGTGAGCATCGAGTCCAAACCCCACATAAGGCGCTCGCTCCCAGTACTTTGTATTGTGACTCGACTCGCCACCTTGGCGAGCGAAATTAGAAATCTCATACTGCGCGAACTCGTTCGCTGCAAGCGTGTCACACGCCTGCAGGTAAAGGTCTGCGCACATGTCGTCGGAGGGTACGGCGTCGGCATGGTAGCGAGCCTGCTCCGTTAACACGGTCAACTGCGAGGTCGCGCGAAGCCGCTCCACCTCCGTGCCGAGCCGCGACTCGCCATCCGTCTCCAGCATGTAAACGGACACGTGCTCGACGCCGCTCTCATGAACCCGCCGCAACGACTCGGCCCAGCTTGCGGCGGTCTGGAAGGGAAGCCCGGCAATCAGGTCCACGCTCAACCGCGGCACACCCGCAGCTTGTAGCCGCGCAATTTCCGCTCTGCACGTCTCGCCCGAGTGCAGACGACCTACGGCACGCGCCTCCTGATCGACAAAGGATTGCACACCCAGCGAGATGCGATTCACCCCGGCGCAAAGCGCGGCGTCGAGCAGCTCGTCACTGATCTGACCTGGCGCGGCCTCCATCGTGATCTCCGCGTCCGGAACGACACGAAAGCGCCGCCGTACTGAGGTAAACAAGGCGAATAGCTGTGAGGGACTGAGCAGCGATGGCGTACCGCCGCCCAGGTAAACGGAGTCCACCGTGTCGGGCGACTCACAACCTAGATCTTCGGCAATCCATGCAAGCGCGTCGACCTCTCGCGTCAGATGTTCGACGTACTCCTGCATCCGCTCCGGCGGAAAGACATCGGACGCAAAATTACAAAAGCTGCACTTGGACCGGCAGAACGGCACAGAGACGTAGATTCCGACCGGGCGCGACACTTCTCTATTTTCCCATGCACGAAGCCGCGGTCTTTTAC
>CAXUEG010000002.1:25671-26227 GCA_964249935.1 uncultured Terriglobus sp.
TCTTCCCACGCTCGGCACGCGTGGATAAAAACGGGCTGCACCGGCACCGCTCCTTCTCGCATCTAGAATGGCAATCACATGGCGCAAGCCGATCCAGCAAAGCCGAAAAGCAAAAAGCGGGCCGCGACGGCCGAAGACGATGTGCTCGGGAAGGCATACGACAGCCGCCTCATGAGCCGTTTGCTCACGTATCTGCGTCCCTATAAGGTCTCGTCCGGGCTCAGCCTGATTGCGGTGCTGCTCAAGGCCGGCGCCGACGTAGTCGGACCGTACATGGTGAAGCTGGCGGTCGATCGTTATATGGTCGACACCCCATCGGCACATCCGCCATGGTTCGTACGGTACCTCTCACCCGATGCCATGACCGGTATCGCACAGTGTGCGGGCGTTTATTTCGGCGCACTCCTACTCAGTTTCGGCCTGGAGTTTGCGCAGACCTACCTGATGCAGTGGACGGGCCAGCGCATCATGTTCGATCTGCGATCGCAAATCTTCCGGCACCTGCAGCGCATGCACATCGGCTTCTATGACAAGAACCCGGTCGGCCGCCTGGTCA
>CAXUEG010000002.1:26237-27140 GCA_964249935.1 uncultured Terriglobus sp.
GCGTGTCACCAGTGACGTGGACGCGTTGAACGAGATGTTCACCTCCGGCGTGCTCGCAATTTTCGAAGACGTCTTTGTGCTTATCTTCATTGTCGCGATCATGTTGCGTATGAGCTGGGCGCTGGCGCTGCTCACGCTTGCGGTACTGCCGGTAATTATGTACATCACCCGGCTCTTCCGCATCGCCGTGCGGAAGAGCTACCGCCTGATTCGGGCGGCCATTGCAAAAATCAACGCGTATACGCAGGAACACGTCAGCGGCATGAGCGTGGTGCAGCTTTTCAACCGGGAACAACGATCGTACGGAGAGTTCGAAACGATCAATGCGCAACACCGTGACGCCTACGTGGACCAGGTACAGGCGTACTCGCTTTACTACCCCGCAGTCGAATTCCTCTCCACGCTCGCAATCGCTTTTGTTCTGTGGAAGGGTGGACTCAGCGTACTTTTTGAGCGGCGCTTCCTTGGCAGCACGGTTACGCTCGGGGTCTTGGTAGCCTTCATTCAGTACGCACAGCGATTCTTCCGTCCCATTCAGGACTTGAGCGAGAAGTACAACATCCTGCAGGCGGCCATGGCGGCGTCTGAGCGTGTCTTCGGCCTTCTGGATACCGCTCCTCAGATCGTCTCACCAGCATCCCCCGTAAGGCCGGCGCACAGCGGGAATCCTGCGCTCGGGTCTATCGAGTTCCGCAACGTTTGGTTTACCTATCAATCGCTCACACCTGAGCAAGCCGAGTTTGTTGCGAACGCAACGGTCGAACAGCTTGCGACTGATAGCCGCATCGAGTGGATCCTGCGCGGCGTTTCGTTCACCATCGCGCCCGATCAGACAGCCGCCATCGTTGGCCATACCGGCGCCGGCAAGACCACCATCACCGCGCTCATGATGCGCTTCTATGA
>CAXUEG010000002.1:27150-29547 GCA_964249935.1 uncultured Terriglobus sp.
CTTCTATGACGTTCAACGCGGCAATGTTCTGGTCGACGGCATCGACGTTCGCCAGCAATCGCTGGATGCGTTGCGGCAGCGGTTTGGTGTGGTGCTGCAAGATGCCTTCCTGTTCACAGGCACCGTTCGCACCAATATCCGGCTTGGCACGGAGCGCATCACCGATGCCGAGGTGGAACATGCGGCCGACGAGGTTAATGTCGGTGATTTCATCCGCACGCTTCCGCACGGCTTCGACACCGAGGTGCACGAACGGGGCGCGACGCTCTCCACCGGGCAAAAGCAGTTGATCAGCTTTGCACGGGCTCTGGCACACCGGCCTGCGATCCTGATCCTCGATGAAGCAACGTCGTCCGTGGATACAGAGACCGAGCTTCGCGTCCGTGCAGCGTTGGAGACGATGATCACGGGCCGCACGTCTGTGCTCATTGCACATCGGCTTTCGACCATTCAGCGCGCGGACGTGATTCTTGTTATGCACAAAGGTCAGTTGCGCGAGCAGGGCACCCACAACCAGCTGCTTGCGAGGCGCGGCCTTTACTGGAAGCTGTATGAGTTGCAGTACAAGGATCAGGAGTTCGCGGGCGATCTTGCGGCAGCACCGTCCCGCTCTCTGCTCGCGCAGGCAGCCGCGGAAACCACTCCAGGCCGCGTGGCCGCGGTCTAATTCTGCTCCGCATACAACTACAAGGGCCAGCTACGCTATCCTTCGGAACGGGCGCAGAGTGCGCGATTCCCCGGTCTCTAGAAACGGGCATGTCAGTGCACGGAAAGGAATCAGGCAACGCAATGTTCAGCGTCATGCCGAAAGACCGCAGTTTCTTCGATCACTTTGAAGAGCTCGGGCAGTGTCTAGAACGTGAGGCGACTGATCTCAGCCAATCGATGAGTCTCTGGCCGGGTTCCGATGGTCATGTGAGCCAGATGGAAGCAACGCGCCATGTGGCCCACCGGGTCGTGCGCGAAAGCCTGCTTCGGCTGGATACCGCGTTCATCACACCCTTTGACCGGGAAGACATCCTGGAGCTCGCCAGCAAGCTGTACGAAGTGATCTCCGTGATCGCGACGAGCGGGCGCCGCATGGAGCTGTACCGGCTGGAAGAGATGCACCCCTCGCTGCGCTCGCACACCACCGCGATCGAGGTCATGGCTCGCGAGCTCGCCGCGACGCTCAAGCAGCTGCGGAAAGACCCCAAACTGACGGTGATGCGGCCCAACCTGGATGAGATCGGCCGTCAGGAAGAACAGGCCCGCCAGGCACGCGATCGCTTCCTGCTGGAACTCTACTCCGGTCAGCCTGACCCGCTGCAGGTGATGAAAAAGCGTGAAGTTCACGACCTGATGCTGGAGGCGATCTACCTGCTCGACAACCTTGGCCGCACCGTCGAACGCATTCTCCTCAAAAACGACTGACCCGGGACAACTGACGCCTGCATGCACGCCATTCCGTTCGCCCTCGTCGTCGTTGTTGTCGTCGTTGCGCTGTTCTTTGATTTTTTGAACGGGGTTCATGACGCTGCCAACTCCATCGCCACCATCGTGACCACCCGGGTGCTCACACCTCCACAGGCGGTTGTCTGGGCAGCGTTCTTCAACTTCGTCGCTGCGTTCGTCTTCGGCACCGGTGTGGCTCATACGATCAGCAATAAGCTGATCGATCCCTCGATCATGAGTGTTTATATCGTCTTTGGCGGCCTGCTCGGCGCCATTGCCTGGAACCTGCTCACGTGGTACCTGGCACTGCCAACCAGTTCATCGCACGCGATCATCTCCGCACTGGCGGGTGCGGCCATCATCAAGGCAGGCTGGCATGCAATCCTGGTCAGCGGCTGGATTCCGGTTCTCGTCTTTCTTGTTCTTTCGCCAGTCATCGGGATGGTGCTCGGCTACATACTCATGCACATCGTTGCATGGAGCACGTACAAGGTGTCGCGCGAAAAGGCGAGCAAGCTCTTTCGCTCACTGCAGTTGGTCTCTGCCGGAGCGTACTCGCTGGGGCATGGCACCAACGACGCCCAGAAAACCATGGGCATCATCGTTGCCTTGCTGGTCAGTTCCGGCTACTCCAGGTACGCCAACTCGAAGCACGTCCTGTTCGGCTTGCACCACGAGATTTCGCTCTGGATCATTCTTAGCTGCCACGCAGCAATTGCGCTTGGCACGATGATCGGCGGCTGGCGCATCGTGAAGACAATGGGGTCCCGCATCACTCCACACCTGCGGCCAATGGGCGGTTTCTCCGCGGAGCTCGCCGCGGCCGTCACGATCGGCCTGGCTACCTTTGCCAAGGTGCCCATCTCGACTACGCATGCCATCGGTGGCGCTATCAGTGGTGTTGGCGCGACACGCGGTTTGCATGCCGTGCGATGGATCTGGGCACGCCGGATTGTGTATGGA
>CAXUEG010000002.1:29557-33037 GCA_964249935.1 uncultured Terriglobus sp.
GTGTATGGATGGGTACTTACCTTCCCGGGCGCGGCACTGATGGGTAGTTTGTTCTACTTGGTGCTGCACGTTGCACTGGAACCGTTCATCGGCGTCGCGGCGATGCACTAGCCGGCAGCGCGTAACAGCCGCACACCTGCGGCCGGTACGCCCTAGCCATGCTTGTGACGCGCTCGGGCGGCACAAGCAGCGTGTTCTGCGACGGTGCGGAGGTGTCGTACTTGCCGCCCTTGCCCATCGTGTTCGCGGGCAACAAAAACAGGATCAGGCCGATCACCGCAGCGATAAGTGCAATCCACTGGAGCGGAATCCAGAACAGCGTATGCCTGCTCTTCATCACGACCCGCTGCCCCGTTGCCGGATCGATGAGCAGGCGGCCCGGCCGATCCAGACGCACACTCAGCAGATAGACCAACCCCGCCCCAACCAGCACTCCGATTGCCATAGGCCACATGTGCATCGCCCCGTAACCCGGTCCGAGTGCCGCATTTGCCAGAAACACGGCCAGAAATGCCGTCACGAATGGAATCAGAAGCCCAAGGAACCCCAGACCGGACCAGACAATCACGCCCTATCTCCTCTGCTGGCAGAACAGATTGCCGTTCTGTGTCGCGAGTTGCCGAGCATCTGCCAAGTTGCCGTCCCGAGTCGCTAGCCTGCGCTGCTGGATCCGGCTACCTGCATGTCGTATGCCCTCTGGCTCCCACCTACACTGGTTCAGGATGCGCTCTGACTCACTCATCTTCATCTCCGCCGGCGAGCCCTCAGGCGATCACTACGGAGCGCAGCTGATCGCCAGCCTGCGGCAGAGCCTGCCGGAAGCAAGCTTCGTCGGTTTGGGCGGCAGCGCGATGCAGGCTGCGGGACAACGCTGCATCGTGCGCGCCGAAGACGTCGCGTTCATGGGAATCACGGAGATTTTGCGCCACGTGCCACGGGTGCTGAACAGCTACCGCAGGCTGGTGCGAACGCTGCACTGCGAACACCCCAGCGTCGCCGTCCTCATTGACTTTCCCGACGTGAACTTCCGGCTGGCAAAGCACTGCAAGCGGCTCGGCATTCCCGTTATCTGGTTCGTCAGTCCACAGCTCTGGGCGTGGAAGCGTAAGCGCCTCCGCTGGGTGCAGCAGCGCGTCTCGCAAATGCTGACGATCTTCCCATTCGAGGAGCCGTTCTACCGCGCTCGCGGTGTCAGCGCCACCTTCGTTGGCCACCCATTGGCTGAGGCTCCGCTGCCCTCCATTTCGCGCGAAGAATTTGCGGCACGGCATACCATGGATCCCGGCCTTCCGTGGATCGCTCTGCTGCCCGGCAGTCGCAAACCGGAAGTCGAGGCCAATCTTCCTGACCTCATTGAGGCAGCAAACCTGCTCGGCCGCAGCTATCACTTCGTCGTGCCGGTCGCCTCCGGTCTGGACCTGTCCGCCCTGCAAACCCAGTACACATCCAGAATCAAGGTGCCGTTCTCTTGGTCGCGCGACGCCCGCGACGCGCTCTTCCATAGCCGCGCCGCCGCCGTTGCCAGCGGGACCGCGACGGTGCAAGCCGCCGTGCTGGGTACACCTTTCGTTACGGTTTACCGCGTTTCCAACGTGACCTTCCGGGCGGCGAAGCGCCTTGTCGCCTACCCGCCAGAAATCATCGCTGATCTTGACGAACACGGAAACCTGCCCGTTGCCATGCCGAACCTGGTCGCCGGACGACGCGTAAGCCCTGAGTTTCTGCAGGAACAGTTCACGGCGGAAAACGTGGCCGCTGCTTTGCGGCCCCTACTGCAGAACGGGCCCGAGCGCGCCGCAGCAATCGTCGGCTTACAGGAAGTCCGGCAGGCCCTGCTGGCACCCGGCGAGTTGACCGCAATGGAAAGGCTACGGGACGCCGTCCTGCGGGAACTGGCTTCCGTATCCTGAAAGGCCCCGGTCGCGCCTTCATCCTGTAGCCGGTCAGCCGCGTCTAACACCATGACGGAGCGCTCGCACGCGCCGCAAAATCACCATCTCCGAGGATCGGATGCCCATCGCTGCACGACTTTCCCGAGCCGCTCTTTCCATAGCGCTCGTGCTTGCCGCCTTGTTGCTTGCAGCACCACTGCTTGCTCAAACCACCCGCCAGACCGTTCAGGTGACCGGCTACACCATCGAAGCCGATCTGGATCCGGCAGCGAACAAGCTGAGTGCGACCGCAATCGTATTGATCACGGCGCTGGAAGATCTTTCCACCGCAACGTTCGAATTGAATAACGGCCTTCGCGTCACGCAGCTGACCGGTGGCGACGGCAAGCCGCTGCAGTCCGAGCGCAACGCGCGCAACTCGACGGTCGCGGTCGCCCTTCCTGTGACCGTCCCGAAGGGCACCACGGGAACCATGATCTTTGTGTACAGCGGCACGCTTTCGGGCTCCGATACCAGCCCGGTCGAGGGCATCAAGACCGCTGAAGTCGCGAACCCCATCTCGACTCTGCTCTATCCCGGCCGGTGGTTTCCCATGGTGGGTCTGTTCACCAACCGCTTCACGATGAATCTGCGCGTGCGGGTGCCGGGTGATCAGACGGCAATTGCCTCGGGGTTCACCGGCAAGAAGAGCCTGCCCGGCAACCGCACCGAATTCGACTTCGTATGGTCGAAGCCGGGCTTTCCTGGCACACTGATCGCCGGCAAGTTCCTGCCGGAGATCAAGCCGGCCGGCGTGTCGAACATCTCGCTGTTCGTGCTCGAAAAGAACAAGGCTTCCGCACAGGAGTACGGTGCTGTTGCGCAGCGGCAGATGGAGTACTTCACCACCACCTTCGGGCAGGCGGAGACAAGCAAGCTGCAGGTCGTCGAGCTGCCCAATGACACCTTCACAGGTACGTGGGCACCCGAAGTTGCGGGTATCGCCGGCAATCGCATCGGACTCACGAACAGCTATCGCCTCCTGTCAAATACGCTCGCGCACCAGTGGTGGGGCTCTGAGATCAGTCCCGCTACCCTGGGCGATGCCTGGATCACGAATGGCATGGCGCGCTATGCCGAGTTGATGTACCTGCAGGAGTCCGCCGGCAAGGGCGCCCTGGAGGCTACGCTGCCGGACATCGAAGCCAGCGCGCTTGCCTATGACACCGCGCCGCTGAGTACGCTGACGCGCGTCGATCCCTTCTCGCCGCAGTTTCAGTCGGAGACGCCGGATAAGGGCGCCATGATCTTCCACATGCTGCGCTACCAGATGGGCGACGACAAGTTCACGGCCTTTCTGCGTGGTCTGCTCTCGCAATATACCGACAAGCCCGTGCATGGCACCGACGTTGCCGCGGTGCTCAATGCGCAGAACAGCGGCATAAATACCGCTGGATTTTTTGCGCAATGGATTGACGGCACGGGCGCTCCCAACTTCAATGACAAGTTCTCGGTCTTCCGTCTGGGCGGCAACAAGGGTTTTCGCACCATCGGTGCGGTTTCGCAGGATTTGGATCTGTTCCGTATGCCGGTGGAACTCCGCATTGAG
>CAXUEG010000002.1:33047-36506 GCA_964249935.1 uncultured Terriglobus sp.
ACGTAAGCGGCACCGATTCCAGCTACACGATCGAGACATTTGGCCGGCCGCGGCGCATCGTCATCGACCCGGACAATTGGATTCTGAAGTCCTCACCCGACCTGACCGTGCGAGTCTCCGTGCTTCGGGGTCAGCTGCTGGTGGCCCAGGGTGACATGATCGGCGCGCTTGCCGAATACCAGAAAGCACTGGATCAGAACCATAGCTCTTCGCTGGCGAATTACCGCATCGCGGAGATCTTCTTCACACAGCGAAACTACCAGTCGAGCGCCAACAGCTATCGCGACGCGTTGCGTGGCGACGGTGAGCCCAAATGGACAGACGTGTGGAGTCACATTGGTCTGGGCAAGATCTTCGACGTGACGGGACAGCGCGACCGCGCAGTCAACGAGTACCGTCTCGCCGTGCAAACCAACGACAACACGCAGGGCGCGATCAACGAGGCCCGCCAGTGGCTCACTAAGCCATATACCCGCGAAGCGCAGGGCCAGTAATCTGACCGCATCTCGTCCTGCACCTCACAAGTGCGCAGGACTTCACCTTTCATCCGGAGCACGGCGAAGGACATTCGTGCCCACGCTGCGGTACACTCCGCGAACGGACGCATGCCGCCCCTCACGCGTAGATCCGTGCTTACCTCGGCAGTCGCCGCAGCCGCAGCTTCACGCTTCCGCTCCTTTGCTCATGCACAGCCCACATCCGCACTGCGGCCGCTTGACGAGTTCCGCTACGAGCAGGTGCGCGTTACCGGTGCGATCCCAACGGCGCAGCGGCAGAATGTCGTCGAAATTCTTCTCGGCTTGTCCGACGACTCACTGTTCCAGCCCTTTCGCGCCATGGCAAGCCGGACGGCACCTGGTATCAACCTGGGCGGCTGGTACGAGTACAAGCCCGACTACGATCAACATCACGACGACGCGGGTCTCTGCCCAGGCCACGCACTCGGGCAGTGGATCAGCGCGATGGCCCGGCTCTCCGTACAGGACGAAGCGCGCGGCCCCGAGCTCGCCGCCAAGGCAAGGCGGCTTACCGCGCAACTTGCGACCGAAGTCACACCCCAATACTTCATGACCACGCGCTTCCCGGCGTACTCGCTGGAAAAGCTCGCCTGCGCCATGGTCGACGTGTACCGCATCCTGCACGATTCGCACGCCTATGACACGCTCGCCACGCTGATCGAAGCGGCGAAGCCCTCGCTGCCCGGTCACGCCGTCGACCGCGAGGTGCAATGGAAAGTCGGCAGGGACGCCTCCTACATGTGGGACGAAAGCTTCACGCTGCCGGAGAACCTGCTCAGGGCGAGTGACGATGTGCCCGGCAGTCCGATCCTTCGCAGCATGGGTCTGGACTACTTGAACGACAAGACCTTCTTCGCGCCGCTGAGCCGCGGCCTGAACGTGATGGCAGACCGCCACGCCTACAGCTATGTGAACTCGCTCAACTCGGCGCTGCAGGCGTGGTTCTCCACTGGCAGCACGATGCACCGCACCGCCGCGGAGAACGGCTTCGCCATGCTGCAGGCGCAGAGCTTCGCCACTGGAGGCTGGGGACCCGAAGAAGAATTACGCAAACAGGGTTATGACGAGCTGTTCAAAACACTTGCGACAAGCCACAACGGTTTCGAGGTGCCCTGCGGCAGCTTTGCCCACGCGAAGCTGACGCGGTCTCTGCTGCGCGCCACCCGCGACGGCTGTTACGGCGACAGCATGGAGCACGTGCTCCTCAACACCACGGCTGGCATCCTGCCGCTGCAGCCGGACGGCCGCACCTTCTATTACGCCGACTACAACCAGGTAGCACAGCGCATCTACTCGGTTCATCGCTGGCCCTGCTGCAGCGGTACCTACCCGCAGGTGGTTGCCGATTACGGTATCAACACGTACCTGCGCGAGCCCGGTGCCGTGTGGATCAATCTGTACCAGCCAAGTCAGGCCCGTTTTAACGAAAACGACGTCACTGTCGTGCTCACGCAAGACGGTGCATACCCGGCGAACGGTAACACCCGGCTACACCTAAGCGTAGACAAGCCCTGCCCGCTCACGCTGCATCTGCGCATTCCGCAGTGGACGCCTTCCGCGGAGCTAACGGTCAACGGCAAACCACAGCCCGTCACACCGGCGAACGGTTTCACGGCGATCCATCGTGTTTGGCGGAACGGGGACACCGTCGAACTGTCATTCGCCATGCCGCTCCGGCTCGAAGCTCTTCCGGCAAACGGCGGCCCTGCCCACCCGGACGTGGTTGCCCTGCTCTGCGGTCCGTTGGTGCTGTTCCCGGTTCGCAAGCCAGGAGAAAGCGGCCCGTTAGCGCTTACGAGAACCGCCCTGCTCGCGGCGAAACGCACCGGCGCCGCAGAATGGACGGTCGAGGATGCTGCCGGCCCGCGCACGTTGGTTCCATTCAGCGAAGTCGGCGCACGGCTGTACAGCACTTACATTCAGACCACTTAGACGGGTTGGACAACACCGTGGCGCACTGTGCAGATCCTGCCCACCGAGCGCCAGAAGCTCTCTGCAAGCGCGACCGTCTCGCTGGAAGCTGCAACACCTGCGAGCACATCAGCCGTATCTGCTGTGAACTCGACGCAGACGAAGCGATCGGCGCGGTACGTGCAGGACGCAAGGTCGTCCACACCAAGTGCCCGGGTAGGAACACACAGGACAGTCTTGGGAGGCGCCATGCGGTCCAAAAGACTGATGATCTCCAGCTTGGATTCGAGTTCGTCGGGCACGAAGTCGATGGCAAGGTCGGCCTCGCGCACCGCGCTTTCGACCTCGTTGACGAACTCGAGTGTTCCCGGCAGGCCCGCCGTCGGGATCTCTTCCAGCGCCGCGCGCAGCCGCGACGGCAACACATCTTCCAGCACCACGCGATGGCCGGCCCGCACCGCATCTGCTGCAAGCGAGCGGCCCGCCTGCCCCGCGCCGATAATGGCGAGAGTCAGCGGGCCGTGCTGATCTGAACCGCCGGCAGACACGCTGCGCTATGCCTTTTCTACCACCGTCTCCAACGCCTGCAGCACCGCGCTATAGCTGGGGTCGGAGCTACGGATATGCTCGCCTACGCGGTCGCGTTCCTCGGGCGTGAGCTCCGGTAGCGTGGCAAGGATGCGGCGCAGCGTGACGGCAATGTCGTCCACGTAATTCATCGTACGGATGGCTTCTCCGGAAAGCGGCATATGAAACTCCCTCCCTTGAAGTGTATCGTGCAGCGTGCTTCATTCAGGGCGACGTCAGGCCGCTGAGCCGACGGCATTCGCCTCAGGCTCCTGGCTTTCCATGGCTTCGGCCGGCTTTGGCGCGGTCTCCACCTCGGTTTGTTCCGGCACGTAGCTGTCGCGGTCGCATTGCTCGGTAACGTGCCGCAGCTGCAACGCGATATCCCCATGCAGCGCCTGCGGCGCGTAGCGCCATGTCCAGTTGTTTTCGGGGACAGACGGTGTGTTCATACGTCCTTCGC
>CAXUEG010000002.1:36516-39725 GCA_964249935.1 uncultured Terriglobus sp.
TTCGCTGCCCAGGTGCAACAAATCCTGCAGCGGCAGCAGGCAGATCGCAGCGACGGACCGTTCCGCGGCGCGAATCATCGCCCAGACCACGTCCTCCTCATGCTGGAGTGGACCCAGGTAGGTGAGAAGACTGTTGCGGTCGGTCTGCGGCGCCTCACGCCACCAACCCAGCGTGGTGTTATTGTCATGCGTACCGGTGTACACGACCATGTTGGTCACGTACTTGTGCGGCAGATGCAGGTGCGCCCCCCGCCCGGCAAAGCCGAACTGCAGCACGCGCATGCCCGGCATATCGAAGTCGGTGCGCAGCTTTTCCACCTTGTCGGTGATGACCCCCAGATCCTCCGCCACAAACGGCAACGACCCACCCAGTGCCGACTTGAGCCGATCGAAGAGAGCGTAGCCCGGCGCCTCGACCCACTCGCCATTCATTGCCGTCTCTTCTTCCGCGGGGATGCGCCAGTACGCCTCAAAGCCGCGGAAATGATCGAGCCGCAGGAGATCATAGAGCTCCAGTTGGCGTTTGACGCGAGCCACCCACCAGTCAAATCCATGCTGCTCAATGTAGCGCCATCGATACAGCGGATTGCCCCAGCGCTGTCCTGTTGCGGAGAAGTAATCGGGCGGCACACCGGAGACGGCGGTCGGTTGCGCTTGCTCGTCCAGCTCGAACAGTTCACGGTTCGCCCACACGTCCGCCGAATCGTAGGACACAAAAATCGCCATGTCGCCCATGATGCGCACGTCGCGCGACATGGCATAATTCCGCAACGCGTTCCACTGCTCCTGGAAGAGGAACTGGATCGCGTATTCGACGTTCAGCACGTCGACGTGCTCTCGATCAAAGGCGCTCAGAGCCTCGGCCTCATGTTGCGCCAGGCCTTCCGGCCAATTGTTCCAATGCTTGTACTCGTTCTCGCGGCGAATGACGACATAACGCGCGTAATCGATAAGCCAGTATGCGTTCCGCTCGCGAAAGCTGTCGTAGCGTTCGCAGGTCTCACCGGTGCTGCCCTTCAGAAAACGCTGCGCCGCTTCTTCCACCAAAGGCAGCTTTTCCGCGGTAACGCGGCCGAAGTCGACATTACCCTCCGCGCCGGCGAGGTGCGAGAGTTCATCGGCGTGGAGCCAGCCTTGCTGCTGCAGCATCTCCAGCGAGATCAGCATCGGGTTGCCGGCAAATGCAGAGATCGCGCTGTAGGGTGAGTTGCCGTAACCCACCGGGCTGAGCGGCAGCACCTGCCAGACACGCTGTTTGGCTGAAGCCAACCAGTCGATCAGGCTGTAGGCCGCGGGACCAAAGTCGCCGATGCCTCCGTGAGAAGGCAACGATGTGACGTGCACCAGGACACCTGAGAGACGTTCAGAAACCATGTCTTCGATACGATGCGGAATCGCCTGGGGAAGCAGCGGGCAGCATGCTGTCCGAACAGAAAACAGCCTGGCAAGACTGCCGGGCTGTTCCCGTCGGGTGGGGCAAAAAGCTAGGAACCCAGCGGCAGGCCCGGTTGCTTCGGCTGCTGGTAAACGCGAATGGCACCCTTCGCCTTATAGCGGTCGAGTAGTGTGCCCATGTAGACGCCGAAGCTTTCGGCACGCTTACGCTCGATCAACTCGGCACGCCGGGTCGCGTAGGTCTTCGCAATGTCATCGGGCGAGGGCTCCTGCTTGTCGAGCACTTGCAGCACAGCGCCTGACGTGCCGTTGGCGCTGCTGAGGCCACCCGTGATGCCGCCCTTGGGCAGGTCGAACGCTGCGCTGGCCGGACCACCCATCTGGCCTACATCGGGCACGTTGGCATCGCGGCCGACCAGGTCACTGGTCTTTACCGGGACGTTCTGTTCTGCCGCCGCTTTGCGAAGATCGTGCAACTCCTGCGCGCGGCTCGCAAGCTTCGTCAGGCGTGCCTGCAGAAGGTTCGGCACCTGCTCGCCCTTGTAGTCATCCAGCACGTGGCCCTTCCACTCGGCAAAGGTGGGTGCGTGCGCCGGGTGGATGTCGTCCGTACTGTACACAACCACCTGGCCTGTACCAGCGGGCGCGACGCGGGGTGCATCGCCCTTCTTTTGCGCAAAGGCGCCTTGCAGCATCTGTGTGGCATCCGGCAGACCGGCCACCGGCCCGCCTGTGGGTACGAAGTCGGTGGTGGTTGCGTGCAGATTGTGGGCAGCCGCCGCTTTGTCGATGCCGTTCCTGGCGGCTTCCGAAGCCAGCTGCGAGGCGAAACTCTGCATCGCCCCGGCTGCCTTCTGCTGCTCGAGAATGGGTCGTATCTCGGGCGCGACCTCGCTCAGCGGCTTGTCATGCGCTTCGTCCCGGGCTTCGGCTTGGATGATGTGGTAACCGAAGTCAGTGCGGACCAGGTCGCTGGTCTGGCCGGGCTTCAGCGCCATGGCCGCCGCCTCGAACTGCGGAACCATCTGATGGTTGCGCTTCACATATCCGAGTTCGCCACCCGAGTCTTTAGAACCCGGATCCTGCGAGTTCGCCTTCGCCAACGCGGCGAAGTCCGCGCCCTTGTGGATCTGATCGAGCAGCGCTTGCGCCTTGGCCTTCGCGTCGGCATCCGTTTTGGCGTCCGCGCCCTTTGGCGCGCTGATCAGGATGTGGCGAACCTTAACCTGTTCGTCCACGTGGTAGTCCGCCTTGTGCGCGTTGTAGTAGGCCTGCAGGTCCGCATCCGTCACCTGAGGTCTGCCACCGGGCAGGCTTCCGGCGTCCACCGGGATGTAGGTGATCTTGCGCTCTTCGGGAATCGCGGTTGCATAGCGCGCCTGGTTTTTCTGAAAGTAGCTTTGAAGCTCGGAGTCGATCGGATTGATCGCCTTCGCCACGTCATCGGCAGTGATCGCGGCGTAGTCGAACTTGATCTTCAAGCCCTGCTGGCGAACCTCTTCCCGGACCGCGTTGTCGCTAACAGCAGCATTGGCGGTGACAAATGCCACCAGCTTGCGCTGGGTCAGCTCATCACGCAGCTTGTCCTCGAACTCCTGGGTCGAGGCGAAGCCGATCTGCTGGGTCACGAACTGGCGGTATTTGTCGTCGCCGATGAACTGCCCGTTCGGAAAAAACAGTTGGCCGAGCTGACCGTGCTGCAGGTCGTAGCGGACATCTTCATCGGTTGCAACCAGGCCAAGCCGCTGCGCCTCCTGCTTCTCCACGGCGCCTGCAAGCAAAATCTGCTGCGCCTGCGGCTGCAAAAGCTGCGC
>CAXUEG010000003.1:0-10272 GCA_964249935.1 uncultured Terriglobus sp.
ACCCCCCCCCCCCCCCCCACCCCCACCCCCCCGCACCCACCAACCCAACCCCACCCCCCCGGGGGCGGGGCGCGGCGACCGCTCCCGCCCGCCGCTGCTCGCCACCTGCAGATCGTTGGTCACCTTGAACGCTCCAGAAACGCCGTTCGCTCGAATGCCCGCAACATCGCGATCTGCCTGGTTGTCCACAACGCCGGTCAAAGTGATATTGCCGTTGACCACCGTGATCCGAATCGGCTTCGCCGGATCGATCGCGTATTTGTTCAACGACGGAAAACCATAAATCGCACGCGCCGCTGCCAAGCGAATCCGATCGTCGTTCGGCGAAACCGGCGCAACCTCGATGTTATCGACCAGGTCGCGCACGCCCGGATAATGCGAAACCAGCGATACCGCGGAATCCTTGTCCGTCGGCCCGTAAGCAACGCCGCCAAGCGTCACCACGCCGTTCTGAACACCGATGGTGAAGCTGTTGAACGCCGTCGTTCCGTAACCGACACGATCGTAGGAAAGCTTCTCCGCCAGCTTGTTGCGCAGTTCGATATCAGAAACCGGAGTCTCGCTGGTCGGATCGCCGACAACGATCTGATTACTGACTGCGACCACGCCTTTCTTGTGATGAATCTTGTGCTCCGCATCTTCTTTCGTCGCATACACGTCCGCCGTGCCGGTCAGCGTCACGATGCCGTCCTTCACGGTCGCCGTGATGCCGCTAAAGCGCTTCGCATCAAGACTTTTCTGAACCTCAGCCTGCACGTCAGCGTCATTGCTCTGCGCAAGCACCGGCAACGAAAAAGTTACAGCCAACGCAACACTGGCGAAGAGCTTCGGCAACGAAAGGTACCGCATTATCCACCTCTCCTTGGCTCGTGCGTGCTTCACGCACAGCGCGAGAACCACAAAAATAGAGCCGGAATCGTGACGGCGAGTTGTGTCTTCAGCCGAGACAACCCAGCCCTTTGCGGCCTGTCGCCGCGCTGGCTGTGAGTCGCGCAGAGAATGCGTTGTGTCAGTGGTACCGCTGACGGATTCTGTACACGATCGAGAACACCCCGTTTTCATCGCGGCTGGCGACGATCGTCACGTTGTCGCTCAGCTGGTACTGCGCCGCGATCAGCTGCTGCTGCGAAGCATTCACGCTTGTCGCAAACGTCACCGTGATCTTCGGCGTCAGCTGCTGCTCGACCGTGATGCGCGCCGAGGATGTTCCGATCGTTCCGACATAGGCCGGATCGATCTTTACCTTACCCGCACCGCCGAAGAGCTTGTTCACGCGATTCGACACCGTCGCGTTCAGCGCACCGCCAAGCAGAGCGTTGGTCGTCGGGTCCTGTCCCTGCTGCTGCAGCTGCTGCGAATTGATCGACGCCTCTTCCGCCGTGCGTCCGAGCGCAAGCAGGTTGAACACATCCGACTGCGAAAGCGGCGGCTCCGAGCGGTACGTCAACTTGGGGTTCTTCGACGTACCGTGCAGGCCGATGATCACGTCGTAATTTTCGACACGCGCTGTTGCGTCGATGTCGACGATGGGGTCGATCCGAATCGGGTTGTTGAAGTAAATCTGACCGCGCTCGAGCTGGTATTTGGTGTCGTTAAACGTGGCCGAGCCGTCCGTGAGCGTGACCTTGCCCAGAACGCTCGGAACCGCCGCGGTGCCTCGCAGTGACAGATCGACCGTGCCTGCCAGGCGCGCATAGCTGTTTTGGAAGTCGAGCGACGGCGACGACTGCACACGGACGTCCAAGCCGATTTTATTGAGCAACGAATCCGGATCGGGCGGCGGCGCCACGTCTCCGGCGCTCGATGCGATGGAGCCGAAGTCAAAGGTCTGCGCCAGGCCGAAGCGCGTAATGAGCACGTTGCCGGAGAGCGTAGCACCATTGCCATCGCCCTGCAGGTGGATGCTTGCGTTTGCTGTGGCAGAGACGCCGTAGTAGCGCACACGCACTGCTGTGGCAGTCGCCGTCAGGTCGGCGAAAAGACCGTTACGAAACTGGAAGAAGCCGCCCACCTTAATGCGGCCTCCGCCGGAGTAGGCCGTCAGGTCGTCCACGACCAGGCGGTTGTCGGTGAACGTGGCCGTGCCGTTCATATTCGACAAACCATTCGGCACTTCGGCGTAAGCCAGGTTGGTGTTGGCAAAGGTGACTTTGCCGCCCAGCACCGGTTTGCCCGTGGTTCCAGCTGCGGTCACGGCGAGTTGAATTGTGCCGGACGCGATAACTTCAGGGTTGAACCGGTGCGCGATTGCGACGTTGATGCTGCCGTTCGCGCGCGCGTCGATCCGTCCACCGGCCGGCGGCAGCGGCGATCCATCCGACGTGAACACCTGCGCAGAACCGGAGGCGGTCAGATCGGTTTCCGGGCCGACGATGTGCAGTTCCTCGAGCCGTGCCACGCCGCTTTGCAGCGTCGCACGGACCGGGGCAACGCTGTGAAAATCCAGACCCTGCGTACTGAACGCAAGCGGGTTGATGATCAGGGATCCTTGCAGCGCATAGGGCTTCTTCGCGGGGCCGCTCACGTTGAGCTCACCACTGACCTGCGACGTTGCGTCCAGTGTCGATCCCGTCAGCTTCAATACATTCGCAACATCCAGGCTGCCAAAGGTCGCATGCGCCTGCATTGGGTAATCGCCGGTGAGCTGCAACTGACCCGTGGCCTGAATCGGAGTATTCAGCAGGTTCGAGTTCGCGGTCAGGTAGACCACATCGCGCTCGCTATGCACGTCCGCGATGAGTTGACCGATCGGTTTGCCGGTGTACGTGGCATTCACGAGCTGCAGATGCGCGCGGAGATTTGGCACCTCCACCGTGCCATCCGCATCGGCCTGGAAGGTGAGTACGCCGTCGACAGGCGACTTGGCCTGCTGCACGGCTTTCAGGTTCGACAGGCGAATGTCATTGCCCTGGAGGTGCGCCTTCACATGCTTGGATTTCAGGTCGTAGCTGCCGTTGCCGTCGATCTCGACGCCCTGCGCCTTTACCTGCAGCGCGGTCGCGGTGATGTTCTGGCCCTGCACGGTGGCGTTCGCGGTAATGGCATCGAACGGCTCGTCGTAGGCGACACCGTTGCGCAGCGCGACGTTGCCGCTACCGTTTAGATCGCCAAGCGTTCCGGTAACGTGCGCGTTCACATTGAGCACGCCGGTTACAGGAAGCTTACCCTGGCCTGCAATATCAAGCACGTCGTGCATTTGCGCGTCATTCAGGCGGGTTGTCAGATCGACCTTGGCGAAGTCGTCGAACTCGTAACTGACCGCGCCGCGGTGCACGACACGGTGCGGCTGGATGGCACCTGCAAGCTGCAGCACGGCGGTGCCGCGCTTGATCGTGGAACTCGCGACGGTAACGCCGGCCGCGGAGTACTCCGCATCAGCCGTGACGGAGTCGATGGCGACGTCGCCTGTAGAACCAAGATGCGCAAGCAGCTGATTTGCCTGCAGATGACCCTTCACGTCGATGTCCGCGACCGGACCTTTGACTGTGCCCTGAAAGTGCGCATCGCCATGGAGCGCAACCGGCAGCGCGGCGCTGCCCTGCTTGCCGTTGGACTTGTACCCGGCGGCGTTCAGCACGGAGTCGAACTCGCTCAGGTCGCGCAGGTCGGCCTGCACGTTCAGGTCCGTCACATAGCGATCCAGCGCGAGGGAACCGGTGACGTTCACGTTGCTGGCGGGCGTGTGTGCCTCAAGCTGCTGAATCGTCACCAGTTCATCAAGGCCACGGTAACTCGCCTTGACGACACCGTTGACCGGAATGTCCTGCAGCGCGCCATGACGGCGCACACCCTGCGGAGCGAGGCGAAGGTCGGCCTGAACGACGACCGACTTCGGGAGGTCGTTCGTGTTGCCGCCCCACTCCACGTGCACCGGGCCGTTCACGGCAGTGTCAAAGCCGAGGTCGGTATAGCGGCGTGGCTCGGTGATTTCGTTGATGGTTCGTAGCGAAATGTTCGCCAGCTTCACATCGATGTAGGCGTGCGCGCGCTGGGTGGGTGCGAGCGTGGGCGAGCCCGTTGCGGGCGGCTTGGCGTTGGCGATGGTGGCAGTTGCGTTCGCGGTCTTCTGCCCGGCAACGACCGTGGCGGACTGCGCGGGAGCTTCGGGCGGCACCTCACCCAGCCAGTTGCTGATGCGCATGTCGCCTGCGATGGCGCCACCCGCCGGCAAGTTCAGGGCGATGGCGTTGAAGAGCAGCTCCGTCGGCGTCACGCGCCCATCCGCCTTGCCATTTACGCCACTGACGTTGACGTACTGGTCGCGGTAGCCGACCTGATGCAGAATCGCTCCGCCCGCAACCAGATAGCCTTTCGGACAGTCGGGGCTGGGCGGCAGCGCCTTCGTATTGGCCGGACTTTCCTTGGGATGGCGGCGCTGCCAGAAGCGCGGCTGCTGTTGCGCCAGCTGTGGCGTGACCGCGCAGGAATGGCCCGCGATATCGAGATCGAGCGTGCCCGCGACCAGGCCCGGGAAGCCGCTGAGCACGCTGATCTGCGGCACTTCGAGATTGCCCTTGACCTGCACGTTCCAGACCGGGTTGTCGAAGTTTTCGACGCGGGCGTTGGCGTCCAGGTGCGAGCTCTTGCCGGTGTCAAACGCGATGTCCTCGATCGCGATAAGCTTGCGGCCGAGCTCGCCCTTGATATGAAGCCGGCTTTGCGCAATGGGCATCTGCTGCATGCGCGTGCGCAGGTCGTCCATGTCGATGTTCAGGCCGTAGTGATCGGTGGCCGTAATGTAGCGAACGTTGACGCCGAGGTTGTTCGCCAACAGGTCGAACGGAATGGCGCGATCGTTCAACAGGACCACACCGTTCGCCAGTTCCACCTTGCTGGCCTGCAGGTCGAGCAGCGTATCCAGCACAGGTTCGTTGCTGGTGCTTGGCTTCTTGGGAACGGGCTGATTCGTCGAGCCGTCCTTGTTGATGATCAGGTGAACCTGCGGCTTGTCCACATGCAGCAATGCGAGGGTAATGAACTTCATCGCGCCGGTGCTGTTCGTCGCGTGCGCGAACAGGTTCTTCAGCGTGACGCGCACGAAGATGCGATCAGCGGAAACATACGGCGCCTGGCCAGGACCTTCGAGGCCGTGAATGACCAGACCGTCCGCCTCAACGGAAAGGTGCCACAAGCTGAAGTGCACGGCGGCGAGATCGACCTTGCCACCCGTCGAGTCTTCCAGGGTCGAGACCAGCGTGGAACGAACGCGGTTCTGAAAATCCTGCGTATTGGAGTAGACAGCGAGGCCACCCAGCACGAGAAGAAGCAGAACGACGACCGTGCCGACAAGCCATGCAAACACCCGCAGCACGGTATGCCGCCGCTTGACTTGAGGCTTTCGTTTGTCGGATGGCTTTTGGCCCGGCGCGGGATCAGGAGGCAGGAGTGGCATTTACGGCACCTCCTCCCCATCTTTCAGGATGCGGACGTTGCCGTTCTCACGTAGCGATTTGAGCCACTGGTCGAGCAGCTTGCTTACCTGCTGCTGCAGCAGCAACTCTTCAATCCGCGGGCTCAATACATCGAGCGACGGCGGCGTCGCGTTCTCCTTGCGGTACTGCGGCAGCATGGTTTGCGTGTAGAAGTCTTCGATCTGCTTGTCGGAAATACGAACGCCCGAGCGGAAGCGCTGCTCAATAAAGCGCAACACCTCCGCGCGTTGCTGCAGGCGGGCGCGCAGCTCGTCCTCGGTGAAGCCGGCGCTGGCAAGGAATCTGGCCCAGCCGGCGTCGCTTTGACAGTCCGCATGCTGGCACGCCGGCAGGTCCTTGCGCAGGTCGGCCTCAGAAGAATCGATCTGTGCTTTGTCGACGGCTGGAACCTGCCGCATCTGCTGCAGAATGAGGTCGCGGTCGATCAGCCGTGTAAGCGCTTGAGCGCGCGGTGTGTCACCGCTGGTAACGCTGTAGGGGTAAAGCTTCGTGAAGCGCTGCTCCTCGTCGACATCGCTTTCCAGGATGATGTCGTGATTCACGACGGCCACCAGTTTGTCGACGACCTCGCCTCGTTCCGCCGGTGACTTGTTCGCGTCGGCCTGCCGCTGCACGGCCGGGCTCGTGGCGGGAGCGGTCTGCGCAATTGCGGAAACGGTACAGAGCGCCGCGACCGCCACGAAAGTGCCAAGCCAAGCAATGCGAGATGTGCGCGTGGTACTCATCAGAAGCTCTGCCCGATGGAAAAGAAAAACTGAATGTGGCTGGCCTGGCCGACCTGGTGATTCGGCAGCGACTGCGAGTAATCATCGATGACCGGATACACGGTCGGATTCAGGTTGTAGCTCAGGTCCAGGCGCACGGGGCCGACCGGTGTGTGATAACGCGCGCCCAGGCCGATAGCATGCGACCAATAGTTGAAGTTGCAGGTGCCGATCGTGGTAAAGCCGGTGACCTGGCGGCAGGTGTTCTCGTCCGGCTGGTGGAAGTTCTTGAACGAAGGGAACACATCGCCGAGGTGCAGGAAGTTGTTGCCCATGTCGTGGAAGATCACGAACGACAAACTATCGCCCACGACCGGCAGCACGGGTGCGGGCAGGCGCAGCTCCAGGGTGTTCACGAAGACTGCGTTCCCGCCAACGGGGAAACCGGTCGTGAGATCACGCGGGCCTGCGGCGTTGATGCCGAAGCCGCGATGCGACGTAGCGCCACCGACGTAGAGCCGTTCCGGCAGCGGGACCGGATTGCAGGAAGCGTTGGTGTTGAGCAGGGCACCCGTGCAACCGGGAACGCCGGCGTTCGGATTCGCTCCGGTCTGATGGATGAAGCCGAAGCGGGTCTCGCGCGCAAAGGTGTAGCGGCGCTTGAGCGTGCCCCACGAGTAGTACGTTGCAAACGTGGTGTCGAGGCGATTGAAGTTGGTCTGCGAACCGAATTTGGAGTTTGCGAAAAAGTCGGAGAAGGTGAGGTAAATGCCCTTGGTCGCGTCGAGTGGCGTTGGATTGCGCGTGTCGTGGAACCAGGTGAAGCCAGGACCGCCAACACGCACCGGCTCCGAAAGCAGCGGGATCAGGTTGGCGGTGACCTGCAAGCTGTCCTGGTTGACGCTGACGCGCCGGTACTGAAAGTCATACAGAAAGGTGTCTGCCTTTGGCACCTTCTGCGTTACACGAAAGAGGCCTTGCAGCGTGCTTGCCTGAAAGGTCGAAATGTTCTGCACGTTGGTATAACCGCCGCTCACCTGTGCGGTCAGGTTTGGGTTGCCGAAGAACCGCGGCCCATTCAGCGTCGCGGTCGCGATCTTTTCGAGCAGGCCATAGGTGCCATGCAGCGTGATGGACTTGTCAGAGCCGAAAAGATTGATACGGCTTACGTCTGCGGAGACGCGGAAGGACGCGCCGGCCTGGCCTTCCGCTCCGCAGTTGTTGCCTGTGTTGCCGTTGCCGAGCGAGGCCTGTGCGCGGCAATTCGGCTGCGGCGTGGACAGCTGCGCCTCGAAGCCTGCGCCATAGGTCACGTCCCAGCGCTTGGCTTCAGTCAGCTGCACCAGGACATTTTTGCGGTCGATCTCGCCGTTGGGGTTCTGGATCGCTACGTTGGCCTCGCTGAACAGGGCCAGATCGTAGTAGCGGCGCTGCATCTCAACCAGCGCGGAAGCATCCAGCGGATCGCCCGCCTTCAGCTGCAGCTGGTCGGTGATGAGCTTGGGCTTCGTATTCTCAGGACCCGTGATGAGCACGCGGTTCACAAATACCTGCTCACCCTCGGTCACCTGGTATTGCACGTCCGTCATCAATGGATCGTTCGGCTCGACCGTCTGCTTTACCTCAACACGCGCCTGATCGAAACCTTTGCTGAGGTAAGCCTGCAGAACGCCATCGCGGTCGTTCTGAAGGGTAGCCGTGGAGAAGGGCTGGCCTTGCTCGGCAGTAATCAGCTGCTGCATCTGCTGCTGGCGATCCGGCGAAACCCCGGCAATCGCGACCTTACCGTACTTCTGCTGCGGGCCTTCGGTGATGTTGATGTCGACGGTGATCAGGGCAAACTTGCCGTTCTCGTTGCTCTTGGTCTCCTTGGCATCGATTGCCACCTTCTCGAATCCGTTCGCGCGATATAGCGAAGTGATCGAATCCTTGTCGTTGGAAAGCAGGACCGGCGAAAACTTGCCATAACGGTTGAAGGCGTCGGCCTTCACGATGGAGATGCGCTCCCGAATAGTCGGCGTGTCGAAGTACTTGTTGCCGTGAATGTTGACCGCGGCGACCTTGTAGCGGCGGCCCGGCCGCGCGTTGAAGGAAACAAGCTGATTGATGTTGCTTGGCGGTGGCAGCAGCGTGCCGTCTGGCGCGACCTCATTGTTGCCGGTCGCCGGTTCCACCTTGGGATCGACCTCGGCGTCGAAGTAGCCCTGACGCGCCAGAAACTCGCGCACGTTATGCGCGCCTTCGTTCAATAGATCGTTGTCGACTGCACCTTCTTCGTAGATGGGCAGCAGCTGTTTCTGCCGGGCCTTGGATACCTTAGTTCCCTCGATCACCACCTTGACCGTAGGTCCCTGATGATCGACGAACGAGTAATCCAGCTGTCCCCGATCCTTCGCATACTGCGAGTTTTGCAGCGCGATCGCGGCCTCCAGACGATCGTGCTTCTGATAGTAAGTCCGCAGCTTCTGCAGGCCGGTTCCTACCGTGTCGCGCGTCACACGGTTCTTGCTGTGGAAATACTTGAGCGTGGTGTTCGTTGTATTCAGCTTGGCGACGTCGCGGAACTTGTCTGGAGTCAGGCCTGGGTCGCCAGCAATGTTCACGTTGCCAACCACGGCACGACGGCCGACCAGCACGTTGTAAGTAATGTCGACCTGGTGCCCGTCATCGCGCCGAAGCGTGCGGGACTGGACCCGCGGCTCATAGTAGCCGCTCTGGGCCAGCGACTGGCGAATGCCCTGCTCACCGGCAGCCACGTCATTCTGCACGAATGGCAGGCCGGGCTGAAGCTGCGTTGCGTATTCAAGGATGGACGCCAGACGGCCAGACTTGACTCCCTCGATCACAACGCGTCCGACAAAGTAACGCGGCACACCTGTAAAAACGAGCACCAGCCCATCACCCTGCTGCTCGGTCCGAACCTGGATGTCACGATAACGTCCCGTCAGAAAGAGCTTGCGTGTGGCCGCTCGCACCTTGGTTGGATCGAGGGTGTCGCCCACCTTGAACCCGAGCTGGCCGGGAATTGCGGCTTCGTTCTCGAACTTCACACCGTCGAAGCGGATGGCGGCGATCCTGCGGCCGCGCAGCGAGTACAGTGCGGTCGCGGCCTGCGCAGCCTGCGCGCTGGCCTGTGCCTGTTCTGCTTTCTGCTGGTCGACCGAGCTGGTGGAGTTCAGTGTGGAGTTTGCACCGGGAGTGCCACTGGACGACCCAGATCCGGGCTGGCCGGGAACTGAAGTATCGCGCTGCCCGGCGGGCGTGGCTGTTTGCGGAGCCGGAGCGGCGCCCTGCTGCGTGCTGCCGCCTGAGGCGTTCGACGGACTCTGCTGAGTGGCCTGTGCCCGCACGGCGGTCAGGGGCAGCAGAAATGCCAGCACAGCCGCTCCGCAGCGGCTGACCGTTACCGCCCGGCTAGGAGCCTGCCACGCCGCTCGGTGATCCGCTCTGCGCGCTTCCTGCAACTTCAAAATCTCTACATCTCCGCAAATTGGGCAGCTTCGCTGCATTGGCCGATGCGGCCCTGAACTACGGGACCGGCAAGTGACGAACGATGCACGGCTCTGGGCCACGCGCAGTCTCGCCAATGTCTTGAATTGTCTCCTAGGATGCCGAATCGTGCCGCGGGGTTAGTGCGGGGCGGAACCTGCTCCCTAAACCGGCCGGTTGGCGGAATGGCCATCGGCCTACACTGGCAGGGATGGTAGACGCCATATCTGAACCTGCGCTCGGTGACCGCCGGACGCCCGATCCTCTGGAGCGCTACTCGCGGCAGACGCTGTTTGCTCCGTTGGGACTGCCCGGGCAACAGCGGCTTCGGGCAGCCCACGCTGCCGTGGTGGGCTGCGGTGCAACGGGTGCCGCGGCGGCTTCGTTGCTGGCGCGGGCCGGCGTTGGCCGGCTCACCGTGGTGGACCGCGACTTTGTGGAATGGTCCAACCTGCAGCGGCAGGTCCTGTTTACAGAAGCGGACGCGGCTGAGGCTCTGCCGAAGGCCGAGGCCGCTCGGCGCAGATTGAAGCAGATCAATGCAGAGACGGAAATCGACGCGCACGTAGCAGACCTGACACCGGCCAACGTTCGCGCGCTGCTGGGGGCCGCCGCGGGATGCGCCGTGCTGATCGGCGGGCTGGGCC
>CAXUEG010000003.1:10282-11918 GCA_964249935.1 uncultured Terriglobus sp.
CTATCTGATCAACGACTTTGCGGTCGAGAGCGGCACACAGTGGATCTACGCCGCAGCCGTTGGCAGCTACGCGGCGACGATGAACATCATGCAGGCCGATGAGGGCAGGACCGCGTGTCTGGCCTGCCTGTTCCCAGAAGCGCCCGGCGGCACGGGGGAAACCTGTGATACTGCCGGCATTCTGAACACTGCAGTGAACGTGGCGGCGTCCATGCAGGTAACGGAAGCACTGAAGTACCTGTCCGGCAACGCCGGAGCCATGCGAAGCACCTTGTGGTCGTTGGACGTGTGGACGGGCGAACATGCGGAGGTCGCAACTGGCAAAGCCCGCGCAGGCTGCCGCGTATGCGGTCTGCGCGATTTTGTTCACTTGCGTGGACAGGGGCGTCCGCACATCACGCTGTGTGGGCGCAACTCCGTGCAGATTCATGAGCACGCACGCCCCATCGATTTCGAGGCGCTTGCGACGCAGCTGGAGCCGCACGGCCGCGTGCGCTTCAACAGCCTGATGTTGCGCTTTGAACATGGCCAACACACGCTCAATGTATTTGCCGACGGACGCACGGTCGTGCAAGGCACCAGCGATGCCACGCGCGCCCGCACGCTGTACGCCCGTTTCATCGGTTCGTAACGGGCTCGGGTACGCTTCGGCTAAGAACGATTTTGCAGAGGGAGAACGGGAAGCACCTTCGATACAACCCCAACCCTTGCAGCGCTTCTCACATGGCTACCCGTTATCTTCGTGTTCCGGTATCCCCGCACCGCTGCGTTATCCTGAGTGTGGCATCGGCAACGAAGCAATTCCGAGACTCCTTCGCCAATCCCGGCGGAGCATGATCGCGAGGCCTATGCACCCACAGGTTTATTCAATGGCTCAAACAAACTCGACGCCTCCGCCTGGGCTGTTCAAACGGAACCCGCCCATCGCCGGTGAGGCTGACGCTCTGGAGCGCGCCAAAAATGGCGACCCGGATGCGTTTTCAAAGCTATACGCGTTGCACAAGCGCCGTGTTTACACGCTCTGCCTGCGCATGCTCGGCAATGTCTCCGAAGCCGAGGACATGACGCAGGAGGCCTTCCTTCACCTTTACCGCAAGCTGGGATCGTTCCGCGGAGAGAGTGCGTTTTCCACCTGGCTGCACCGGCTCACGGTGAACCTGGTGCTGATGCACCTGCGCAAGAAAGGTTTGCAGCTGGTCTCGTTGGAAGAGACGATCAATCCGTCGGAAGAGGACGCGCCAAAGCGGGATTTCGGCTCGCGCGATCCCCGGCTGTCGGGCTCCGTTGACCGCGTTGCGCTGGAGCGTGCTGTGGGCACATTGCCGCCGGGCTATCGCCTGGTTTTCGTGCTGCACGACGTGGAAGGCTACGAGCACAACGAGATCGCGGAGATGCTCGAATGCTCGACCGGTAATAGCAAGTCGCAGCTGCACAAGGCACGCCTGAAATTGCGCGAAATCCTGCGGCAGCAGGAACAGGCCACCGGAAACGGGAAGCTGCAGGAGGCGGCGCAATGATTCATCACGAAGAAAACACGCCCTGGACCTGTGAAGAGTTCGAGAAAGCGCTGCCGGCCCTCTTTGAGCGCGCCCAGGGCGGCAAGGCCACGCCGCCCACGCGCCTCGATGAGATCGTC
>CAXUEG010000003.1:11928-17166 GCA_964249935.1 uncultured Terriglobus sp.
GCTTAGCGCTGATCCGCGGTTCGCGGCCATCCTGCGCGATTGTCCGCAGGCGGCGGAGCTGGTGCGCGACCTGGAGTACATTGCCGAAACGGCACGTCTGCTGCTGGAGCCCGAGGGCGACGCGCCGACCGACGAGGTTTGGTCCAACATCCAGAGCCGGCTGAACCACGGCAGCAGCGGCAATGTGAACTGAGCAGAGAGGGCCTGTACCAACGGGACCGCCACGATTCGGAGTTCAGACATTGCAGTTTCGCTTGTGTTCGCGAGCGTTCCTGTGTACCGTATCACCTCAGAGATGACCAAGCAGTTTACCTTCGCATCGTTTCCCTACCGCTACTGGTGGCCAGTAGCGGCTCAGGCGACGGATGCGCGTGGAAACTGCCCGATACAGTAATCCCCCGAGCAACTGATTTCGACCCGAGCCGCGGCCCCAAGCCGCGGTTTTTGCTTTTGCAACCGAACCGCACCAAATGTATGAGAGCCCACCATGACCGCAGTCTGTGAACCGGAAGAAGCAATCGGCAGCGAGTCCGCACAAGCGATACTGGATGCGCAGGATCACATGCCCAACCGAACTCTCACACCGCCAACCCGCATTGTTCTGACCGGGTTCATGGGCGCGGGCAAGTCGACGGTGGGCCGCCTGCTCGCCGAGCGGCTCGGTTGGCGATTTATCGACGCGGACGATGAAATCGTGCAAAAGGCGGGGATGCCGGTGGGCGAGATCTTCGCGAAATATGGCGAGTTTGTCTTCCGGCGCATGGAAACGGCGGCAATCGCGCATGCGCTTGGTGAGCGCGATGCAGTAATCGCGCTGGGCGGCGGTGCCGTGGAGGTTCTGGCAAACCGGCTTCTGCTGGAGCAGACACCTCGCACGACAGTGGTGTTTCTGGACGCTGCCTTGCCTGTTCTGCTGGCCCGTTGCCAGGCGCAGGCCGGCAATACGGAGCGCCCCAATCTCCATGTCGCGGAAGAACGCTTTCGCTACCGCGCGCCGCTGTACAAGCGTATCGCGCGCCTGCGGCTGGAAACAGCAGAGCAAACCCCCGAACAGACCGTAACGGCACTGTGGCAGCATGTGGGCGTTCAGAGCAGCCGCACTTCCTAGCTCAATTTGCGCCGGTGTTTCGTCCCTAAAACGACAGCGCGGCACATTCGCGCATCTGAAACCGGGAACGGAGAGACGCAAGTGGACGCTGCCCTGCTGCAGGAACGACGACGGGTGCGCGGGTACATCCTGTTCACTTTCGTTTTAATAGGCTTCCTCGGCTTGGCCTGGAAGCTGCATCATGTTCTGCTGATCCTGTACGTTTCCGGTCTCTTTGCCGTAGTCCTGACCCCGGTCGTAAAGCGTATCGAGCGGCTGCGCGTTCGTGGCAAGCACCTTGGCAAAGGCATCGCCACGCTGACACTATTCGCAGGCATCCTTCTGGCGCTGACGCTGTTCTTCTGGATCGCCTTTCCGCCTGCGATCCGGGATTTCGCGAGCTTCGCATCGGAACTGCCACACCGTGTGCCACAGTTGCTGAGCAAATTGCAGCGTCTGCCCATGGCGTCGAAACTCGACATGTCAAAGGTCGCGGCCGAAGCGCAAAACGTGATTGGTGCCGCAGCCGCTTACGTGTTTGACGCCTTGCCGCGATGGGCGACACATCTGCTCGACCTGCTGACCGGAGTCATCCTGTGTGTCTACTTCATCCTGGAAGGGGATGAGGTTTACAAGTACTTCCTGTCGCTTTGGCCGGTGGACAGACGCACCCGTCTGGCGAACACCATGCAAACTGCCGAAGATCGCGTATCCAAGTGGCTGGTTGGCCAACTGACGTTGATGGCTGCGGTTGCCGTGTACATGCTCATCGCTTTTGGGGCGCTGCACGTGCGGTATTTCGTGTTGCTCGCCATCCTGATGGGCATCACAAACCTGATTCCAATCGCGGGCAACCTCATCACAATCATCATCGCCATCCTGGTTGCCGCATCGGACAGCTGGACCAAGGCGCTTGGCGTCGTCATTGCCTATTTCATCTACGTTCAGTTGGAGAACGCGGTGCTCACGCCGCGCATCATGAAGAGCAGCGTGGACCTGATGGGCATCACCGTCCTGGTCGCCCTGCTCTGCGGCACGGAGATCGCCGGTATTCCGGGTGCTCTGGTCGCCGTGCCCACAGCCGCGCTGGTGGTCGTCTTCGCGAACGAGTACCTGGTGCAACATGACGACTCGGCACCTGCCGTGTAACGCCGCGCAGGCCGCCTGCGGCTGTCGACGCTGCTCGTCGCGGTATCCTAGACGGTAGACCGATGGCTGTGACAGCTTCCATTCCCGCGATCAGCCAGGCACAGCGCAGCACGCTGCTGGCCGACTACGCAGAAATGTTTAAGCTGCGAGTTTCGCTGATGGTCGTGATCACCGCGGCGGCGGGCTACTATCTTGGCGCGTTGCGTTCCGGCATTAGCCCGCTGCATCTGCAATTCCTTGAGACCATGCTCGGCATCGGCATCGTCTCGGCAGGGTCGAGCGCGCTGAACCAGGTACTGGAACGAAAGACCGATGCCCTGATGAACCGAACCGCGCAGAGGCCGATGGCGGCCGCGCGCATCGGCCTGGTGCATGGAGCTCTGCTGGGTCTGCTCGCCGTTGGGCTCGGGTCGCTGTACCTGGCATCGGTCACAACGCCGCTCACGGGTTTTCTGACGCTGCTCACTGCCGCGAGCTACGTGGCGATCTACACGCCGTTGAAACGCATCAGCATGATCGCCACCTTTGTCGGAGCGTTCCCCGGAGCCCTGCCTCCGCTGATCGGTTGGACCGCAGCTCGCGGCCAGATCGAGTGGGAGGCGGTCGCGCTTTTTGCCGTGCTGTTTGTCTGGCAGTTCCCGCACTTTGAGGCGATCGGCTGGCTCTACCGCGCCGACTATGCGCGGGCCGGCATTCGTGTGACTGCTGTGGCCGTGCCGGGTGGCCGCGCCACTGCGGCACAAGCGCTCTTCTATGCCGTGCTCATGATTCCGGTCAGCCTCTGGCCCGTATTTCTGGGCATGTGTGGATGGGCATACGGCGCGTGCGCGATCCTCTTCGGCGCGGCTTATCTTTACTACACCATTCGCTTTCTGCGCATCACGCGCGACTTGCCCGCGGAAGCCTCGCGCAAGATCGCGCGCGACCTCTTGAAGGTCAGCGTCATCTACTTGCCCCTGCTGCTCGCGGCCATGATCCTGAATGCGCAGGGCCGCATCGCGTATTGACCAATCCCATGTCGACCGCCCTCACACCCATTCCCGCAAACGAACGCATCCACACGCCGAAGTCGGCGGTCTTTGGCATCCTTGCCGTTTCTGCCCTGGCCAGTGCCTTCCTCTTCTGGCTCGTCTACTATCACCCGCCGCTTGACAGCAATCACACGCGGTTTCTGTTCCTGCCCGCGCTGAACGCCGTGCTCAACGCGCTGTCCGCGATCGCACTCGTGATCGGCTTTCTGCAGATTCGTAGCCGCAATGTGCGCCTGCACCGCGCGATGATGTCGGCCGCGTTCGTCTTCTCGACGCTGTTCCTGGTCTCCTATATTGCAAACCATGCGCTGCATGGCGAGTACCACCTGCCCATCGCGCACACGGGTGGGCTCTGGTGGAGCTACCTCGCCCTGCTGCTGTCACACATCTCGCTTTCCATCGTGGCGCTGCCGCTCGTGCTCATTACCTTTTTTCTTTCGCTCTCTGAGCGGTTCGCGCAGCACCGCAAGGTGGCGCGCTGGACGTTTCCGATCTGGTTGTACGTTTCGGTCACCGGCGTCGCCGTGTTTCTGATGCAGGCGGCGATTCGCCGGTGAGTGCTTCACCACCGCGTGCGCCCGGCCGCATGCGCAAAGACACGCGCGCGATCCTGCGGGTCGCTGGGCCTATTTTGCTGGTCGGCATGGCGTGCTGGCTGTTTGTCGCGTTGAGCGGCGGCCTTACCCAGCACGGGCCGACCAATCCCGGAGGCTGGATCTGCCTGATGGTCGGGCTGGGGTGCGTGCCGACCGGTACTCTGTTTGTTCTGCTGGGCATCGGGAAGTACTTCGAAGACCGCAAGCGCGAGCCCTGATCGATCCACGCATTGAGTCGCGACACTTAGAATCGGACCGTGGCACGCAAGCAGCATCCTCCCGATCTCCTTCCATCGCTCACGCATCCCTCTACGGGTGACCTCGACCTGGAATCGCCCAATGCGATCGCCACCGTCGACGGCATTCTAGCGGGCGTTGGCCTGAAGCATGGCACACGCGCGTCACGCGGCGAGAGTTGGGCAGATGGCGCGCGCAAGCCGGTCGGGCGCAAGAGGGCGGATGCCGAGCGTGCCACCACACCGCCGACGCAGAAGCCGCTGGTCTTGCGCTCACCGTTGCTGCAGTGCGACAGTCTGCTGCATGGCTTCTCGACGCGCCAGGGCGGCTTCTCACGCGTATTCCGGCCCGGGCTGCCCGCCGGCTACGGCGACCTGAACCTGGGGTACACAAAGCAGGACGATCCGAAACTGGTGCGTCAGAATCGCTCCGCTTTCCTGCAGGCGCTCGGCGCGGAGCCGATGCAGCGCTTCGGCCTCTTGCAGCAGAAGCACACAGCCGTGGTGCGCACGCTCACTCGTATGGAAGAGGCGGCCGCCGACTTTCTAGAACCAGCAGCCATGCGCGGTGATGCCCTGATGACCGACGTGCCGAACATACTGCTCACGGTGCAGGCGGCCGATTGCACGCCTGTGCTGCTGTTTGATCCTGTGCGGCGCGCCGTCGCCGCCATTCACGCGGGCTGGCGCGGCACGCGGTCGCGCATCGTGGAACGCACGGTCGGATCCATGCGGCTGCATTACGGAACCGATCCAGCGAATCTATTTGCGGCAATCGGGCCGAGTGTGGGACCGGACAGCTACGCCGTCGGCGACGAGGTGCGTCATGAATTTGAGTCGCAGTTCGCCTACGCGCCGGAGCTCTTCCACGAGGTGTATGAATCGGACCCGATCCGCGACAGGTATCCGCTCCTGTTTCTGACGGCACGCGCTCCGGGCCACTCGCCCATCGGGCCACAGCTGCACCTGGATCTGTGGAAGGCGAACCGGCGGCAGCTGCTCGACGCGGGTGTCCTCGCCCTCGCGCCACACCCGCACGTTCACGGTGCGCGCGCCGACGTGCAGCCCGTCCAGCCGCAGCTCCGGCAGCCAATCCGGCAGGTGCGGGTCGGCGTACAGCGTGGCCGCGGCCGGGTCCC
>CAXUEG010000003.1:17176-29271 GCA_964249935.1 uncultured Terriglobus sp.
CGCGGCGCAGCGATGCCGGTTCGTCTCCGGGCGGCGGCAGCGGCTCGACGCGGGTGCCCTCTACCAGCATATTCAGGTGCTGGCCTAGTACACCGCAGCCGACACGGGCCGCTTCTTCAGCTACCGTGCGGAACAGGGCTTTACCGGTCGCATGATGGCGGCCATCGGTCTGACCGGTCAGCCTGCGAACGGCGATTCATCGAAGCGGCGCAGCAGGTCTGCCGGATCGCGGTAGATGGCGATCGCACCGGCGTCCTTCAAATCCTGCTCGGTCCATCCGCCGCAGGTAAGCGCCACCGTCTTCACGCCGGCCTTCCCTGCCGCCTGCACGTCCCACGGCGTATCGCCCAACGCCAGCGCATCCTCTGGCTCGATCTTCAGCTTCTTCAGCGCAGCCTGAAAGATGTCGGGCGCCGGCTTGCTCTGCTGCGCGTCGTCGGCCGTGGTGTGCTCCTCCACAAGCGCGTGGATGCGGAGCAGCATGAGCAGGGCGTGCAGATCTTCCTCATTTGTCGACGACGCAACAGAAACGCGAAGCCCCTCCTGCCGCATGCGTTGGAGCAGGTTTTTCGCGTCGCTGAACGGCACGATGCGGTCCATGTACTCGCGGTGAAACAGGTCCTTGCGGAAGTTTTTCAGGTCTTCTTCCAGTTCGCTGATCCGGTCTTCCGGCACATAGGTTGAGATCACCTTGTCGCCGCCTTTGCCGATCTGCTTCACCAGGTCTTCAAAGCTGATCTGAAAGCCGAAGTTCTCAAAGGTGCGCTGCCATGCCTCGGCATGGAAGTGATTGCTGTCCAGCAGCGTTCCATCCAGATCGCAAAGTACTGCTTTGTACATAGGGTCCCTCTCCGGGACTAGATGCGTGCGGCGCGTGCGGGGTCAGCGCCATGTCGGGCTGAAGCCGAACGTCTGACTTTCCTGGGCAGCTTTGCGGGCGTGAACGGAACCGCCTGCCTGGAAGCGCGCAGCGCTATCTTGCAGCGTCTTCGTCGGCAAACGGAACGCGGACGATGAAATCAGTCGCGCCGGGCTTGGAATGCACTTCGATGTTGCCATGGTAGCTTTCGACGATGCGCTGCACGATGTCGAGCCCCATGCCCGTTCCAACCCCGGCAGGCTTGGTCGTATAGAACGGCTCGAAGATGTGCTGCTGCTCGGCTTCCGGGATGCCGGCTCCGTCGTCGCCGATGCTCACAAGCAGATCGCTCGCTTCCTGCCAGGTGCGCACGGAAATGTGGCCTCCCTGCGGCACAGCGTCAATAGCGTTGTCGAGCAGGTTGGTCCAAACCTGGTTCAGACCGCTGCAGACGCAGGTGAGCGGTGGCAGGTTGGCACCGAACTCCTTGCTCACCGTGATCTGCTTCTCGCGAAATTTGTGTTTCAGCAGCATCAATGTGGCATGAATGCTCTCATTCAGAGCGACGCTCTGCTGCCCGCCCTGGCCCTCGTGTACATACGTTTTCACGGCCCTGGCCAGGTCGTGCACGCGTGCAACGCTTTCCTCCACCAGCGAGACCTGCTGCATGCTGGACGCAGTTGCTTCCAACCACTCGAGTGGCTCCTGCAGCTCCTCGCCGGGAAAGGCGCCCGAAAGACATTGCAGGTCTGCCGGCGTGATGCCGATCGCGACCAGCGTGGGCGCAAGATTCCAGGCATTCTGTACGTCGTGCTCGTCCATCCAGGTACCTAGCGCCTCTTCCCGGTCGGATTGCTGCAGCGAATCCATGCACACGTCCCGCTTCGCGTTGAGCACACGTTCCTGCAGCTCGGTCAGGCAGGCGCGCTGCGTGTCGGAGTGGCCGTGCTCTGAGAATTTCCTCGCCAACAGATGCATCCGGTTCAGGTTGTCGCGCAGCAGCGACGCCGCACGTCGGGCCGCCGCGCCCGGGTTGTTCAACTCATGCATCAGCCCCGCGGTCATGGTGCCCAGCGTCATGAGACGGTCCTGCTGCGACCGCATAACCGCCTGGCCGCGCCAGCGTGCGTGGAACTCCTTCAAAATCGCATCGCGGAGCGTCGGGCAGGACGCCATCAGGTGCCAGAACATATCCTCGGCAACGCGCAATCCGCGCAGTGTGCCCAGAGTGGTCACGGTGACGTGGTTGACGCCTCTGGCAAGGATCGTCATCTCACCCATAAAGGAAGGCGCAGCCACGAGTTTGCGAAAAATAACGTGGTCCCCGCCAGCCTGGCGCGTCAGCTGCACCTTTCCCTCGAGCAGGACATGAAAGTCCTGCAGCTTGCCATCCTCCGTGGCCAGCACCTCTCCGTTCTCATGCCACTCTTCCTGTGCGACCGCCACCAGACACGCAAGCTCGGTTTCCGGAACATCGGCGAATACATCGCGGTGCAGTTGCGCGATGATCTCCTGCTGGTGCGCCGTGCGGCCAAAAAGGCAGTCGGGGGCTTGGGTCAGGCTTGGGGTTGTGGTTGCGGTTGACATGATGGGTTAGAACTCCGCCAGATATTGATGGATGAACTGAATTGCAATGGAGCCTTCGCCAACGGCGGAGGCGGCGCGCTTGACCGAGCCGTGCCGCACATCACCCGCAACAAAAATGCCGGGAACGCTGGTTTCAAGCAGGAAAGGATCGCGGCCGCCAGGCATCTTGTCGATGCCGGCGCGGCGCAGGTCAGGACCTGCCAGAACAAAGCCTCGGTCGTCGCGAAGTATTTCTTTCGGCAGCCAGTCGGTCTTTGGCGCAGCACCGATAAAGATGAACACGGACGAGGCCTCACGCGATTCGGTGCAACCGTTCGACTCCAACTGAATGCATCGCAGGTGGTCGTCGCCGCCGAACTGCGTGATCTCGGTCCCCGTGTCGACGGCGATGTTTGGCGTGGAGAGGATTTGGTCGATCAGGTACTTCGACATGCTCTTTTCCAGCGAGTTCGCCCGCACCAGCATGGTGACTTTATCGGCGTACTTGCTGAAGTGCATCGCTGCCTGGCCGGCGGAGTTGGCGCCGCCCACGATAAAGACGCTTTCGTCCCTGCACGACGCGGCCTCGGTCTGCGCGGCGCCGTAATACACGCCGCGACCCATCAGGTCGTCCGCACCGGGTACGGCAAGGCGGCACCACGAGACACCGGTGGCGATCAGCACTACCGAAGCGCTTACCTCGCGTCCGTCACTCAGCACCACCACACGGTACTGGTCCTCAACGCGGATGCAAATAACACGTTCGGTGACGAACTCAGCACCCAGGCGCTGGGCCTGGATAAATCCGCGCTTGGCAAGCTCGTCGCCGCTGAGACCCTGCGGAAACCCGAGATAATTTTCGATCTTCGAGCTGGAGCCGGCCTGTCCGCCGGGCGCCTCCGGCTCAACAATAAGCGTTCGCAGGCCCTCGGACGCGCCATACACGCCGGCCGCGAGCCCGGCCGGCCCCGCGCCAACAATGACTACGTCGTAGAAGTCGCGCTCTACCCGCGTCTTCAGCCCGACTTTCGCCGCAAGGTCCTGCTGCGTCGGCTGCACGATGGCGGTGCCGTCGTTGAACACGACTACGGGCAGCCGGGCATCGTCGATGCCACGTGACTTCAGAAGCTCCAGCGCTTCCGGCGCGTTCTGCGGATCAAGCCAGCGATAGCCAACGTGGTTGCGCGTCAGGAACTCGCGCACGTTGTGATCCGCAAGGCCCCAACGCGTCCCCACCACCTGCAGACCTTCATAGGGCGGCTTGTACCCCTCGTGCCAGCTCGCCAGCAGGTCGTCCAGCACCGGGTACAGTTTCTCTTCCGGCGGGTCCCAAGGCTTGTTCAGGTAATAGTGAATCTTCGCCGTGTTAATGGCACGGATGGCGGCTTCCGTGTCTGCGTACGCGGTCAGAAGCACGCGCTTTGCGTCGGGATACAAGTCGATCGCGCGGCCCAGGAAATCGACGCCGGTCATCCCGGGCATGCGCTGATCGCTCAGGAACAATGCAACGCTCTCGCCGCGATCTTTCAGTTGCGCGCACGTGTCGATCGCAGCCTGTCCGCTGGCGGCACGCAGGATGCGATACTGCTGGCCGTAATTGCGGCGCAAATCCTGCACCACGGCTTCCAGCACGCTGGTGTCGTCATCGATCGCGAAGAGGATAGGTCGTGCCATAATCTGAGTCTCGCACTGAAGCCGGGTACGCGTGTTGACGGCGTAGCTCCCCTTATTTATCCGATGAGAACACGCCAACGCAGGATTCATGCCGGACGCGTGCGCTACGATGCTGCTGTGCCGATTCCAGTGCTCCTGGCCGAGACGGATGTCCTTTTCTGCGCGGGTGTGGCTCACGCCTTGCAGGGGCAGCAGGAGTTTGTGTTACGGCAGCCGCCGCTTCGCGATCAGGACAGCCTGGAAGCTGCGCTTGCGGGCGAGTCCGATTGCGTCGCTCTGGTGTCGGACGCACTGATCCTGAACCTGGCGCATGTTGCGCGTGTCGCGTCCGAACGCGAGAGCAAATTGATCCTGCTCACGGCCAGTCAGCACCTGGTTGCCTTCACAGAGTTGCCCGCGATCCGTGGAGCTCTGCGTCACAGCGCAGACGCTCGGCAGTTGGTGGCCTGCCTGCGAACGGTCGCTGCCGGTACGCGGTGGTCCGAACCGGCTCAACCAACCGTTCGCGACACCACCGGCGCACGGATCCTGGCGCAGCTTTCGCCGCGGCAGGTCAAGGTGATGAGCGGTGTCTCGCGCGGAGCAAAGAATGTCGAGATCGCTCACGAACTCGGCACCAGCGAACAGGTGATCAAGAACATGCTGGGCGGCATCTACGACCTCGCCGGGGTCAGCGATCGCCTGGAACTCGCCCTTTTCGTCCTGCACCACCCGGAACTGGCCGAGGCGGCTCGTGCAACTACGAACCTTCCCAACGTGCCCCAGCAGCTCTCAGGAGAGGCACCGTGACCCAGCGATTCTTGGATCAGATTCCGTCCGGATGTTGAAATTCATTGTCGGTCGGCAGCACTCCCAGCTTCTCCGCAATGGACTTGCCCTGAATGAACAGCAGCAGGTAATCCGGACCGCCTGCCTTTGAGTCGGTACCGCTCAGGTTGAACCCACCAAACGGATGCGCGCCGACCATGGCGCCGGTACACTTGCGGTTCAGGTACAGATTGCCGACGTGGAATTGTTCCGTTGCCACCTCAAGCCGTTGCCGGTTGTTGGAATAGATCGCGCCGGTCAGGCCGTACTCCGTGTCGTTCGCAATGCGCAGCGATTCGGGGAAAGACTCTGAGCGGATGACGGCCAGCACGGGGCCGAAAATTTCTTCCTGCGCAATGCGGGAGGTGGGCGCGACATCGGCGATGATCGTCGGCTGGATGTACCACCCATTCGTCTCGCTCTCTGCCGGCGCGCCGCCGGTGAGCACGCGACCTTCTGACCGGCCGACCGCGATGTAGTCGAGGACGCGCTTGTACGAGGTTTCGCTGATCACCGGGCCCATCGTAAAGTTGTCGGCAGGGTCGCCCTGCTTGATCTGCGAAACACGGTCGGTGAGCTTGTCCAGGAAGATGTCATAGATGTGCGCATCGACGATCGCGCGTGAACATGCGGAACACTTCTGGCCGTTGAAGCCAAAGGCCGATGCCACCACGCCCTCGACCGCCGCATCGATGTCGCAGTCGATGTCGACGATGATCGCGTCTTTCCCGCCAAGCTCCAGCACGGTACGCTTCAGGAAGCGCTGACCCGGCCGCTGCTTCGCCGCGCGCTCGTGCACATCCAGGCCGACCTTCTTCGATCCGGTAAAGCTGACAAAACGAACCTCGGAATGCTCGACCAGTGTGCGGCCGGCGAGGTCGCCGCTGCCCTGCACCAGGTTCACCACGCCCTCAGGCATGCCCGCCTCTTCCAGCAGCATCAGCAGGCGCACCGCAATGGTTGGCGCGTCGACGCTAGGCTTCATCACTACCGTGTTGCCGGTGACCACGGCGGCTACCGTCATGCCGCACAGAATCGCAAGCGGAAAATTCCATGGCGCGATCACGGCACCCACGCCCAACGGAAGATAGCGCAGCCGGTTGCGCTCGCCCGGAAACTGGATCGGCGTTTCTGCCAGATCGAGCTTCAGGGCTTCGCGCGCGTAGAACTCTAGAAAGTCGATGCACTCGGCGACGTCGGCGTCGGCCTCGGCATAGTTCTTGCCAACCTCAAACGTGAGCCACGCGCAGAACTCCAGCTTGCGCTCACGCAGCAACTCCGCAGTCCGCAGCAGCAATGCAGCGCGCTCCTGCACCGGGACAGCCCTCCAGCTTGCAAAGGCCTTTGCCGCAGCCTGCACCGCCTGCTCCACGTGCTCGGCCTCGGCCTCCGGGTGCACACCGACGAGTTGGGCCGGGCGCGCCGGGTTCGTCGAACGAATCTTGCCGGCAGCATGGACGCGGTTGCCCCCGATGATCATGGGGTACTCATGGCCAAGCTGCGACTCCACAAAGCGCAGCGCCTCCCGCATGCCCCGTGTCACATCCGCCAGCGCGAAGTCGAGAAACGGTTCGTTGCGAAAGCCGGGCAGCGGCGCCGGGCCGCTGGTTGGGTCGGTGGCGTGAAGAGTTGGAATCGCGTTCGTGGCCATGGTCCAAGTTTACCGCCACGCCTTACACGTCCCTCTCAGGAGCCAGGCGCGGGTGCGCCATTCAACATCTGATCCGTCGACTTACTCATCTTGGCGGTACGCTCCAGCTTGTCCCAGCTGAACGGACGTCCGTCGATTACCCGCTTGATGGTCTTCAACAGCACCACCGAGAACACCTGCCGATAGGTAAACCGCTGGATCCAGATGTGCACCAGGAGCCAGCCGTCGCCCTTGCTCGCCGGATGTTTGCGTTCCAGTAGAAACGCCAGCGCCGAGGCTGAGAAGTCAATGATCATGAACGCAAGGAAGTACGTCAGCAGCTTCAGAAAGCTGGCCGAACTGGCCGACTCAGGATGAAAATGCCGGTCATAGAGCCACTTGAACAGGCTGGCCACAAACATCAGGTCGATGAGCGGCGAGACCAGCGGCAGCAGGATCTGGAAGATGAGGATATTCGGCAGCGCGAACAGGCCCATGGCGCGCCGGTTGCGCACCGCGCCCAGGTGCTTGAAGACCGCCTGCATGATGCCGAAGCTCCAGCGGAAGCGCTGCCGCATCAGGCCGTTTGCGTTTACGGGTGCCTCGGTAAAGGCGAGCGCCTGGTCCTCATAGATGACCTCATAGCCCTTTTCGAGCAGAATCATCGTCAGGTCGGCATCCTCCGCAACAGTGTTGGAGTGATAGCCACCGGCCTCCTGCACGGGCGCGAAGCGCCACGCACCGATCGCGCCGGGCACTACAACGACCACGTCGAACAGATCCAGCGCGCGGCGCTCGAAGTTCTGGCTGGTGATGTACTCCAGCGCCTGCCAGCGCGTCCACAGGTTCACGCGATTGCCGACCTTTGCGTTGCCGGCGACGGCGCCTACCTTCGGATTGGCGAAGTGCGGCACCAGCCGCGCGATGGCATCGTGCGCGATGACCGTGTCCGCATCGATGCCGATGTAGATCTCCTCTTCGACCAGCTCGCGCAGTGCATAGTTCAGCGCCTCGGCCTTGCCGCCGTTCTCCTTCCGAACGACGATAAGCCGGCCACTCTCGATGTCGGCGGGGTACGCCTCGCGCGCGACCTCCGCGGTGCCATCCTTGGAACCGTCATCGATCACGATGATCCGCATGTTCTTGTACGAAGACATCATTACGGACCGGATCGTCCGCACAATGACCTTCTCTTCGTTGTACGCCGGGATCAGCACAGCGACGCGCGGCTCATAATCGGGGCCGGCGAACACCTTGCGTTTTCGAAACCGGTCAATGAGTGCGAACAGACCGATGATGATGAGGCGAGCGCTCATCAGCACGTCGCCAACGAAAAAGACCGAGACCACGAAGTGGTTGAAGGTCGCCAGGCCGAAGAACGCGATCGAGTCGACCGCTGCCAGCGTTTTGCGGCGCCAGCCCGTCACGGGCGGCATGACCTGCTCGCGCGACTTGCCGACCAGCGCGCTCACGGGCACAAACTCGTAGCCCCGCGCACGCAGTTCCTTGATGAGCACCGGTAGCGCCGCAACGGTTGGCGACCGGTCACCGCCGCCGTCGTGCATCAGAATGATCGAGCCGCGAAGGTCTGCCCGCTTTTCGCCGATCTGGATCTGCTCCATCACGCTCTGCACAATCTCTTGCGGCGACTTGCGCGGATGCTCATCCCAGTCGTTCGTGTCGAGCTTGTCGCCCACGACGATGTAGCCAAGCTGCTGCACGCGTTCGACCGGCTCTGCCTGGTCGTTGGTGTCGGGCTCCTGATCGATGGAGTACGGCGGCCGGAAGTACAGCGGCTGCACGCCAAGCTTCGCGGCGAAGAGCCGCTCCGTCAGGTTCAGCTGCAGATCGACCTGCTTCGGTGAAATACCGCTGATGTCCGGGTGCGTAAAGGTATGGTTGCCGATCTCGTGACCCTCGCGGTACACGCGCTGCATCACGCCCACATTGTCTTCGGCTTCCTCGCCGATCATGAAGAACGTGCCTTTGACGTCGTACTTCTTCAGAATGTCGAGGATGCGCGGCGTGTATTCCGGATCGGGTCCATCATCGAAGCTGATCGCAAGTTTCTTCGGGTGATAACCGAAATACGTCACGGTATACGACTGCGGCAGCACCGACATCGTCTCGGAGTCGATCTGCTTGGAATCGTCATCGATGGTGAGCGTGCGGTGGCCGCTGCGCGGCTTGCCGGAGACACGCATGACGTCACCAATACCCTCCACGTCCAGGTCCCATCCCGGTGGCACGTCGACCAGGTCGCGCAGCGGCGTCGCATGCATCGGCTGGTCCCAGATGCGCCACAACGACTGATCCTCTTCGCCCAGCCGCCACAGCGCAAAGGTCTGCAATCCGAGCTCGCGTGCGGCGCGCATCTCGTTGTACACGGTGACCGCGTCCAGGAACCAGATCTGGTGCCGTTCACGAGCGTCCTCATCGTCATAGGTGAAATGAGGATTGCGCGACGCATCATCCAGGTCGATCTCGGAGCCGGAATCAATGGCAGCCTGCCACACAGCCTGCATCGACTTGTCATCCGAGTTCAGGATCTCTGGTGGCGACGCTGGCGTTCTGACGCGCTTGCCCTTCGCCGGTGCCACGGCTTCCGGCAGCCGCGTCGTCCAGTCATACCCGTAGCTGCCCAGCGAGCAGATGATTTTCTGCTTGGGCACCTTGGTCATCACGTTTTTCAGGTTCTGCACAAACCAGTCCTGCGCGGCGACCGGGCCGGGCTGCGACTCGGTTTCGTGCTGGTCATAATTCATCAGCAGCAGACCGTCTGAGTTCGCAGCCATGTACGCAAGGTCCCAGTCCTCGTCGGCCACGGGCGTGTTGATGTACAGCCGCAGACCTTTGGGGTGCATCTGCGCGTACAGGTCGGCGATCAGCTGACGATATCCGGCTTGCGAGGCAGTTGGAACGTCTTCCAGGTCGAATGACAGCCCGTGATACCGAGGTGTCGCGGCAAGCAGGCGCATGGCTTCCGCGATAAACGTCGCGCGCGCCTGCGGGTTGTTCAGGAAGTCACCGACGGCGGGATCGAACATCTGCTTGCCGAAGCTGTAGTTGCTGACCATCGGGAACACTTCCGTATTCGCGCCCGACTGCGCAATCAGCCGCTCCACCTTATTTTCGGGATCGATGTTGTTCACGTTGCCGCGGCGATCGATCACGCTGAATGGCCGGTAATCTCCTCCCGTGTACGCCGTCAGCTTGCCGTCTGGCGTGATCACCCGCAACCAGGTGGGAAAGAGCAGATCGATCTGCTGCACATGTTGTCGCAGCGAGCTGTAGCTGGCGGCATCCTCGTCCACGTAGTACGCCGCGCGCAGGCCTTCGTCGCCGTTCAGCGGCACGTCCGATGGCTTCCGGTCGGTTCTGCGGTGCGCCGATCGGGCCTTTTTACCTTTGTCTGCCAGTACGGGCGGCGTGTTCAACGCACGATAGTTGTGCTTCGGCTGCTGCAGCAGCAGCTCCGGCAAGGGGCGGATGCGCAACACGCCGATCACAAAAATAATGAAGCAGAGCAGCCCAAACCCGGCGGAGATGTCCAGCACGCGGCGCAGACGTTTCCAGCGGCGGCGCTGTTCGTCATAGAAGATGGGCTTGGTACTGTTCGGCATGCCTCTTGTATCGTAACGTTCCCCGCGCACCACGTTTCGGGATCGATCCGCATGCGGTGCCGGTATGATGCAAACGATGCCAAAGGTCGAACGGCGCAGAACCGGCTGGATCGTAGCCGCGCTGCTGTTGGCGGGGCTCGTTCTGCGCTGGTATTTCGTGCAGTACCAGCCGTTTGTCGCGGGTGACTCCGGCCTCTACCTCGACATTTCGCAAAGCTGGATCGACGCGCACACCTATGGTCTTTCTTCGGACGCGGCCCCCCGTCCCACGCTGATCCGGCTGCCGGGGTACCCGATGGTGCTCGCCGCGATCCAGCTTGTCTTTCCGCGCTCGGCGGCAGCATCGGACGGCTCCGGCGTATTTCGCCTCGCCATGCGGCTGCAGGTATTCGTCGACCTGGGCACCTGCGTGCTGCTGGCGCGGCTGGCGTGGCGCAAGTTCGGCCGGCGTGCCGGGCTGGCGGCACTGGCCATGAGCGCGCTCTGCCCTTTCCTGGCGAACTACACGGCAGTGCCGCTCACCGAGACACTGGTGCTCTTCACCACCGCGCTTGCCTATTGGTCCGCGGACCGGTGGCGCAGCGAGCCGTGCACGTGGCCCTTGCTGGTCACCGGTGCGGCCCTGGGGTACAGCATCCTGTTGCGGCCCGACCAGGGACTGCTGGCCGCGGCGGTGCTGCCGCTGTTTGTACGCCGTGGTATCGGCAGCCAATGGAACTGGCGCGCCGCAGTCCTGTGCTCTGCGCTCACCGCGTTGCCTCTGCTGCCCTGGACAGTGCGCAATGCGCGCACCTTCCACGTCTTTCAACCGCTCTCACCCAAGTCCGCGACCGATCCCGGCGAACCGTATGCGAAGGGCTTCCCCCACTGGTATCGCACCTTCGCCATTGATTTCGCCAGCACCGAGGACGCGTACTGGAACTACCCGGAGATCGCCGTCGACCCGCACGATTTGCCCGCGCGTGCTTTCGACTCACCCGCGCAGCGCAGCGCAGCCGTGCAGCTGTTGCAGCAGGCCGCAGCGGTGAAAAAGCTGCAGCCAGGTATTGAGGCAGGCTTCGAAGCGCTGGCATCCGAGCGCATCCGTGCGCACCCCGTTCAGTACTACCTTTTCCTGCCGGCTGCCCGGCTGGTGAATATGCTCTTCCACCCCCGGGTCGAGATGCTTCCCATCGATGAACGCTGGTGGCGCTTCGACCTCCATCCTGGCCAGACCATCTTCGCCACAGGCTACGCCCTGCTCAACGCCGCATACATGCTGCTCGCCGCACTCGGCCTGCGGCGCGCCTTCCGTTCCTCTGCTGCAATCTCATGCAGCATGTGCGTCTTCGTGTTGCTGCGCTGCGGTCTGCTGCTGACGCTCGACAACGCGGAACAGCGCTACACCATGGAGTTCCTGCCCATCTACATCTTCCTGGCCGCCGCCTGCTTCGCGCCTCCATCCGAACACGCCAGCATATGACCGAAGCTGACCAGATCGCACGCTTCAAGCTGCTGACCGAGCATCTGTTGCCGCAGCGTGGCAAAGAGCGCCACTGGCCGCTGCGCCTCGATCACTGCTTCAAGCGCGTCTGCCTCGACTACGCCTTTCAGGACGTCTGGTACCGGCACCTGAAGCGCCCGGCGGAACGCCACATCACCGGCGAAGCACTCGCGCGTGCCCTGCTTTGCGCGGAAGATCTGCTTACGGATGACGGAACTTTGCTGGCTGCGCGAAACAAGGAAAGCCTTCTCTGGCGCGGCAAACTGCACGCATGAAACAAGCGAGAGCGATCAACTGCGCCGAAGCTTCGATGCCATCCAGAACTGTTGCAGAATGTAGCTATCCGTCATGCCCGCGATATAGTCGGCGATCACGCGCGGCAGACCTTCAGACCGGCTCTCCTCCACATAGCTGGGCGGCATGCGCTCCGGCTGGCGAAGGAAAAAGTGGAAC
>CAXUEG010000003.1:29281-33930 GCA_964249935.1 uncultured Terriglobus sp.
AGACACCACGTTCTCCGCCTTGTCGTGCTCCGTTTCCAGGGTCCGGCAGGTGTATAGAACGTCATGTAGGTAGCGCTTTTCCTGCAGGCGCATCGCCTCCGTCTCTGGCGAAAAAACGGCAATGCGCTCGGGGTAGTGACGCACCTGATCCAGGGTTGCCAGGCCGGTTTCTTTCACGCGCCGGCACATCGTTGCAATCAGATCCGCGGTAAGTTCATCCTGCATCCACTGCAGCGCCTCATGAAACAGAAACTTCCGGTCCACGTTCGGGTGCAGCTGGCGCATCCGGCCATACGCGCGGCCCATAATGCCGATGTGATCGCAAATGTGCTCAATCTCAAGCAAACCTGACTCCACGCCGTCGTCCAGGTCCGCGGTCAAGTAGGCGATCTCGTCGGCCAGGTCAATCAGCTGCGCTTCCAGCGGCGGCCGAAGACCAAGGTAATAGCTGTCCAACTCGGGGTACTCCGCCGGCGCGTAGTCGCGCGAGTGCTTGATGATGCCCTCCCGCACGCCCAGCGTAAGGTTCAGCCCGCGATGCGCGGCATACCAGTCCTCAAAATGCTCGACAATCCGAAGCGCATGCAAGTTGTGGTCGAAGCGCTGTCCATGCTCACGAAGGCAGCGGTCCAGCGCCCGCTCGCCAGCATGGCCGAACGGCGGGTGGCCGATGTCATGCACCAGCGCAAGCGCCTCCACCAACTCTTCGTTCAGACCCAGGGCGCGCGCCACCTCGCGCGCGATCTGCACTACCTCAATCGTGTGGGTCAGCCTCGACCGGAAATGATCGCTTTCGCGGCTGGTAAACACCTGCGTCTTGCCGGCCAGCCGGCGGAAGGCGCGCGCCTGCACAATACGCTGACGATCCTGCTCGAAGGGCGACAGGTTACCCGCGTTCGGCTCGTCCCACACACGCGGCGAAAGCGCCTGCTCCGCCGCGCCGAACACGCCCAGAGTGCCCAGTTCCTGCACCGGGTTCGAAGTGATTCCGCGCTGTAGCGATTCCTTCACCTGCCGCAAGCTTAAGGGGTGAGCCTCGTCTCGCGCGAGTTCTTCGCCAGCTTTACGCGCGCGCTGTCCAGGCGCTTGTGCAGCTTCGCCACGTCGTCCTGCTCGATGTCCGCCGGCAACGAACGAGCGTACTCGTTCTGAGCACTCTCCCACTGCGCCACAGCCAGCTTCAACTTGCCGTTGCGTTCCATTGCCTGCCCAAGGTGGTCGTGCAGTGTTGGGTCGTTTGGATTGCGGTCAACCGCCTGCTGCAACTCTGTCTCGGCAAGCGCATACTGACCCGATTTGAAGTACGCCCAGCCGAGCGAATCCAGATAGGCATAGTTCTGCGGGTCCAGCTCGACTGCTTTCTTCAGCATGGTTGTCGCGTCTGTCAGCTTGATGCCACGATCCGCGTACATATAGCCAAGACTGTTCAGTGCCGCGGCGTTATTCGGATCGATCGCCAGCAGAGCCTTTAAATCCTTCTCCGCTTCCTCGATGTTGTTCTGTTTGTCCGCGATGCTGCCGCGCAGAAATAGCGGGTAGATCTTGTCGTCGGGCTTCTGCGAGAACACCTCAGCCTTCTCGATCGCGGCAATCGCCTCGGGATACTTCTTGATTCGAAAGTCCATCTGCGCGATCGTCAGGTACACGGCGCGGTCTTCCTTCTTGCCGGTCAGCTGCTTATTGGTCAGGGCGAACGCCTCGTCCGTCTTACCGGTGTCGAGCAATTGGCCGGCATACAGCGTCTGAACGTCACTGTCCTTCGGCAACGCCGTCGCGGCTGCCTGCGCTACCTGTAAGGCCTTGTTATAGTCATGCACGTCGCGATAGGCGTCGACTTCATCGCTATACGCACGCTCGCGCATATCGCCGCCCAATTGCACCATTTGTTCGTACACGGCTGCCGCATCGGCGGTGCGGCCCTGTTCGCGGTACAGGTTGCCCAGCCGCTCCAGAAAGAGGCCGCGATTGCTCTTGTCCCCATCGGTCGCGTTCGCGTCGTACTTTGCCGGTCCGGCAAGCGCCGCTTTCAACACCTGCTCAGCATCGTTGTAGCGGCCCAGCGAGTCATAGATCAGCGCCTCGTTGTAGTTCAGCTCGAGCGAGTCCGGGACGAGCGCTTCCGCCTTCTTGATCGTGGTCAGCGCCTGGTCATAGTTTCCCTTGCGCCGCTGCACCTCAGACAAACGGATGTAGCTCTGCGCGTCCTGCGGCTCGGCCGCGATGATCTGCTGCAGCTGATCCTGAGCGGCATCCAGCTGGCCATCTGTCAGGAGCGCATTCGCCAGGCCGCGACGCGCATCCAGGTTGTCGGAGTCATCGTCGATGGCTCGCTGGTACGCCTGTGCTGCCTCTTTCGGCTTGTGCAACTGATCGTACGTTCCGCCCAGAGCCAGCTCCATGCGCGAGGTCCGGTCCTCAGGCGGCACGGCGGAAAGCGTCGCCACCACGCGCTGCAGGTCGCCTTGCTCGCTGTAGAGCCGTGCCAGATTCAGCAGCGAATCCTCCGAACCGGCGTCCAGCCCCTGCGCCGCCTTGAACTGCGCCTCCGCTTTGTTCGAATCGTGCGACAGCTCATACAGCTGACCCAGCAGCAGGTGATTTTCCACCGAATCCGGTTCCAGCTTGACCAGCGTCTCGTACTCACCGGTCGCAAGCGTCAGCATCTGCGTCTGCTGGCCGTTCTGTACGTCGCCCAGGGAGCGAAAATAGATGCGACCGAGTAAGCGGTGCGCCTCTACATCGTTCGCGCTCTGTTTGACCTGGTCCTGCGCCACCTGCACGGCTTCGCGAATGCGGCCGACCTTGAAGTACAGCTCCGCCAGTCCGTCCTGCAGCATGGGCGAGCTGGGGTCAGCCGACAGCGCCAGCTTATATTGCTCAATCGCCTGGGTGGCATAGTCCGACCGGCCCTGCGTGGTCGCCAGATCCTCGTAAATCTGCGCCAGACCGTAGTGGTAATACGCTGACGACCTGCCGTTGCTGGCCGCCACAGGCGTGGCAGTCTGCGGCGAGGCAACAGAAGCGGCGTCTTTCTTTTGTGCGGCAAGCGGCAGGGCGCTGATCGCAGCCAGGGCAAGTGCGGCAAAACGGAAAGAGGTAGTGCGGTGCGGACCGGTCATACAGTAAGACTCACTTTCGCCCGGGTGTCCGCTCGGCCGTGACCGTTCCGGGACTTTGCGCGTGTCATTCATTAGACGATAGACGTTGCGCGGAGTTGCTGTGCTGCCACAACTGGAGCACAGAGACGGCCGAGAAGCGTCAGACACCGCGCCGGTTCACGGCGACCGCGGTCAACCATGGCGGAAGTGGCGCATCCCGGTAAACACCATCGCAACGCCCAGGCGATTGGCCGCGGCAATCACCTCCGCGTCGCGCACGCTGCCTCCGGGCTGGATAACGGCGGTCGCCCCAGCCGCCGCGACTACCTCCAAGCCGTCCGCGAACGGAAAAAATGCGTCGGACGCCGCGACCGTTCCGCTCATCGGCAGGACGGCCTTTTGTGCACCGAAGCGCGCCGCGTCCACACGGCTCATCTGTCCTGCGCCAATGCCAACAGTCTGCCCAAACCCGCCTTCCGAACGGGCATACACGATTGCATTCGATTTCACGTGCTTGCACACGGTCCACGCGAACCGCAACGCCTCCATCTCATCGCCGGAGGGTGCACGCTCGGTAACGACCCGCAGGTCGGCTTGATTCAGCATGCCGCGATCGGTGCTCTGCAACAGGGCGCCCCCGGAAACCTGCTTCAGCGCCCACCGCGCCTCAGCCGGAATAATCTGCAGCAGCCGCAGATTTTTTTTCATGGCGAGTCGCTCCAGCGCCTCCGGAGTGAATGACGGCGCAACGATGGCTTCCACGAACAGCTTCGCAATCTCTTCCGCCGCGGGCGCGTCCACCTCCTGATTGATTCCGATCACGCCGCCAAACGCGGAAACAGGATCGGCAGCAAGCGCGCGCAGGTAGGCGTCACGGACATGCGCGCCCTGCGCGGCGCCGCACGGGTTAGTGTGCTTGATGATCGCGACGGCAGGCCGGTCGAACTCGCCCACCAACTCCCAGCAGGCATCGAGGTCGACCAGGTTGTTGAACGAAAGCTCCTTACCCTGCAGCTGTCGCGCGTTTGCGATGCCCTTGCCCGATCCGTCGGTATACAGCGCTGCGGGCTGGTGCGGGTTCTCGCCATAACGGAGCGATTGCAGGCGCGGCAGGTTCAGCCGGATGGCTGAGGGAAGCACTGGCTCTGTACAGGGTGCTGCAACCTGGGAGGTGTCGCCGGTCGGCGGCGCCATGTCTTCCAAGGCGTTGGCGATGGCCGTGTCATACGCCGCCGTCATCGCAAACGCAGCTTGCGCCAATCGCCAACGCGTGGCCAGACTCAGACTGCCGTGCTCCGCTTCCATCTCCGACGCGATCGCCTCGTAATCGGCAGGGCTGGTCACAATCGCAACATCCTCAAAGTTCTTGGCAGCCGAGCGCACCATGCTCGGGCCGCCGATGTCGATGTTTTCGATCACATCCTGAAACAGCACGTCCGGCTTTGCTGCCGTCCTCTCAAACGCATACAGGTTCACCACCACCATGTCGATCGGCTGGATGCCGTGCCGCTGGATTACCTCCACGTGCTCGGCCTTGCCGCGGATATGCAG
>CAXUEG010000003.1:33970-39391 GCA_964249935.1 uncultured Terriglobus sp.
CTGATGTCCCGCACCGGCAGCCCCGCTTCGCGCAACGCCGCCGCCGTCCCACCGGTCGACACCAACTCAACACCAAGTACATGCAGCCGTCTCGCAAAATCGATCACTCCGGCTTTGTCAGTAACACTAAGCAGCGCACGCACAATTGGTTCAGTCCTCATCAGCGGTGTTCTCCAGGGTGGCCAGCCAGGCTTCAGCTTGGCGTTGGAGCGAGGGCACACGCTCTCGACGTGATGTCATACCTGAGCCTCGTTTGACGTTCGAGTAGTGATGCACCAGAACATTTCGAAAGCCAATGACAGCACGAGCATCCGGAGATGTTCTGCGATGTCACGGTTCGCTCGCACCAACGCTTCTTCTGCGATGGTGAAGGATCGTTCAACGGCGCGACGCCGCCTCTTGTGAGCCAGGTATTCATCGAACGTCGTCTCAGCGGTATACGTTTTGATATCGCCGCACTCATCCACAACGTCCCGAAGATATGCCCGCACATCGTCCAGGAGATATGCCCGTAAATCACGCGGCATAAAGCAGCTCCTGATCGTTGGATATGCTGCGCAAGACGTATGGGTGACGAATGGCATCCGGAGTACCCAGGTCGACTGGCCGTCCAAAAAGACCTTCCAGATTTTCTTTCAAGTCCAGGTATGTGTCGAAGTAGAAACGTCCGAGGCTCGGCAAAAATTCCACGAGAAAGTCGATGTCACTTCGATCTGGATCGAAGTCGTCGCGAACCACTGACCCGTATACCAGCAGCCGGGCCACGTTGTGCTTTCGGCAGAGCTCGCGCAACGCATCCATTCTGCTCTCGAGCTCCGCGCGCCCACTCATGAGGTGAGTGTACCGAAGCCTTCTAGGACAGTCGTAAGCCGCCGACGAGTTCGCCCCCACTCGCGAGGCCGTTCGCCTCGCACCAATTCGTCAGCCCTTTCGCAATCTTCTCGACCGCGCGCGGATCGGCGTAGCTCGCCGTGCCCACCTGCACCGCCGTTGCCCCGGCCAGCAGAAATTCGACCGCGTCCTCCGGTTTGGCTATTCCGCCCAGACCTACGACCGGGATCTGCACCGCCTTTGCCGCCTCCCACACCATGCGCACGGCAATCGGCTTGATCGCCGGACCGCTGAGTCCGCCAGTGACATTGGCGATCCGCGGCCGGCGCGTTTTCACATCGATGGCCAGCGAGACAAAGGTGTTCACCAGCGAAATCGCATCCGCACCCGCCTCCTGCGCCACCCGCGCCATCAGCGCGATGTTGGTCACGTTCGGCGACAGCTTAATCATCAGCGGACGTCGCGACACCGCCTTGGTCCGGGCCACCAGTTCCGCCAGCGTCTCAGGGTCCGTGCCGAACACCATGCCGCCATGCTTCGTATTCGGACAGCTCGCGTTCAGCTCGTACATCGCAACACCGTCGGCGTCGTTTAGCCGCTCGATCACCGCCACGCAATCCTCGATGGTGAAGCCAAACACATTCGCGATGCACACCGTGTTCTTCATGCCGCGGATCACCGGCAGCTTCTCGCGCACAAACGCGTCCACGCCTACGTTCTGCAGCCCAATCGCATTAATCATCCCAGCCGCGGTCTCGATGATGCGCGGCGCCGCATTGCCTGGCATCGGCTCGCGCGACAACCCCTTGGTGACGAAAGCACCGATGCGGTCCAGCGAAAGAATGTCCTCGAACTCGACGCCGTAACCGAAGGTCCCGCTGGCGGCGATCACCGGGTTGCGCAACGCTACACCCGCGATCGTCACCGCCATTCGTGGCGGCATCGTCACCGGCCCACTCCGGCGGCACCGGCAGAACCCGTCGATCCGGCCGCCTCAGGCCGCATCACCTCTGTCAGCACGTGCCCGACCGACGCCGACGGCTGGTTCAGTCGCAGCAGCGACGCAAACGTCGCGGCGATGTCCACCGGCGCCACCGGATCGTGGTACGTGCCCGGAATAAACACCGCGCCGAACAGATCAAGCGGCACGTGGCGGTCATACGCATTCTGCGAGTAGTGCCCTGCGCCCGCGGCCGCACCGGGATACTGGAACAGCCCAAGGTTCATGTGCACGGCCCAGCGCACCACCGGTGAGTAGCTGTGCTGCACGCGGCGGCCGTACTCATTATTCGGCAGCCGTCCCTCACGCATCTGCGACGCGGTATACACGTCCCGCACACGTTGCGATTCCGGCAGCCGTTGCGTCGACGCGGCGTGCTGCAATGCGGTGCGCTCCTGCTCCGCAAAGAAGCCCCGCACCGCTTCCGCGGTGGCGTTCTCTGCGTCGGACTCGCTCACACCGGCAGCCTCAAACGGCTCCGGCTGGATCTGCAGCCAAGGCAGCTCCGGACTCAGGACCAGCGCGCGGCCATGCCGGTCCACGCTCGAAAAGCGTTTCTCCAGCGCAGCCTCCACAAACGCCACCATCCGCGCCGCCGAGAACGCCGCACCCGGCATCCCGACCCGCGCGGACTGCTGCTCGGTCGGCGCAACGCCGTGGTCGCCGCTCAGCGCCACGATCACGTTCCCGAGCCCCACATAGCTATCCAGCCAAGTGAAGAACGCGTCCAGCTGCCCATCCGCGGCATCGATCATGGCGCGCTGCTCCGGCGAATCCGGCCCAACACGGTGGCCCAGGATGTCCGTCGAAGAAATCGAGAGCGTCAGCATGTCCGTCACGCCGGCTGGATTTCTACCCAGCTGTTCACCCAGAATCAGCGCCTTTGCGAAATCCAGCTGGTAGCTGACCGACGCCGGCGTGCGGCCCACCTCGTCATAGAACTCGCCGCTCTCCGCGTGCGCCTCGCGGCGCGCCTCCGCGGCCCGATTCGACGCATTGAACGCCGCCGCCCACGGCGGCAGCTGCTGCATCCAGTACGTCGAAGTAATCCACGCTCCACTGGTGTGCTCGGTCCAGAAGGCACCCTTGCTCGCATGACCGCTGGGCAGGATCGCCGCCCGATCCTTGAACGACACGCCATATACCTTCGCCCGGCCGCCCGTCGCCAGCTCCAGCTCGTCGCCCACAGTGGAAGCCAACTCGTTGTGCGGCGACGCCCCCGGAGCCACCGGCTGCCCGCCAGGCACACCGACCAGTGTGTAGCGGCTGTCCTCCACGCTGGTAATCTCGCGGGGCACACCGTTCGCACCCGTCACCCACCACTGGTTCAGCGGAATGCCGGGCCCGTCGGTGTAGCTTGCCGTACCGATAGTCGAGTGCCCGGCCGCAGTGACCAAATTCGCGTAGTCGTAATAGCAGTCGGTGAAGTGCGCGCCCTGGTGCAGAAACAGGTTCCAGCCGTTCCTTGCATGAAAGTCTGCGCGGTACCGGTCCAGGTAATCGCCGCGGAACTGGTCAAACACCAGAATAATTGCTAGCTTCGGCGAGCCGTTGTACGCATCGGCATGGCCCGCGTGCGGCGCCAGCAGTAGCGCGGCAGCCGCGAGGGCGCGGTAGAAAAGGCGCATACCCTGAGCATACCGTTCAGGCGCATGCGCCTGATGAAAGAACCGCAAAGCCGTTTACGATAGAGCGATGCTCGATCTCGCCTTTGTGCGGGCGAACCTGCCCGCCGTGGAAGCTGCCCTGCGCGCCCGCAACGCCGACCCCGCTGCATTGCTCGGCAGTTTTGGCGACCTGGACCGGCAGCGCCGGGAGGCCATCACCGCGGCAGAATCGCTCAAGGCGCAGCGCAACCGGCTTTCCGAAGAGATCGGCAAAAAGAAGCGCTCCGGCGAAGACGTGACCGAGCTCACTGAGCAGGTACGCACCCTGCGCGAGCAGGGCGAGTCGCACGAGCACGAAGCCGCGGCGCTCGATGCACGGCTGCGGCAGATCCTGGAAGCCATTCCGAATCTGCCAAACGCTTCGGTACCGCAGGGCGCGGACGAGCACGCAAATCAGCTCATCAAAAGTTTTGGCGAGCAGCCCCGGTTCGACTTCACGCCCAGGCCGCACTGGGAAGTCGGAGAGTCGCTCAACATTCTCGACTTCGACCGCGCCGCCAAGGTCAGCGGTTCGCGCTTCGTCTTCCACTACGGCGCCGGCGCGCGACTCGAGCGCGCCCTCGCCAACTTCATGCTTGACCTCCATACCCGCGAGCACGGCTACACCGAGGTGCTGCCACCCTACATGGTCAACTCGCGCTCACTCTTCGGCACCGGACAGCTGCCCAAGTTCGCGGAAGACCTTTTCCACTGCGACGATCGCGGCACCTACACTCCCGGCGATCTGCAGGACAATGACCACTGGCTCATTCCCACGGCGGAAGTACCGCTCACGAATCTGCTTCGCGACGAAACAGTTGACGGATCGGCGTTGACACTTTCACTTTGCGCCTACACACCATGCTTCCGGTCCGAAGCCGGCTCTTACGGCCGCGACGTGCGGGGAATGATTCGACAGCACCAGTTCCAGAAGGTTGAACTCGTAAAATTCACCACGCCCGAAAGGGGCGAAAAGGAACACGAGCAGCTGACCCGCAACGCGGAAACCGTGCTGGAGCGGCTCGGACTGCCCTACCGCCGCATGCTGCTCTGCACCGGCGACATGGGCTTCGCCTCCGCCAAAACCTACGATCTCGAGGTCTGGCTGCCCGGCCAGGGGCTCTACCGCGAGATCAGCTCCTGTTCCAACTTCGAAGCCTTCCAGGCACGCCGCGCGAACATCCGTTACCGTCCCGCCGGCGCGAAGAAATCAGAGTTCGTGCACACGCTCAACGGCTCCGGCCTCGCCGTCGGCCGCACCTACCTCGCGATCCTTGAGAACTACCAACAAGCCGACGGCACGGTCCGCGTCCCGGACGCGTTAGTGCCTTACATGGGCGGGCAAGACGTAATCACCGCGCAGCCTGCCATCACCGCCGGAGCGCGCCTCTGATGCTTCGCACCCTCCGCAGTTATGTCTTCTGGTCGCACGAGCGCGGCTCCCTGCACTACGACGTGATGGTCACGCTGATCCTGCTGTTCATCTTCGTCACACCGCGCTTCATCAACTACCACGACCGGCCAAAGTACCAGCTCCCGTCGCAGATCATGGTCGAGAACGACGGCAGCGGCGAGCTCATCTACCAGGTGCGCGCGGCGGACGTCATCAGCTCCGAGCGCGGCGGCAAGGATGAAGACGTGCGCATCCGTCGAGCCCTGCGCCGCCTGATCGAACCTATCGCTGGTGATGTGTACATCCAGCGCTACCAAACCCTGACCGGCGCCAATGGCCAGGTGAGCGGCTACCGCGTCTGGGCCCACCGCTGACGCCGCTGCTCGACACGTACCCCGCCTCTACATGGGGCGCCGCAGCCAAATAGTCCCGAGCCCTGCCACGTTGTGATCCGACCCCAACCAACTGGTGATCCCGCCCCAAGCCCGATTGTCATCCTGAGCGCATCGAAGGACCTGCTTTCTTCCAAGGTGCCGCAGCTTCCGAAAGCC
>CAXUEG010000004.1:0-23286 GCA_964249935.1 uncultured Terriglobus sp.
CCGCAGGCAGTGATTACGCTCAAGCAGGGCTTCGGGCGGCTGATTCGCTCGGCGACCGACCGTGGTGTGCTGGTTCTGCTCGACAACCGGGTGCAGCGGCAGAGCTACGGCAAGGTCTTTCTCGACAGCCTGCCGCCGTACCGCATCACCCAGAACATCGACGATGTGGAGCGCTTCTTTCAAGAGCCGAAGGAGCCCGGCGTTACGCACTAAGCGCAAGGGGCTCCTGCGCGGCCGGTGTTGCCGACGCCGTGTAGATACCCGCCGCGACGATCAGCATGGCTCCGGCGATCATGGCCGCGGTGGGCCGTTCGCGCCACAGCGCGAAGCCAATCAGCGCGCCGGTGGGCAGCTGGCTGTAGTGGAACTGCGAAACGTAAGCGGTTCTGGCGTGGCGCAACGCGACGAAGAAACAGAAGTTGCCGACTACGCCGAACAAGGCAATGGCGGCGATCACGCCGACCAGGCGTGGCGAAACACTCTGAACATGCCCCGCCGTGCAAACACCGGCCATCACGGCGATCGTTACGTTTGAGAAGAAGCTCATGCTGCTGGCCGACTCGGTCTGGGTCATGCGGCGCGACCACACCATGTTTGCGGAAAAGCAGGCGACGCAAACAAGACAAGCGATGCAGCCGATGCGGTCCGCTTGGTGCGCCGTGGCAAACGGGTTGACCGCTACGGTAACACCGCCGAAACCTACCAGAAGCGCGAGCACCTGCCGCCATCGAAGCGCCTCACCCAACCACACGCGCGCCAGCAACGAAGCAACCAGCGGCGAAAGAAAGATCAGGATGTAGAACATCGCCAGCGACATGTGCTGCAACGCGATCAGCACGCCCACGTTATTGCCCAGATCCAGCAGCGACCGCAGTGCCTGCGGGAGCGGCCGGCGCGGCCACAGTGCGCGAAAGCCGCCGCGCATTACGGCAAACACCGCAATCAGCAGCGCTGCTGCCAGGCCCACCAGCGCAATCACCTCCAGGCGCGGCAGCGTGGAGGCGCCCGCAAACTTCAGGCAGACATCGCACAGCACCCATAGCGTGTACCCGGCCAACGCCAGGCCGGCGGCCTGCAGGTGTGAAACAGCTCGCAACATTCGGTATTTCGAGCATAACGAAGCACCGGCGGAGCCTTCGCTCGGCGGGGTCACATTCGAGCTTCACCTGCCGAGTCTGGCTAGAATGACATCAGGGCCATTTATGCTCAGCCGCAACCTTTACATTCTCGCCGGCACGCTGGGCTTCTTCGCGCTGGTGTCCTACAGCATCGGGTTCAGCGGCATTGCGCATGAGCCGGGTGCGCCGCAGGATGCGAGCCTGTGGCAGATGATCGGCATCATCCTGCTGCTGCTTGGTCTTCTGGTCACCCTCTTCGGCGTCTTCCAAAGCATGTTCGAGCAGGCGGAGCGCCGCGCCTCGCGGCAGCGTGAGCAGGCCTCGTCAAAGCGTGAGCCCGGCTCGTCGAACGCTCCACGCCGTCCCATTCGCTAAACTGAAAGCAGCGATGTACGAAGTGACCGTCGAAGCCGGTTTCTCCTCCGGCCACTACCTGCGCGAATACTACGGCAAGTGCGAGAACCCGCACGGCCATAACTACCGCGTCCTGGTGACTCTGGCCGGCGAAGATCTGGAGTCGAACGGCCTCCTGCTCGACTTCAAGGTGCTGAAGGACGTCCTCAAACCGGTGGTCAGCTACCTGGATCACCAGATGATCAACGACCTGGAGCCGTTCACCACGGTGAATCCGTCGGCGGAAAACCTTGCGCGCTATTTCTTCGACAAGACAGACGAGCACCTGCGCGAAGTGACCGGCGGCCGCGTCCGCGTCAAGCGCAGCACAATCTTCGAGACGGACACATCGCAGGCCACTTACTACGTCGACTAAGCAGAAGCACCATGCGCCTGATCGAACTCTACAAATCCGTGCAGGGCGAAAGCTCGTTCACCGGCGTGCCATGCATCTTTGTGCGGTTCGCCGGCTGCAACCTGCGCTGTGCGTGGTGCGATTCCACCTACACCTTCACCGGCGGCCACCCGTTCACCGAAGACGAGGTGGTTGCGCAGATCGAAGCACTTCAACCCTGTCCCTTGATCGAGTTCACGGGTGGTGAGCCAATGCTGCACGCGCGCGAGCTTCTGCCGCTCATGCAGCGCCTGCTGCAGGACGAGACGACGCGCTACACCCTGATGATGGAGACCAGCGGCGAGCGTCCGTTGGGTGAAGTTCCGCCGGCCGTCCACAAGATTGTCGACGTCAAATGTCCCGGCTCGGGTCCGGCATTCGGCTCGTTTCGCATGAGCAACCTCCGCACGCTGACCCCGCGCGATGAGGTGAAGTTCGTCCTGCGCGATCGCCGCGACTATGAGTTCGCGCGCGACTTCATTCGCGAGCACCTCCAGCAGAAGATGACGGATGGAACGCTCGCCGGCATCCTGCTCTCCCCCGCGTTCCTCCAATCGCCTTCCCCGCTGCGCACAGCGGACAACATGGAACTGGACGCGCGCGATCTGGTGGGGTGGATGCTTGACGATGGCCTGCCCGCGCGCCTCTCGCTGCAAATGCATAAGTTCGTGTGGGAGCCGCAAAAAAAGGGCGTGTAGGCGTCGCGGACCTTCGCCGTTTGTTTCCCGGCATGCGTCGTACACTGCACACACGATGGCGACCAAGCGAACCAGCATCGCGCGGCCTCGCGCCCCGCGCGCGCCGGTTGAGCTTCCGCTGGACACCACGGAGCAGGCCGGCTTTGCCGCCGCGCTGCTCGCCTGGTACCGCCGCTACGCTCGCGACCTGCCCTGGCGGCGCGAGCCAGACCCGTACCGCACCTGGGTCAGCGAAATTATGTTGCAGCAGACACGGGTAAGTGCCGTGCTGGAGCATTTCCGCGCATTTACCGGACGCTTTCCCACCCTTGTCGCGCTCGCGCTTGCACCGGAGGACGAGGTTCTGTCCCGCTGGAGCGGACTAGGGTATTACCGGCGGGCTCGCATGCTGCACCGGGCGGCCAAGTTCCTGCTGCAGGAGCACGAGGGCACGCTTCCGCGCACGGCGGCCGAGCTGCGCAAGCTGCCCGGCATCGGCAGCTATACCGCGGCCGCCATCGCCAGTATCGCCTTTGGCGAGCGCGCCGCCGTGGTCGATGGCAATGTGGAGCGCGTGCTGCTGCGTGTCGCCGGCCGGCCGGAGCAGCCGGATCGTGAAACCCTCGAATTCATCCAGCGCTTTGCGCAAGCACTCATCGATGCTCCCGCGCGCGAGGCGGAGAGCGCCGGCACAACCGCGCCGCCGCCCGGAGACCACAATCAGGCCGTGATGGAGCTTGGCGCCACGGTGTGCCTGCCGCGCGCGCCGCGCTGCCTGGAATGCCCGGTCTACGCCTGGTGCCGCACCCGTGGCGAACACCCCACCCCCGAACGTGCCGCGATGAAGTCTGAGCGTGTGGCCTACGCCCTTGCCACGCGCAACATCGGCGCGCGTGGAGGCGTAGAGGTGCTGCTGCACCGGCGCGGCCCGGAGCTTTCTCTTATGCCAGGCATGCTTGAATTGCCTACCCTTCGCTCCGCACCCGCGGCAGTTGAGCCCATGCTGCGCCTGCGCCACGCCATTGTGGGCACCAATTACTATGCGGAAGTCTTTGGCATGAAGACCCGCCAGCAGGTGCACCGTGCCGCGCAGCCGGGTTGCCAGACTGCGTGGTTCGATGCGCAACTGCTGGATCGGCTGCCGTTGACCGGCTTCGCGCGCAAGGTGCTGCAGCGGGCCGGGCTCATGGCTCCCACGATCTCGTTGGCAGCGCTCGCGGACAGCTCGACACCGCTGTCGCCTAGCGGCCGGTCCCCGCGCCGCAGGCGAGCCGGTGCCTTGGATGATGAGTCGCCACCACTGTTCTCAACTTTGCCTCACCGAGACCAGAAGGATTGGCGGAAACGATTAATCGAATCATGATCGCTACAGATTAGCGTGGCGCCCGGCTACAAACGTCAATGCCCGGGATTGCTCCCGGGCATTGACGCTGCCTGCACGGCTTACCTTTTCTTGCTGGCCTTGTAGCTGTTCAGGACCGACTGGTCCATCTCGGCCAGGATGCTTTTGACTTCCGGCGCAAACTTGCCGGTTGGCGCCAGGTCAAGGTACTTGGAGTAGGCCTCAACGCAGCCGGGGGGTGGCACGAGCTTGTTGCCTTGCATCGTGCTCTTCCCAATCAGCGAAGCGCCCTTGATGTAATACGCGTCCGCCTTGGTCGGATCCGCTGCGATCGCCTTGTCCGCAAGCGCCGAGGCTTCATCGTTGTTGCCGGCGTTCTTCATCGTGACGGCCGCGTTGAAGTAATACATGCCAGCCTTCGCGGGCTCTGCCTGCGCGGCTTTGTCATAGGCGTCTGTCGCATCCTTCGACTTGTTGGTGCTGCCGTAGGCTTGACCAAGCCCGTTGTAGGCTGCGCCGGCAAACGAAGGATTCGGCTTCTTGCTGGACGCGTTGGTGTCCACAGCCTTCTGGAACGCGCTGGTCGCGTCGGCGTAGTCCTGCGTTTTCTTGTTCGCGTCGGTGTCCGTCTTCGCAAGTGCCAGCTCGGCGTTGCCCTGCTCCAGCCATAGCACCGGCTCGTCGGCCTTGGCGGTGGTAGCCTGCTTCATGTCGTCCACGGCGCCCTGGGGGTTCGTTTTTTCCTCGTCGCGGGCCTTGGTCAGCAGGGCATTCAAGTTGCCGATCTGCTTGTTAGCAGTACTCGCTTCGGCATTGCGCTTCTTGAAATCCTCGATGTTCTTGCGCTCTTCCGGCGACAGGTGCTTCAGGTATTCGTCGCGCGTCATGTCGTCGTTTGCGGCAACATTGTCGCCCGCTTTCAGCACCACATGATCCAGGTAGTCCACCGTCTTGTCGTTCACCTGGTAGAACAGCACGTAATCGCCCGGCGCCACGCCGTCGATCTTGTAGGTGCCGTCCGCGCCCACCGGTCCGGTGTACTGGTACTTGCGTGTCTTGTCGTCCGGACTGGTGCGGTCCGTCGTCAGCTTGACCACGCCTTCCTTGACCGGCTGGCCAGCCGCATTGGTGACTGTGCCATGCACGCTTGCAGGCGCCGGGGCTTGCGCGATGACCGAAGCCGATGCCAGAACCAGTGCCGCCGCGCTAAGGGAAAGGTTGCGAAGAGTTTTCATGATGGATTCCTGTCGCTCCTGGCGGCCATGCTCGCGGCCGGTCTGGTGAAGTCAAACGCATTGCATGCCGGCCTGCCGCGTTCCACGGCCGTGCCTGCTCCGAGTATTGTTGGATCCGCTCCGCTGTCAGCCTTGTTCGCCGGCCGCATAGGGGATCGGATCCGCTTCGCCTGCTTCGCGGAAGGCACGCAGCCGCAACACGCAACTCTCGCACACGCCGCAGGCCACCCGGTCGCCCGAATAGCATGACCAACTTACATGCAATGGTGCGTGTAATTCAACACCCAGCCGAACGATCTCAGATTTGCGCATGCGAATGAGGGGCGTTTCCACGCGAATATCGCCCTCTTTCGTACCCTGCCGGATCAGCGCATTGAACGCTTCGTAGTAGGCCGGGCGGCAATCCGGGTAGCCGGAGCTATCCTGCTCCACAGCGCCGATGAAGATCGTTCGCGCGCCCAGCACTTCCGCCCAACTTACCGCGGCGGAGAGGAAATGCGCATTGCGGAAGGGGACGTAGGTGACGGGCACCTGTGCGCCGATGCTGTTGTGCTCGAGAGGCGCGTCCGGTACGGGAATGCTCGTATCCGTAAGCGCCGAACCGCCGATGATGCGAAACAGGTCCACGCGCAGCGGCAGGAACTGTTGGAAATCCAGCGCCTCCGCCACGGCGCGTGCGGACTCGAGCTCGCGCCTTTCGGTACGCTGACCGTACGAGAAGTGCAGGGCATACGCGTCGTAATCGCGGGCCGCCAAGGCCGCGCACACGGTTGAATCCATCCCACCGGAAAGGCAAACGACTACCTTGCCGCGTCCGGCATCGGTTGCCGGTGCAATCACTAGAGGTCGTCTCCGTTATCCGCCAGCGATGCCCCGGCCGGCGTGTTGGCGCCACTCACGGTCTCGCTGTCCTGCAGACCTCCGGCGGGCACCGTGTTCAGCAGCTCGCGCGCTGTCTCCGCGTCGGACACACGCACCTGCAGCCGCGCTCCGCTCATGGGCAGCAGGATGTTGGCCTCTTCGCCGGAAAGAAAGCTGTCGATGCCGCTGCCGTCCAGCACGCTCTGCGCCAGCTGCGCGTCGCCCACTTCGCTATAGCTTGCCACCGTTACATAATCGTCTTCGTCGCGCTCTGCCATCATCCCTCGCTCACACACTAAGACGCTGGTAAGGCAGAAGGCGGCTATACGCATGGCACTTGTACCCCGCCAAACGAGTGCACCCCATCATCAGTTTTTGGGCTGCTTTTCCACGCCCTTACCGGGGTTCTTCGCATCCACCAGATCCGGCGTGCTCACAGCGCCCAGCGTTTCTTTTTGTGCGGTGGTGTCGATGCGCTTCGTGCGTGTGAATCGCGGCAGCTTTACCGAACTGCCGGTCCTCAGCGCCTCCAGCACACCCTCGAGCACGCGCACGTCGGCGAATCCCTCTTCGCCGTCCGGCTCCGGATCGGTGTTGTTCAGGATGCAATCGCTGAAGTACTTCAACTCGCCGCCGAAGTGGTCGGTGTTCTTGAAGCTCTGCTTCGATTTCTCGTCCTTGATCGCGACGGTCTGCTCCAGCGGCTTGCCGAACATGTAACAGGGATCGAGAAGGACGGTGCCCTTGTCGCCTACCGCAGTGAAACTGTTCGTAGGGTTGCCGAAGTAAGACAGGCTGAACTGCGCCAGCCGCTCGCCCGGGAAGCGCAGCGTGACCGCGACCGTGTCGTAGAAATCCTGGGGCAGGCCGGACTCCGGATGCTTCGTGCCTGCGGCGCTCACCACCTCCGTCGGCTCATCCTCAAACACATGACGCGCGGCGTTCACCGGGTACGGACCCATGTCCAGCACCGGACCGGCCAGGTCGCCGGAGTGCGCCCGGTGGTTCGACGGGTCGACGGTCTGCGCGAAGGTGGAGCTGAACAGCGTGATCCGGCCTAGGTCGCCCGAACGAATCTTGTCGATGGTGGCCAGCGTCCCCGGTTCAAAGTGCAGGCGGTACGCCACCATCAGCTTTGCTCCGCCACCGGTCTTCGCGGCGCGCTCCGCATCCAGAATTGCCTTGCACTGCGCGGTCGAAACCTCCAGCGGCTTCTCCGTGAGCACATGGATTCCCGCCTCGAGCGCGGGCACAATGAACTCCGCATGCCGCCAGTTCGGCGTGGCCAGGTAGATCGCGTCGAAGGTGCCGGCCTTGAGCGCGTCGGCAAACTGTTCGTAGGTGTAGGTCGCCTCAACGTCGTACTTCTTTCCCAATTGCGTCGCTTTGGCGGCGTCACCGGTAACCAGCGCCGTCATCACGGAGTTGCCGGTGTGCTCTACGCCGGGCATCATGTCTTCCTGCGCGATGTCGCCCACACCCACAATGGCGTAACGCACCTTCTTCTCTTCTGCCATACCCAGCCATTGCTTGATGCCCATCTCGTCTCCCCTGCGCGGTACTCAATGCAACGTTCAGATGCGGCGCCTTCCGCGGCGCGAAGTAGCGAGGCGCGATTCTGCGTGTGCACCACGTTTTCGTTCAGCGGAATGGCGAATCGCGAAGCGCACAGGTTGTGCAGCGGATTTACAAGAGGACAAGAGCAAGTGCCACGGTTAGATGTTCGTGTTGCCAGAGCGCATCTGTTCATTGAAAGTCGGCTTCGTGAAGGCAATTGCCTCGGCGAAGGCCGCCTCGAACGCAGCGTGATGACCCATCAGCGGAACGGTTGCGCTCGCGAATTCGCGGTCCTGTTCGAACTGCAACAGGCCGTCGCCGCTCAACGATTCGGCACTCTTTTGCAGCTCGGCCGCGGTGGTGTTCAGGTATTGTGCATCCCGGGGATCCAGCAGCCATACGGGCGCATTCGCACCCAGCACGCCGCTTAGCCAGTAGACTTTGCTTGCCAGAAAGTCCTGCCGCTGCTGCTCATCCGTGTCGTTGAACACGAAGCGGCTCTGCTTGGACGAGTAGTACCGCGTTGTTACGGGAACCGGCTGTCGGTTTCCACTCTTGACCAGCTCGATCTGGCCCTGGTCCATCACCTTGCGGACAGCGTTGTAGATGAATCCCTCTGCAAATGGCTGTTCCGGTGCGGCGACCACTTCGGCAAACGTCACCGTCATGCTGGCGGAAATCTTGGCCCGCAGCTGCTGCTCTGCGGGCGTCTTGCCGTCTTCCAGCCGAGCTTCTCCGTGCACGATGTAGGTGTCGGCGCCGGATGTGGACAGGTGAAAAGGCCACTGCCAGCCGCTAAAGCTGATGGGCAGACCACCCAGCGTCACCGCGCACTCCGGACGCGGATTGCGTAGCCGCTTTGCCGCCCCCAACAGGAATTCATGCACGGGCTGCTGAAACTCCGCCTTGCTTAGGTCAAGGTTCGCGCTTAGCTCCAACGTCTGACGGCGGCCCGGATCGCTGGGCAGTGTCAGCGTATACAGCTCCGTTGGCAGGCCGTTGAAGCCGGCATTTTCGCCCGCGCTCGCCAGGTGCAGCCCCGCCTGTGCTGCTGCCTTTTCCACTTGCTCCGCCAGCTTGGTCGTCAACGCCATAGTGCCTGATCCTTCTTAGAAAATAATGCGACCACAGCCTCCGCCCGGGGGCGCATTGCGTTTGGTCCATCTGCGATGGTACCGCAGGCGACCGCGATCCCCGGTGACGCGCCATTCCGGCCGAGATCAGGCGCCGCGCAGGATAGCCGGCCCCGCCCTGGGCAACATCCCACTTGCGAGAGTCACCTGCCAGGGAGCAATATGCTTCCACATCGCACGTCACTTCGTTCGGCTGCAGGGAGGGACCATGTTCTTCCGCCTCCACGCTTCTCTTCGCATCGTTCTCACGATTGCCCTGCTTGGTGCGGCGCTAACGCCGCTCCGCGCCCAGGATGCCGCACCGCAGGTGGCTGCCACCGGAAATATTCCGGCCTCTATCCCGGCGCATCCTGAAGCTGTTTCTGCGCCGGCGCTGCACGCCCCCGACCCGGATGGGCCGCCGTCACTGGATTTGGCTGACACGCTGGTCGCGCGCGGACGTTACTTGGCCGCCATTCACGTGTACAGCCGGCTTGAACCCATCACCGCAAATATCCAGAACCGGATGGGCGTCGCCAGCGAACGCATGTTGATGTTCGATCAGGCGCAGCACTGCTTTGAAGCCGCCCTGAAGATGGATCCGAAGATGGGCGATGCATGGAACAACCTGGGCACGGTGATGCATAGCCGCGGCGACCTGGGCAAGGCTGAAAAGTTTTACCGCAAGGCCATCAAGCTGAAACCGAACAACGCGGACGCTTACCAGAACCTGGGAGCGCTTTACTACAGCAGGCGCAACTACAACAAGGGCGATGCCATGTTCCGCGAAGCCATGCGCCTCGATCCCGGGGTGATGGAGCGCACGGCGGAGCGCGGCATCCAGGCCAACGGCGTCAACAAGAACCAGGCAGAGATGCACTACCACCAGGCCTGCACCTTTGCAGAGAGCGGCAGCCCAAAGCTTGCGCTCGATTACCTGCGCCGCAGCATCATTGAAGGATTCCACGATCGCAACCGGCTTCTGCACGAAGCAAGCTTCGCCGACCTCCGCACCACCGAGCCGTTCATGAAAATGGTCGACGACCTGAAGAACAACTGAGCGTGCCTTCTCTGCAGCAGGCCTGGTTGGTATCGCCTGGCGCAGCGGGGATCTTCAGTTGCTGGCCAAGCCGTTTGCTTGGGCCTTCGGCCCTGCTGGCGCCGAAGGGAACCATCGCCGATGCCGGCACCACCTACTCTGCGACGCCGGCCGTCTGCTCTACGATGCTGAGTGGCTGGTTGCGCATTTGCTGGTACATGCGCCCCAGGTACTCGCCGATGATGCCCAGCAGCATGGCATTGACGCTGATGCCCAGCAGGATCAGCGCAGCCAGCGTCGCAAAGCCCGGCGGCCAGTTCGAGCCGAGCAGGAGCTTGGCAAGAACATAGCCGGCGATCGCGAGGAACGTGATCAGCGAAATAATCACTCCGATATAGGTCGAAATGCGCAGCGGCACCACTGAGTGGTTCAGAATGCCGTCCACGGCAAGCGACACCAGCTTCGAAAAGGGAAATTTGCTTGCTCCGCTGATGCGAACACCACGATTGTAAGGAATACCGACCTGCTTGAAACCAAGCGACGCAATGGTGCCGCGCAGGTATGGCTTCGCGTCCTCAAAGCTCTTGAGCAGATCGATAACCCGCCGGCTGATCAGCCGGAAGTCGCCTGCATCCACCGGAATCTTGTCTTCGCTGAGCCTGTCGATCAGGCGGTAAAACAGCGCGCGCTGCACGTTGGTGATCCACGCCTCCTGCCGCTTTACACGAATGCCGTAGACCACCTCCGCACCGTTCTCCCATTCTTCCAGGAACCGTGTGATCAGCTCGGGCGGATCTTGCAGGTCCACGTCCATCTGAATCGCGGCATCACCGCGCGCCTTGGTATAGCCCGTCATGATCGAACGCTGAAAACCGAAGTTCCGTGAGAAGCGGTATGCCCGAACTCTTGGGTCACGCCGCACCACATCCCCCAGCAGAGCAAAGGTTGCGTCTTCGCTGTGGTTGTCGGTAAAGACGAACTCGAAGTCGTACTTCAGCTCAAGCGGCGCCACCACGGCGCAGATGGCCTCGTGAAACGGCAGCACGGTCGTCTCCTCGTTGTACACGGGCACAACGATGGAGATGAGCCGCTTGTGCCCTGCAGGACCGGCGTTCGTCATCCTAGGCTCCTTTACTCCGGGTTCCCCGGCGAACACTCCATCGGCCCGCATCCGCTAGCTCGCGCCCTGCGACAGAAACCAATCCCACGTGGACGCGAGACCCTCGCGCAACGAGGTACTTGCCTTCCAGCCCAGGGCGGCTTCCGTTTGCGACAGCAAGGGCTCGTAAGAGAAAATCTCTCCCTTTTTATACGGGAGAGCGCCAAAGCGAATCAGTTCTTTGCGTCCGCTGATCTCCTCGATGAGCGAGAGGCATTGCTTCACCGTAACGACTTCGCCGGAGCCCAGGTTGTAGGATCGGCCATTTGTTTCTGCGCGCACCAGCGCCGCCAGAATGCCTTGTGCCACGTCGGACACATGAATGAAGTCGCGTGTCTGCCGGCCTTCGGTCACGTCGATCGGGCGTCCGGCACGCAGGGCATCCATGATCTGCGGGATCAGCATGCGCGGCGACTGGAAGGGACCGTAAGCGACCGTGGGTCGAAGCACTGAAACCGGCAGCTCGAACGCGCGATAAAACATCTTCGCGTAAGAGGTCGTGGCGGCCTTGCTCGCGCCGTAGGGAGACGGTGGATCGGGTATCGTTGAATCGTCGAACGGACCGGTTACCGGACCGAATTCCTCGCCCGAACCCATCAGGATCATGCGCCGGACACGGAGCCCGATGCAGGCTTCCATCAAGGCAATCGAGGGCAGCAGGTTCCGCCGCAGTGTCGATTCGATCGCGGGAACTGAGCGCTCGGTGGTGATCTCCGCGTAGAGATGGATCACGTAATCGGGCGACAGCGCGGAAACGATCTTCGCGATCCCCATCGGATCGTCGAAGGTGTGGAGCTTCGTGCCGCCGGGCAGCGTTATGCCCCGGTCCGCGTGGAGGCGATCAATGACCGCGATCCCCTGCGCGCCCACGCGATCGAGCGCATCGATGACGTGCCGGCCGATGAAGCCCGTGGCGCCCGTCACGACAACACGCGCCCCGCTCAACTCCGCAAGGAAGGCACGTTGGTGCGTTGCGGTCAGGTGCGATTCGGCGGCGGGGAGGAACATCGGAAGGGCAGCGTCCTTCGGCAGCTAGATCGTGGGGCCAAGCCGCGCGTCCGCGTCAAACGCAGTCGAGCGTAAGGGGAGCGTAAGGGCTCCGGCAGCCAATGCGAGCAGGAGAACGAAGCGTGCAACACCCGTCCAGAGACCGAACAGGTTCAACGGCGAGAGCAGCGCCGCACACGGCAGCACCAGCAGCAGCATGTGCTGTAAGCGCCAGGGCACGCGGCCGGACCGTACCTCTGTCGACAGAAAATAGCCCAGGAGCAAGGCCGGCAGGTACAGTGAGCAAAGCGTGTAATCCGCCGCGCTTGGTGGCAGCAGTGTCAGGGCGATGCCGGTGCCGAGCACCTGATTCAGCGCAGGCATCGTCCGCAATCTCCACAGCATCAGGCCCGCGATCACCGGGGCGAGGGCGGCGTACACGACAGGAAACATCGAAGGTGTCGGCTTGTCGATGAAGCTCTCCGGTCCCACGTGGCGGAAGAGCCATACATACTTCAGATACAGCACCCGCATGACATCAATCATGCCGTGGGAATACTGCTGCTCAGGTGGCGTGCGAAAGGTGCGCAGGTACCCCTGCGTGTACAGCAGCACACCGGATTGCAGCCCTCGATAAGCGGCCAGTATCCCAGGCCCAAGTGCGGCCAGACCCCACAGCACCAGCACGCTCGTGAAAGCAACGCTCAACACAGCCGCGCGATATTGCCGGCGAGCCAAGAAGAGCAGCAGCACCACAATCGGAAACGGCTTGATGCTCATCGCGAACGCTAAAAAGATCGCCGATGCCGTATACCAGCGGCGCAGAAAAAGACAAAGCGACACTGTTACGGCGATCCATACGAAGCCCTCCAGGTTCGAGCGATGGATTACAAACGCAATGGGAAAGCTGACTGCGATTGCAAAGATGCCCAACACGCTCTCCCAACGTGCAAGCCCCTGGCGAACAAGAAGGAAGAGCGAACCTGCCAGCAGGACGGAGAAGCTTCCAAGCACGCATGTTTCGAAGAGACCCACAGGATGTGCGGAACTCAGAAGAAGGTGGTAAAGAAAAGCGGCGGGTGCCAGATAATTGAATACCGGAAGGCCGCTGCCCACATACCCGGCGCCACGCTCCAGGTGCAGCATCTTGCCGCGATAATTCCACAGATCGCTATGTCGATCGTCGGGCCACATCAGCGGGTAATACCGGTTCTCAGGGTGATGCAGAAAGCGACCCCAACTGAACGCAGTCAGGCAGACGATCACACAGGCGAACGCCACCATCGCGTAGCGATCCGAAATGCTTCGCCGGCTGTCGCTCGACTCAGGATGCGGCATGGGTGCTTTCATCCTACACAGCACGCCGCCTATCGCCTATGCGCCTGGCAGCACCTGTGCCGGAGTGCCCATCCGATTCGCCACATCGTATGCTTGCAGTTGAGGACATCATGGACACACCAAACAACGCGCGGCGTACCGAAGACATAGCGCTCGATCTCTTAAAGTTCATCGCGTCCACCACCAATGTGGTGAAGGGCGCAGGCAGCGGCACTCCCGGTTTTGCCAGCAGCGCCGTGTCCAAGCCCGATGACCAGGTCGGTCAACTGCTCGAACTGTACACGCGCTGCCGCAAGGCCGTGGAAGGCTCGCTGTAGCGTAACGACTCTTTCGCTGTGCCTCGCCCGCGCCATATCGCTGCTCCTTTGTTCGGTCATGTTCCTGCGAACGATCAGGCGGAAGCAGGTTGGACGGAGCACGACGCTCTCGAGCAGCGACGCCTCGCAGCCATGCATGACCTGCTTCTGGAAGCCTGCGGGCAGCCCGCGCCGCGCGAGGTTTGGGATCCGCTGACACAACTCATCTACTCTCTGTGTAGCGCGCGCACCAAGACGCCGGAGTCGCATGCCACATTACGGGCGTTGCGTGAGCGCTACGGAGGCTGGCCCACGGGGCCGAACAGCTGGGACGAAGTGCGCTGGGAAGCACTGCGCGACGCGCCCGTCCCGGAAATCGAAGAGACGATTCATCTCGCCACCTTTGCCGACCGCAAGGCACCACAGCTGAAGTCCACCCTGGAGCAGATCACCGGGCGCACCGGAGCGCTGTCCCTCGGCTTTCTTGCGAGTTACCGAACCGAAAAAGTTCGCGCGTGGATCGAGCAGTTTCCAGGCATCGGATCGCAGGTCAGCGCCGCGGTGGTGAACTTTTCATCGCTGCGCCGGCCGGTCCTCAGCGTGGACGGCCACCATCAACGGGTCTCCATCCGCATGGCGTTCGCCCCAGAGCGCAGCACGCCCAGGCAGGTAGAAGAGAGCCTGATGCGCATCGTTCCGCCGGACTGGACTGCGGTCACCATGGATGACCACCATCAGTTAGTCAAATTGCTCGGGCAGACCCGATGCACACCAGCCAACCCAAGCTGCTTTGTCTGCCCGCTGGTCGAGCTTTGCCCGACCGGCCGCGCAACGATTCGACATTACGCGGCCGTACTCCAGTCGAAGTACTGAGCGTGTCTGTCGCCGCGTGTTGCCACGGCAAAAGAAAGGCCACGCACTCGTGCGTGACCTCCGTCCAGAATCGCCCTCACGACCCTGGCCCCTCAGATCCTGTCGCCGCAGTGAACGTCTTTACGCGGATGCTGCTGGAACGAAGCCATCGCAGCCGCTGATCGGCGTCACCTTCAGGTGCAGAGCTGAGTGCTTCGGGTGTCCACACTCGTCCAGCAACACCACGTCCGCCTGTTTGCTGGTCACAATGCTCACCAGCGCGTCGTTCTTCGCATGGTTCTCGCCAAAGTGGCCGCACAGCCCGCACTGCCCGTCATGAATTGCCTGCATGGTTAAGTTCCTCCGTCTTTCAGTGAGAGCTCGGATACTTGCTGCGTGTTGCTCGTTTCCCATCTATTTTGTCGAACTACAAACCCGCAAGTGCTCTTGTAAATGGTCCTCCTTGGGCCTCTCAGCAGACGAGCAAACGCGGACTGTTCTGACCCGAGTTGCAGCTTCGGACAGTACTTCCCAACCTGCCCGAGTGATTCGACGATCCCCTGCGTCCCCTGCTTTCGCGGAGCAAACCAGTTGTTGCGGTAACTTCGCGCTACGCTGGCGTATGTCCTGCCTTCGCAGCTTGGCACTTTCGCTCTGCTTATGCTTCCTGCCGCATGCCGGTGCACAGAACGCAGCCGGGCCCATTCCGGTCAAGGTCGTCGTGGTGACCATGTTTGAGATCGGCAAGGACACGGGCGATGTTCCTGGCGAATTTCAGTACTGGGCAGAGCGGGAGCACCTGACGCATCGCTACGCGCTGCCCGCCGCATACCATGACGCGCTGATGAACGACAACGGCGTGCTCGGCACCGTGACCGGCATCGGCACGCTGCGCGCTGCCAGCACCATCATGGCGCTTGGCCTCGATCCACGCTTCGATCTCTCGCGCGCGTACTGGGTCATCGCGGGCATCGGCGGCATCGACCCACAGGCCGGAACGCTCGGCTCCGCGGTCTGGTCCGACTGGGTCGTGGACGGCGACTACGCGTATGAGTTCGACGCTCGCGAGATTCCCAAAGATTGGACGACCGGCTACGTGCCGCTGCGCAAGAAGGCGCCCTTTGAAGAGCCGCGCACCGACGAAAACGGCCTCGCCTTTCACCTGAACAGCAGTCTCGTCAGCTGGGCCCTGCAACAGACAAAGAACACGTCGCTCATGGACCTGCCTGGCCTGCAGGAGCGCCGCCTCCAGTTCGCCGGCGATGCCGCGCACACTAAACCGCAGGTGCAGCGCGGTGACGTCATGTCCTCCAGCACCTACTACCATGGCCGCAAGATGAGCCAGTGGGCCCGCGCCTGGGTGCGGTACCAGACAGGCGGTCAGGGTACCTATGCCATCAGCGGCATGGAAGACTCCGGCACGCTCTACTCGCTCACGGAACTCGCCAAAGCCGGCCGTGTCGACGTGAATCGCGTGATGGTACTGCGTACGGCCAGCAACTTCGACCAGCAGCCCGCGGCAGATCCATTGGCCGATGAGGCATTTTCGAGCAAGATCGCCAGCTACAGCGCGCTACAGCCCGCCCTTGAAAATGCGTTTCGCGTCGGCGACGCGGTTGTCCGCGAAATCGCAACGAACTGGGCGAAATACCGCGACAGAACACCCGGCCAGTGAACGCCTGCAGCCCGTTAGGAGCAGCGAGAGAGCGTCGCTGCCGTAAGGTGCTGCCGCAACAAGTCGTGTGAAAAGTCATTGGCGTGGCAACACGCCGCCGCAACCCGCCGTCCCAATCGGTGTCTTCTCGTGTGTCGTTGCTCTTCGCGCACAGCTCACAGGGCGAGAGGGGCGGGAAAGGAACATCGCATGAACTTCAAAGGACGCATTGCAACCGCGCTGTTTGCCGGAGCACTGATCGCGCCGGCGATCTCCATGGCGCAGTACGGCTACGGAAACGGCTTTGCGGCAGGTGGTTCTCAGTACAACAATGGATACAGCCAGGGGCCTCAGGGACCAGGTGGTTGGGATGCGCCACCGTCTGAGTTCGCTCAGGATGTGCAGCGCCAGGGTTGGCGCGACGGCCTGGATGGAGCTCGCAAGGACGCCGAAAACCATCGTCCGCCCAACGTGATGAACCGCGACGAGTTTCGCAACTATCGCGGGCCGGGACGGCGCCTCTATCGCGCGGCATTCCAGCGCGGATACAACGCGTTCTGGGCGCATCAGGGCGGACCCGGCGGACCCGGACGCTACTAGGCATCGTTTGCAGCAGAAGAGCGCCCGCTTGCAGAAGTGGGCGCTCTTTTCGCATTTCCCCTGGAATCAACAGTCAGACGAACACCTTCGCTTCGCTTGCAGGCGCGTGATCCGGCCGCTCCAACGGTGAATGTGCGTAATACATATCCCCAATGGTTTTGAGCAGACGTTGCGTCAGTTCATCGGCGTTTTTCGTCGTCATCCCGGTGGTCTCAATGGCTTCTCCGGCGATTAAAAGCAATGGCCGCGGCGAAAGCGAGTAGCTGTGCATCGGCAGCAGCTCATAGGTGCCGATCAGCGCCAGCGGCACCAGCGGCACCTGCGCCTTGATCGCCATGAACGCCGCGCCCGACAGGAATTGCCGCACATGTCCATCACTCGACCGGCTGCCGTCTGGGAAAATCAGGATCGGCATACCGTCTTTCAGCGTTTTCACGCCACGCGACAGCCCTGCGATCTGGGACCGCAGACTCGATTGATCGATTGGCACCTGACCCGACCGCGTCAGGTGCCAGCCGACCGCCGGGTACTTGAATAGATAGTGGTTTGCCAGGATGCGGAACTGAAAGGGCAGCGTTCCAAACAGCGCTGGCGTATCCATATAGCTCAGGTGGTTACAGGCGTACACGGCACTACCAGATCGGTGCAGCCGGTCTGGGTGCACCACGGTGAGCCGCGATCCGGAGAGCATCAGCATCCCTTTGGCCCAGACACGCGCGATGCCATGCTGCTGCCGGCCGGATTTGTCCCACAACGAACAGAGCAGCGAAAGCGTGCCGCAGAGCAGCGTCCACGCGGCAATTATCGGGATCAGTACCAGGTACGTGGCCCACTTCCAGAACGCAGAGGGCTCGCGCCGCGTCATGCGTGGCAAATCTCGTTTCTGTTTCTGAACGTCTTCGACTACGAGTTGACTCACCCGTGCTCCTTCACTGTGTCCGCGGGCGCATCGGCCAGCATCGCCTGTTTCCACTCGGCCACAAGATAAACCGAACCCGCAACCACCACCGAACCAGTCACCAATTTGTCCAACGCGCCGTAGGCTGCGGCAACGCCGGGCAGCACCTGCACCGCATCGGCTCCGGCCTGTTCATCCATCGAACGCTCCGTGCCTGCGTGCTGGCTGGCGATCGCTGACAGCCGGTCCACACCGGCGGCACGCGGTGAATGCACCGGGACCAGCAGGATGCGGTCGCCCGGTTCGTCGAACATCGGAAACAGCACCTGCGCCATCTCCTCCAGCGCCTTGTCGCCCAGGCCGCTGAAGACGAGTGTGTGCGGCGCGGGCAGCGAGCCGTCGGCGAAGGCTCGGGACAGGTACGACCGCAGTGTCCACACGCCTGCTGGATTGTGCGCCACGTCCAGCAAAAGCACGGCCCCGCCGGGCAGATGGGTGCGCTCCAGCCGGCCGGGCCAGCGTACCTCGCGGATGCCGCGCTCGACCGTAGCGGCATGGATGCGATCGAAACCGGCGTGTACCGCAAGCCACTCCGCGGCGGCTAGCGCCAGAGCCAGGTTGCGGCGCTGGTGATCGCCCGCCAGCTGCGGCGTAAGCGCTAACGTGGCGCCAAACGCGGGCACGTGGTAGGTGCCTTCCACAGTCTCGCGCGGCGAGGATTGCGGCAGGTAGGCCGCCGCGTTCACGCCCGTTACATCGAGCGCCACGGCGCGCTCGCCGATCGCCGCGTTCGCCTCAGGATGCTGCGGCAGTGTGATCAGCGTTCCGCCCGGGCGCAGTATGCCGGCCTTTTCGCGTGCAATCTCCGTAATGGTCTCGCCCAGCCACTCCTGGTGATCCAGCGCGATGTCGGCGATCACGCTGCATAGCGGTTCAACGATGTTGGTGGCGTCCAGCCGGCCTCCCAGGCCGACCTCCAGCACGGCAATGTCCACGTGAGCGCTCTCGAATGCGTAGAACGCCAGTGCGGTGATTGTTTCGAAGAAGCTGGGCATCTGCGGCAGCTCGCCCCGCTCGACCAAATCCCGCCCAGCCGCGTCCACGACTGCGAAGCTGTGCGCGAAAGTTTCGTCCGCAATTGGCAGCAGGGAGTTGCCGGCCTGCTCCGGATCGCTGATCTGAATCCGTTCGTTCACTCGCAGCAGGTGCGGCGAGGTGTACAGACCGGTGCGATAGCCGCTTGTGGCCAGCATGCTCGCCAGCGTTGCCGCAGTGGATCCTTTGCCGTTCGTTCCCGCGATCAGAACGGACGGGAACCTGGCCTGCGGATCCCCGACAGCGCGGGCCAGCACGCGCATGTGCCCCAGCTCGAACTTGCGTCGCGTGCCCGCCAGCTCCGCACCGGCTGCGGCAAGCGATTGGATGGCGCTTTCATAGGTCATGCGAACTCGATTGTAGCCAGCTTGCTGTTCGCCGCTCGCTGAGCCGGTTCTGAGTGCCGGCGGAGCGCAGTCACGGGCAAAGAACATTCGTATCGGCATCACTGGTGCGGACGTTACAACCGCTCCCACAAAAGTGGTAGTGCCGCTACTTACGTGATTCGTAACATAGGACCAGCCAAGGCAAGCCCCCCTGAGTTGCCGGCCAGCCCGCACGACGTTTCGCGCGCGGGATTATGCTCCAAAAGGATGTTTCATGCACGATGTAGTTGTTGGCCTTGCGTTCCTCGGCATGCTTATTCTCCCCTCCATCTTTGCGATGCACAGCAGCGGAAAGAGTGAAGAGGCGAACTCCTAACCCTGTTCACGCTGGTGTGTTTCGGCCAGGAGCAGGCGCGCCCCTTTTCCCAGGACACCCAAGCCGTCACGGCGACCCGAAAAAAAGCGGGCGTTGATCCCGACACCGTCCAGGTTTTCAAGCACACTCCAACCGGAGTCCCCCAACTCCCGCTCTATCTGCTCTGGCGAAAAGAACTGTTGAAACGGTTCACCTGCCTGTGCTACCCGCGCGCTCAGCGAATCCAGGGCCAGTTGTTCGTTCGCCGGCAGCATCGCCCTCGGCAGGGAGTAGTCCAGCACAAGCTTTGCATCTCCCGAAAACGCGCTCAAGACCCGTAGCGTCGCGCGCATCGCTGCGCCGGTCAGGTACGGAACCACGCCCAGCCATGCCACGACGGTACCTGCATGCAGGTTGAAACCGGCTGAAAGCAAACGGTGCAGCAGGTCGTCTCGCTCGAAATCCATGGGAACGTACTGGCATGATTCCGGTTGCGGAATGCCGTTCTGCTTCAGCAGCGTACGCTTCCAAGACTGGGTCGCGGGGTGGTCCACTTCGAACACACGCACGTTTTCATAGGGGTTGCGATACCCAAAGGTATCCAGGCCCGCGCCCAGCAACAGGTACTGCGCCGCACCTCTGGCGACCGCGTCACGCAGCGTGTCTTCCGCCATGCACGAGCGCGCCACCACAAAGGCGCGAAGGGACCGGGAGTACGTCCGCTTCGGCGCACGCAGCTCATTCAACTGAAGCTTGTCGGCAGTGATGCCGAGAAGGCGCAACGCGAGTGGATCGCGGAAGACGACCGGGTCGTCGAAAACCTGGTGCGCCGCGCGTCGCAGCGCCACGCGATAGGCGGTCCGGGATGGTGTGGCTTCGACCAGAGATCTCCTTGCGTCAGGTCAGCCGCTGCCGGGTAGGCGCGGCAGCCCCGGCGACGCGCCTTTATACTGAACGTTGATGCTCACGAAGAAAATGCCTGCACACCGGGCTGGAACGCACCTCCAGTATCACCCGTACGACCTGGGCGCCGGACCGGACGGTACGCGCCGGCGAATCCGCTCGACGACCGTGCTTTGCGTGCGCCGCAACGGCAAGGTGGTCATGGCGGCCGACGGACAGGTGACCATGGGCTCCGCCGTGATGAAACAGAGTGCCCGCAAGCTGCGCCGGCTCTACAACGATAAGGTGCTCGCCGGCTTTGCCGGTTCCACGGCGGATGCGTTCTCGTTGTTCAGCCGGTTCGAAAGCAAGCTGGAGCAATACGCCGGCAACCTGCCGCGCGCCGCGGTCGAGCTCGCGAAAGACTGGCGCACCGACAAGCTGCTGCGGCAGCTCGACGCCCTGCTGCTGGTCGCCGACACGGAGCACATCTTCCTGCTCGGCGGCAACGGTGACGTGATCGAGCCCGATATGACCGGCGATGGTCCTGCCGGGGGAGCGATCATGACGATCGGCTCCGGGGGTTCCTTTGCCCAGTCCGCCGCCCTCGCGCTGCTCGAGAACACCGATCTCTCGGCGCGCGCCATCGTCGAAAAAGGCATGAAGATCGCCTCCGAGATCTGCATCTACACCAACGCGAACTTCGCCATCGAGGAGCTCTAGGATGGCCATCTACCTGCCAGGCACCGCCGACGACCAGTCCGTTTCGCTGGAACAGCTCACGCCGCGCGAGATCGTTGCGGAGCTGGACAAGTATGTGATCGGCCAGCAGGCCGCGAAGCGGGCGGTTGCCATCGCGCTGCGCAACCGGCATCGCCGGCAGAAGCTCGCACCCGAGCTGGCGGACGAGATCATGCCGAAGAACATCATCATGATTGGCGCCACCGGCGTCGGCAAGACGGAGATCGCGCGACGGCTTGCCAAGCTGACCAACTCGCCGTTTCTCAAGGTCGAGGCGAGCAAATTCACCGAGGTAGGTTACGTGGGGCGCGATGTGGAGTCCATCGTGCGCGACCTGGTCGAGACCGCGATCGAGATGGTGCGCGAGGAAAAGCTGGAAGAGGTCGAGGACAAGGCCGAGCTCAGCGCCGAAGACCGGATCCTCGACCTGCTGCTACCCGCACCCGCGCCGCCTGCCAAGCCGGCGGGCACACCGGTGCAGGTGATCACCATGCAGGCGCCAAAAGACGGTGAGCCGCTGGATCTGAGCAAGCTCGATCTTTCCAAGGCGCTTGAGGCCGTGCAGGAGCAGGCCCAGCAGCAGACCCCAGCCGCGGCGGAGCCTGCAACGGCGCAGGATGCGGCGGCGCTGGAGCGTGCCCGCGAGAAGCTTCGCGCTCAGTTCCGCGAGGGCAAGCTGGATGAGCGGGTGGTGGAGATCGAGGCTCGCGAGCGGAACGCGCCCAATATCGAGATCGTCGGCGTCGGGGCCAATGAGGATTCGGATGTCAGCCTGAAAGACATCCTGCCCGGTCTATTCGGACCACGTTCCCGCAAAAAGAAGATGAAGGTGTCGGAGGCCTTTGAGTACCTGATCGAGGAAGAGGAGTCGCGCCTGATCGACATGGACCAGGTCACGCGCACCGCCATCGACCGCGTGGAAGAGTCGGGCATCGTCTTCCTCGATGAGATCGACAAAATCGCCGGCCGCGAGGGCGGCCACGGTCCTGACGTGTCGCGCGAGGACGTGCAGCGCGACATTCTGCCGATCGTCGAGGGCACGACCGTCAACACGAAATACGGCTTCGTCTCGACCGACCACATCCTGTTCATTGCCGCGGGAGCGTTCCACGTCTCCAAGCCGAGCGATCTGATTCCGGAGCTGCAGGGGCGGTTCCCGATCCGCGTGGAGTTGCACTCGCTGACGGTGGAGGACTTTCTGCGCATCCTCACGGAGCCGAAGTCGTCGCTGGTCAAGCAATCCATTGCGCTGCTGGAGACCGAAGGGCTGAAGCTGGAGTTTCAGCCCGAGGCGCTGGAGGAGATGGCGAGCTTTGCCTTTCGCGTGAATGAGACGACCGAGAACATCGGTGCGCGCCGGCTGCACACGATCATGGAGCGCGTCCTGGACGAGATCAGCTTTCAGGCGCCGGACCTGGTCAAGCAGGCGCAGGCTGCCGAGCGTGATACCGCCGCGAACGGAGCGCAGCGCGAAGGTGTGATTGCACAGGTAGAGCCGAGCACTGTGCCGCTCAAGACTGGTGAGACCGCACCCGAGGGTTCCCCCTTGCCCGTGGTACTGCGTCGCAACGGCGATGCGAGCGAGCGTGTTGTCACGGTCGATGCGGAGTATGTGCGGCAGCAGGTCGCCAGTATTGTCAAAAATCAGGACCTGAGCCGCTACATTTTGTAGTTCGTTGTTCTACGTGGAACAATGCTGGAGACTTGACAGCCGGCCGGCATTGTTCTACGTGGAACAGGTGATGGGGACTCGCTCACATTACGTGAGTACGTCTTGCGCAGGCCGAAGCAGTTATGAGAGCACCGGAAGCTGAATCGTGGTGCCTACCGGAATGTTGTTCGGATCGGCGTTGTTCGCCTTTGCGACTTCCGGATATTTGTTCGCGTGACCATAGAACCGCTGACAGATGGCACTCAGCGTGTCGCCACGTTTGATGGCATAGGGCTGCGCATCCGGACCCGTTTGTTGCATCTGGATTTCGAAGTCGGAGTAGCTGGGATCGACCTCCTTGATGGTGTCCCAGATGCGGTTCACGATCACCTTGGACGGGACCTCGCACTTGAGCACAAGCTTGTCGCCGTTCATAAAGATGCCGTCCATCTTCGTGCCGACATCGCTAAATCCTGTAAGTACCTCTCCGACCTTCGAGTACTTCTGTTCCAATGCCGCCTGGTCTGCCATGGCACCATCCCTTTCCTGTCAAAAAGCACCAGCGTGTTACTGGAGCCGCAGTTGTTCGATGCCGGAATGCCGCAGAACGCAAGACAATTCCGGCAGCGATGTGGAATCGCGGATTTGCTCTCGTTCGAATCTCCGGGCCCGCTTACAGAGCTCCGAGCCGGTGCGGACGCTGGTGTCCAGAGATGCCAAATCG
>CAXUEG010000004.1:23296-27153 GCA_964249935.1 uncultured Terriglobus sp.
GAGTTGGGTCGCCTACTGCCCGGTGGTCCGATGTTGCGCATCCATGTCCCGCGCACGGAAGGCAGCCTCATACAGGTTCAGGCGCGAGTACACGCCAAATGCGGACCCGTCATCCAGAAAGCCGCCTCCCGGCCCCTCGGTCGCAGTCAAGAGGTCGTCGGCCTGTTTGAGGGTGAGTGAGGGATAGGCCGCAGTCAGCAGGTATCCAGCCTCCGGTGCAATGCGGCTCACGTCTTCGGTGGTCTGCGCCGTCGCGGTGAACACCACGGGGAACTTGTAGGTCTGCGTGGCCGCGTAGTACGCGCTGTTCACCGCGGCATCGTTGAAGCGGCCGACATCGATCCGCGCGCAAGCCGGCACCGTGTCGCCGCAGTTGGACGCGAGAACCCGAGTCAGCTCTCGCCGAACCACGCCGACCTCGGCGCGGAAGTCGCGAACCGGCTCCACGGTTTGCGAGTGACGATTCAGGTACGCCGGATCGTTCGCCAGGAGGTGTGCCATGTCATAGAGGGCGGTGGCACGGCCTCCCAGCACATCCATCGCGTAATGTGCGCCCACCAGGATGCGGCTGCTGCCGTACTCCGCACCGCGCGCGATCATCTCCGGGTAGCGCTCCGGCACGAGCACGCCCAGCAGCAGAGCGCCGGTATAGCCGTAGGTGGTGTGCCCGCTCGGGTACGAAGGGCTTTGTGTCAGGTCCATTGCCGGGCCGCGCTGGTAGGACTCGCTGGTCGCTGGCCGGTTGAAGTAATCACGACCCGTAATCGAGAGCACCTTTGCCTCTGTTTGGAACGGTCGCGAATCGCCGAACGGATCGGCGTTGGGGCTGCCCGCAGGCAGGTGGTAGGCGCGACCGAACGGGTCTGTTTCACCGTGCCGGATGGTGACGATTGCTTTTACGTCCTTCGAGACGGGCCGTCGTCCGTCCGTGGTCAGGTTGGCAAACAGGTACTTGCCCGCGTTGGAGTCGGTCCCGCTGACCATGAGCGCGTAGGCAATCAGTCGCTGCATTGACGGGGAGATGTTCACCGCCTGCCCACGCGCGTCCTCGTGCGCCCGCGCCACATAGGCCGCTCCGAGCGTCGATCCCAAACCGTCTGCCAGTTGAGTCAGGTTGCGTCCCGTGCTTGTCGCGTCGCGCAGTGCCTGCTGTTGCTGCTCTGCGAAACTGAGCGGTGAGGGCAGAGGCATCGTTCCAGTCTGGATCGCACCGGTCACGTCGTAGTTCGCTTGCAGGGCGGCGCGGCCCTGTTCCGTTTGCGACAGCACGGTAACGGTCGCCAGACCTTTCAGGACTGCGATGTTCGGTGCGGACTGGCTGAACGCGTCCCGTCCGCACAGCGCAATGAGCAGCACCAGCCTGCTTTGGAATTTCATGGGTACCCTGTCCGATTCACGTGGCGGTCAACGCCTATTAAGACTAACGGCGCTGAGACCACCCTAGCGCAGCTCCGCGACACATGCGTGAAACGCGGCGAGGGGAACGCGGCGGAGCCACAAAAGTCTATGGCGGGAGAGGTATGCTGGCGATAGCCCATGCAGCCCAGCAATCTCCGGAATTGGAAGGTAACAGAGACCGGCGCGAACCCTGCTCTTGTGCGGCAAGTGTGGTTGCGCCGGGTGCTCTGGCTGGTGCTTGTGCTCCTGGTCCCGGTCGCGTGGTTCAGCATGCAGCACGATCCGTACGCCATCGATGGAGATGCAGTCGCATACATGGACATCGCGGACCTGATCCGCACGCATCAGTGGGCGGGCGTGGTCAACGCGTATTGGCACCCGCTGTACCCGGCAACGCTGCTGGTGGGGCAGTGGTTGTTTCATCCAAGCCGCGCCACGGAGTTGTACACGTACTACCGTGTGAACTTCTTGATTTTCCTGTTGGAAGCCGCGTCAGTGGTGGCGTTCACCACGGCGGTATGCCGGCTGCGCGACGCTGCGCCGCAAGGCGAAGGTGGAAAGCCGTTCGTGCTTTCCTGCGATGCGTTGCGGCTGCTTGGGCTCGGCCTGCTGATCGTCGCTTCGCAGCGCGAGCTGACGGTCGGAAAGGTGCGGCCCGACGCTCTCTTGCAAGCCCTGCTGCTGTTTGCGTTCAGCGGGATGCTCACGCTCTGCCGCCCAGCGATCCGCGATGGGAGCGGCGGCTTCGAGATTTCTGCACGGTGGCAGTTCGGCGCGGCGGCGCTGATGGGTGTGGCGCTCGGCTTTGCCTACTTGACGAAGAGTTTCGCATTGGTGGTTTCGCTGCTTGCGATTGCGGGCGTCGCGGCGATGCAAGTGCTGGTGCTGCGGCGGCCATGGACAAAGGTTGTTGCACTGACCGCGTTGACGGCTGCGTGTTTCACCGTGATCGCCGGGCCGTGTGTCGCAGCGCTTTCACGCCAGAAGCACCGGCTCGACTTCGGCGATTCGGGATCGCTGAACTATGCATGGTACGTGGGGCAGACGGAGAAGTTTCACCTGGAGCCCTGGCAGGCTGACCGCTTCGGCAGTTCCGATGTGCACCTCATCCACCCGGAGCGACAGATCCTTGCATCGCCGGGAGTTTACAGTTACAAAGCGCTGCCCTACGGCACACTGCCGGTCTGGTTCGACGCAAGCTTTTTCAATGAGCGCATCATTACGCATCTACGAGTGGGACAGTTGGCAAAGCGTGATGCGCGCAACCTGGTGCTCACCGTTCGCTACCTGCTGAACCACCCCGAGGCGTGGCTGCTGTTCGGTCTGTTGACATTGCTGGGTGCGCGCCTTGGGCGGCGCAACACCCGCTTTGCATCGCAAAGCTTTCTGCTGTTGCCGGCGGCGCTCGGCATTCTGATGTGGTGCATTTACGGCCTCGTGAATGTAGAGGAACGCTACGTGACCGTGGCGTACCTGATCATCGTGCTGCCGCTGTTCGCCGCGTTGCGCGCCGGTGTGCCCAGGGGCATGGGAACCGGCAGTGGATCGATGCCGCCGCCGTGGCAGACGCTGCCGGTCGCGGCCTCCGCCTGCGTGGCACTGCTCTGCCTGCTCGCGCTGGGTGAGTCGGTGCGCACCGCGGCGGAGTTGCGCCGTCAACAATCCATTCGCGGAGTTGCCCGCGGCTGGCAGGACTCGCCGATGTTTGCCGTAGCTACCGGTCTGAAGCAGAGAGGCGTGCCGCAGGGCGGCGAGATCGCCTGCGTCGGCACGATGGCGTGCTTGAACGACCCGTACTGGATGCGGCTTGCCGGCGTGCGCACGACCACGGAAATCTTTATGGATCATGACCACGTAGCGCAGGCGCTGAGCGCGCTGCCGAACCGCGCCGCCGTATACGCTGCCGTACAGGGTGAGGGCGCGCCCGTGCTGGTTGGGCACTTCGATCCTGCGGACCTGCTCACCTCTCCGTTGCGCAGCGAGCCCTGGCAGCGACTCGGCCATACCGGCTTCTACGCGCTTTCTTTGAGAGCGCGGCCGAACTTCCACGCAACGGAACTGCAACCGTGAGCGACCCTCTTGGCAGCAGCGTGGACGTGAATGCGCCACGATCGTCGCACGAGCAGGAAGAGGTTGAACTGACCGTGGTGATGCCGTGCTTGAACGAGGCGGAGACCCTTGCCACGTGCGTCGATAAAGCGCTCGCGGCAATGCGCAGCAATGGCATCGCGGGCGAAGTGGTGGTCGCGGACAACGGCTCGAGAGACGGCTCGCAGGAAATTGCCACCGAGCATGGCGCTCGCGTGATCCCGGTCCCGGTGCGCGGGTACGGCGCTGCGCTGAATGCGGGCATCATCGCGGCGCGAGGCCCCTATGTGGTCATGGCCGACGCGGACGACAGCTACAATTTCGAGCACATTCCACGCTTCCTGGCGGAGTTGCGCGAGGGCAGCGACCTG
>CAXUEG010000004.1:27163-31223 GCA_964249935.1 uncultured Terriglobus sp.
CGCTTCCTGGGCGGCATCGGCCCGGGCGCGATGCCGATGCTGCATCGATACCTTGGGAACCCGGTGCTCAGCATGCTTGGCCGGCTGCTGTTTCGCGCACCCATCGGCGATTTTCACTGCGGCATTCGCGCGTTCCGCCGCACTGCGTACGACGCGCTGGACCTGCGGACGACAGGCATGGAATTCGCCAGTGAGATGGTGGTGAAAGCGTCGTTGCTGGGCCAGCGCATTACTGAAGTGCCGACTACGCTGCAAAAGGACGGCCGCTCGCGCCCGCCGCACTTGAAGACATGGCGCGACGGCTGGCGGCACCTGCGCTTTCTGCTCATGTATTCGCCGCGCTGGCTGTTCCTGGCGCCGGGACTTTTTCTAATGCTGGTCGGCGGCGCGCTCACCGCGTGGCTCTTGCCGGCGGAGCGGCCGCTGGGCCATGTGAACCTTGGCGTCGATACGCTGGCGTACGCGGCGGCGGCAATCCTGCTCGGCTTCCAGCTTGTCTTTTTTGGCATCGCCGCGAAGGTTTTCGCGACGACCGAAGGACTCCTGCCGGAGGACGCGAGCTTTGACCGATGGTTTCGTTACATTACGCTCGAAACCGGGCTGCTGGTTGGCGTGTTGCTGCTGCTGGTAGGCGTCGGGATCGCGGCGTCGTCGGTGGCGGGCTGGGCACACACGGGATATGGGCCTATGCCTCCGGTCGCGATGATGCGGCATACGTTGCCGTCGATGCTCTGCCTGATGCTGGGCACGGAAGTGTGCTTTGCGAGTTTTTTTCTCAGTCTGCTAGGTTTGCGGCGTCGCTGATTGATGCGGCCTCGCAGGATCGAGCATCGCGGCGCGCATGTTGACCCAACTCAGCGGACGTCGAACTCGATGCCGAGTACGATGCCGTCGCCCGTGGTGGACCAGTGCGGCTCACCGGCCGGCTGGATCGCCTGACCGCCGCGCACTACTGTGAGTGCCTCCCGTGAGCGAGGGCAGACTGCCTTCGGCGACATACCGTCTACGCCAACTCGAATGGGCTCGCTTGTATCGGCAAGGCGGTCGCAGAACACCGTCACCTTTCCCGTGTAACCGGGTGGCAGGTCGACCTCCAGCGGGTGCGAGCAGCCTATGATCGCGGCCAGCAGAACGGCAGTCGCGGGGAGGATCGGGATGAGTGGACGATACGCGATCATCAAACGGCCGCACTCCGGGTGGGACATTCAGAATAACAGCCATACCCAGCCAGGGAGCAGGCGGTCATGTTTGCTCCAGGGAACGCTCGTGATCGGCTATGGAACTGTGGAGTGCGATTGTGCCGCCAGGTTGCGCTCCAGAAATTCTGCCGCGAGCTGGTAGGCGGTGATCCAATCGCGATGCAGCAGGAAGTCGTGCACCTCGTCAGGAAAGACTTCCTCCTCCACGTGCACGCCGCGGCGGCGCAGCTCGGCAGCCAGCCGTACCGTCTGCGCGAACAGCACATTGCGGTCGTCGTCACCCTGCATCAGCAGAACAGGGCTCTTCCACGAGTCCAGGCCGGCCATGGGGCTGCTCTGAAACGCGCGGCGCGCAATCGCATCCTGCTCCACGCCGGGCTCATCGGTTGGCTTCCACAGATCGAGCTCGAGCGACCAGTCGTGTACGCCATGCAGGTCTACGCCTGCCGCGTACAGGTCGCTGTGCCGCGCTAATGCGAGCGCCGTGAGGTACCCGCCATAGCTGCCGCCCCACGCGCCAATGTGCTTCGGGTCCACCTCCGGACGCGACTGCAGGTACTTCGCCGCGCCCACCACATCGTTGTCCTCGCTCGCGCCGTTCGCGCCGTAGTTCAGAGCCTGGCGAAAATCCAGACCGTATCCCGTGCCGCTGCGGTAGTTCACGCTGAGCACCGCAAAGCCACGCGACGCCAGGTACTGGTTGAACTCATATGCCTGTGCGTAGTACTGCATGGGATGAAAGCCGAGCAGCATCTGCCGGCGCGATCCGCCGTGAAAGAAGACGACCGCAGGCAAGTGTGCGCAGTGCGCGGAATCAGGCTCTGGCAGGGGAAGGCACGCACGCGGCAGAAACAATTGCCCATGCACAGGCATGCCGTCCGCGGCAGGGAAGCTGACCTCCTTTGGCTGCACAAAATAAGGCTCGATGAAGCGGTCGCCCTTGCGATGTGTGAAGGCGAGATGCGGTGCAAGCCGGTTCATCGAGCGATGCATGGGATCGCCCAGGAGCGCCGGCGCGAGTGGTTCCGTGGCCCAGCCCTGCAGGTAGGCGATGCTGCCGTCGCTGAGCAGTGCGGGTGAGGTTTCAATTTCAGCCCCCACGGTGACCCGCTCCGGCGTGCCGCTGCCGGCCTCCGTGGCTGGCCTGAACAGATGGCGACGATCCACATTATCGGGATCAGTGTCGTGCCGGTTGCTGCTCCACACCAGGTGCTGGCCATCCGAAGCAACGCTATCCACCTCCCAGCCAATGCCAGCTGCGGCCTTGTCCGGCTCCGCGCGGAACGACACCGGATCTGCCGTTCCGCGCTCGGCGTTGCCCTGCATCGGTACGCGATACAGATGCACAAAGCCCGTCTTTTCCCACGGGAAGACGACTGAGCCGTCCCGCATCCAGAGCAGTTGATCGCGGGCACTGACCTCATGAAAGAGCGAGCCTGGACCGGCGTCCGCCCGCCACCGTTCACGCCCAACCCCGGTACGTACATCTGCAATGCGAATCGACCACGGAGCGCCCTCGCGCATCCACCGGTCTGCAATGGGCGAGACGATGGGAACCTCGCGAACGAATGCGATCTGCCGGCCATCGGGGGACCAGACCGGATCGTGGTCCAGGCCGGTGCCCGGGTCCATCCACGTGAGCGAGTTTGACGCGAAGGTATAGACGCCGACGAAGCTGTGATCGCCGCGTTCGGAAACAAAGGCGAGCTGCGTCCCGTCCGGGCTCAGCCTCAGGCTGCGAGCGTTGCCGCGTACGTAAAGAAGTTGATGAGTTGTCGCGTCTTTGGCTGACTCTGAGATCGACGGCGCTGGCTCATCTGTGAGATTGGCCAAGCCGTCTTGCGCAGGTCGGCTCTTCCCGGTAACTGGCTGCCTGTTCCCTGCCGATGCTGCTCCGGGCAGACGCAAGTCGGCGGTCCATATCGAACCGCGCCGTAAGAAAAGCAGGTGTGTGCCATCGGTGGTGAAGACTGGCGTGTGACCATCCGGCACCGTATGCACGATGGACTTGTGGCTGCTCTGTTCCTCACGAAGGTCGACCCACTCCACACGTTGCTGCACCGGCCCCGGCAGCTCGGCGGGGTTGGCCGAGAGCATGTGCTCACTGCCTGCCGGTCCGGTTCCGCGGGTCCAGGCAAGCCGTTCGCCATCGCGCGACCAGGCGATGTCAGCAATGTCCTGCCCGTCATCCGCGATGTTGTCTGTGACCTGACGGGCGTCCTCGTGGCTACCGGCAACCCACACATTGCGGCGGCCCTCCTGGTCGGTGAACCAGGCCACGCGCGCCTTTGCTGGCGCGGCCGTCAGCTGGTTCGTAAAAGGTGCTGAAAGCGCCTCCCGCACCGTGAATTGCGCCACAAGCGGCAGGCCGGCGGTGGAGGCAACCGCATACAGCAAGAGCACGCACGCGAGCTCCGCGCTTATCCGCGCACACTGCCTCAGAAAGCTTTGCATGCAGGCAGCATACGACGACTCGCTAGCGCCACGGCTTGCCCCGCACAGCCGAACTCCGTACACTACAGACTGTCGCTGCCCCTGAGCAGCCGCCACGGTACAACGCCGCGGCCAGTACACGCAGGCGCGTAGCTCAGTTGGTTAGAGCGCTACCTTGACACGGTAGAGGTCGTTGGTTCGAATCCAATCGTGCCTACCATTCTTTCCAAAGATTTACGAAAGCTTCGGATCGCCAACAGCCACGCCGTTGCAGGACCATGTCGGGCCGGAGCGGCGTGGCACTGGTCAGGGTGTAGAGGATGAAATCGACACCCGTCGCATAAGTGAACTTGCCTCTCCGGGGTAGCCAGCGCACGCGCTACTGAGCTTGAGGAACATTGATGTTTGGCGAAGCTGCAGCGCAGCGT
>CAXUEG010000004.1:31233-36886 GCA_964249935.1 uncultured Terriglobus sp.
CCGCGTCGTTTGGGCAGGTCGGAAGCATCTCCAATTTCAGGTTCGGTCGCACGCGCTTTCTCGCCCACCGTCTCGCGGTAGTGGAAGCACTGGCGTAGCGGCTGTGGTCCTTGTTTCTGACCAGGCCACACCGTCGTTTTGGCATCGAGGCCGTTAAGCTCGGAGTGCAGGATGACGTTAAAGCGCGATATCCTTCAATCATGAAGTCCATAAAGCGCAAGATCGATCAAATACTCTGATCTCATGCGGTTGGCTCTCACCAACGCGCCAAGACGCCGCGAAGGGGCAACATGCGTGTCAGTACTGTCAGGGAAGTGGCAGAGCTAGCTGGCGTATCGACAGCTACGGTTTCACGCGTGATCAACGGCAGTCAGGGAGTCACGGACGAGACCCGCTTGCGCGTTCTGCAAGCGGTAGAGCAGCTCAAATTCACTCCCAATGAACAAGCCAGAGCCATCTCACTGATGTTCAGGCGACCCAGAACGGGGGCCAGGTGATCTGCAATTGTGGGCTGATTCGGTTCCACCGGATCGCTTCGTTTAGGCAAAGGCGCGCATCATGCAGCGCTGCCGAGCAAGGACTAGCGGAGCATCCCGGGATCGAGTAGCGGCTTGCTCTTACGCACTGAGCGGAAAGCTGTTGTGTGCATCGGCTTTTCACGAACGCAACTGGCAACGGGTGACAGCCCAGCCAGAGCAGCCGCGGAGCGGACCAGCTTGCCCCTCGTCATGCGCCTCACCCAGAACTCACATGTTCTCCAAGCTGGATGTCTGCGTTCCTCAGTGGACCCGCTCAACGTGGGCAAAGCGGTCCATAGGAATCGGCTGCCGGTTTAGGCCCGGACCTTCCCACAGCAGCACGGGCGCGCCGGTCCGCCCTGGAAACGCTTCGGCGTTTTCAAGCTCGGGTCCACGGTCGACGGCAAACACGTGTTCTCCCGCTGCAAGCACCAGGCTTAGGCGCAACGCCTGCACCGCATTCCCTTGCGAGCCGCAGACCTGCGGCGCCGGCTTCCTGCTCTGAACGGAATGACCATCGATCGACAGCGTGGCTGCTGTGCTTGTGAGCAGAGTTACCGTGTAACCGCCCGCCCTCGGAATGTTGAGATAACCGCTTGCGCTGCCCGCAGCTTCCGGTCTGTCCATTGTGAGGCCGGGCAACAGGTTGGACTGCTTTACGGCTATTTCCGGAGCGTGTGCGACAACAACGGATTGTGACGCCCACGCCTGATGGGCTGAGGAGTCCTGCACGTGCAGCAAGACACGGAAGCGCCCTGTGCCGTCGAGCAGGGTTCCGTTTGTGTCTGGGAATACATGCTTGACCACGGCCCCTTCAGCGGCGATGCCGTCCCCAAAAAGCCATTGATAGTGCGACCCTGGCTGCTTCTGCGCGCGAAAGGTCACCTTTCTGCCGGGCTTGATCGGCTTGTCGGAATAGGTGAAGGATGCTGTCAAGTCCGCGGCTTTGTATTGCGGCTCCTGGGCGCCGTCAACCACCTGCAGTGGAACGTCGTCGTCTTGTATTACGCGGCTGCCGTTCAGGTTTACGCCCTGGAAGGATACGGACTGCACAGATCCTTTCAGCTCCGACGAGACTTTCCCGGGTGCGTCCATGGCCCAGATGTCTTTCAACGTGACGTCCGCGATCGCGGGATCGGGTTGCCGGAGCTGAAGCAGCGAGTACCACTCGTCCAAGCGAATGTCTTCCAGATGAATGCTTGAGTGCCTACCCTTGCCGGCGGGGTCGGCCCAAATCTCAAAGAACGCGAACGGGATGCCGCAACTTCCCACGCCCATGTGAATGACATCAGAGTTGCGCAGTGTGAAGTGGTCGCTGTCGAAGATTTTTTTCGGCCAACCCAGGCGCACTACATTGGAAATGGAGGTGGAAAGCACGCTGTTCTGGATCGTGATGTTGCTGACCAGGTGCCCTGGTGTCAGCATGGCTTCATCACTGTAACCGTCCCAGTTTCCCTCCATGGAAAAGACATCGTCCGCCGCGCGGAAAAAGCTGTCGTCCACCAGCGTGTCGCCACCTCCGAGCCAGTCCATGCCGTCCTGGTTGGCATTGTTCTTGCTGCCGCCGATCACCTTGACATTGCGGAAGGTGATGTCTCGGGAGTCGCGCATTTGCACCATCCAGGTTCGGCTACGCACAATGCCGGTAATGCCCTCGATATGGACATCGCGCGCATTGTCCATGACGATGACATGCCAGTTCGGCTTGTGCATCCAGCCTTCGTCGTGGTCCGGGTCCTGCGGGCCGTCGTAAATTAAAGTGCCTTGGCCGGAGACGGAGACATCCTGCACCTGCCAGAGGTTCAGGCTGCCGAAGACGACGGCCCCGGCTGCCAAGTAGATGCGGTCACCACTGCGCGCGTCGATGTTTTCGTGGTACACACCGGGCGCGTAGAAGCGTGTTCCCGGGGTTGCGGCGGTGATGCCGGACCGGTCCGGCTGGTTGGCGAAGAGGAAAAGCATTTCCGATCCGCTGGAGAAATCTCCAGGTCGCGTGATTGAGATCTTCTGCGGCCCTTGGAGCCAGAAGCGAATGGTAGCGCCGTCGCGATGCGGCCGGATGCCGAGACGCATCGGTTGTACCTCGACGCCCGCGTCCCAATAGTGCGGATCATCCGATGTGACGGTAATTTCCGCGGCTGCTTCAAGCGCGAAATTGAGCAGGTAGTACCCGCCGACCGCATGCAGCACCGGGCTGCTGCTACCGTTGACCGTGACGGTGAAGTGGGTGGACGACACTTCAGACGGCATGGGTGCAAACGCGGGCACGGAGGCCATCACCGTCGCAGAACGGAAGAAAGCGAGCGCTGCGAGCAGGCAGAGTGCAGAACAGGCGTGCGGCCAGGAACGAGACATTCAGGCTACAAGAATCGAGTATTCCAAAGCGCCTCTTTCAATGCGTTTGCTGCGCTGCTTCGCGTATCACCGTCGCCGCATTTTTGTCGCGCTTTTCGATCAGTGCCTTTGCCTGGGCCAGGGTTGCGTCTGCCCTCGCGGTATCGCCCGTGCTGCGATACAGCCGGGACAGCTGATAGTGCATGCTGCCGTCTGTGTCGCCGGGCAAGGCGAGCTCGTATTGCGCGATGGCACGTGCGGTCTCGCCGGCATGTTTGTAAACATGTGCCAGGAGGTAGTGCATGCGGGGTTGCAGCTCCGGTACGACCGCAGAAGCCTTTGCAAGATAGGGTGCCTCGTCTGATGTTTTGTCCTGCGTATCCAGCACCTCAGCCATCAGCAGGTTCAGCTCCGGGTCGGCTGGCCGGTCTGCAAGCGCGGTGGTGTCCAGTTGCGCCGCCTCATCCAGGTGGTTGATGGCCAGCGCCGCAAGCACGCTACCCCGAAGAGCCGCGGCGTCGTGTGCATCGATGGCAAGAGCCTTCCGGTACTCGGCGATTGCGTTAGCAGGCTGCCGCTGCGCGCGATACAGGTTGCCGAGCAGGACGCAGGTTTCAACGGAGCGGGGGGACAGCTCTTCAAAGCGCCCGAGTGCCGCGACAGCGACACGCTCGTTCGATTTGATGGACCAGTAAAGGGCCTCATCGTCCTCTGGTGAAGCGGCCAACACGATGGCTGCCTCCGACGCGCTCGCGGTGTAATCGCCGGACCGGTACGCACATGCGGCACGATGCAACTGAGCGGAGGTGTGTGGAGCGGCATCGGACGGGCTGCATGGGTATGCGGCGATCGAGCCGGAATGTATCTCGGTCAGCAAGCTGCCGAGCGCCGATTCCGACGCTGCCGGCAGTCCGGACAACTCCGGGTTTGCCTGCGTCCATGCGAGCGTTTCGAACAGCTCGGCTTTCTGAAGCGGTGCTGCGTTCGCAAGCGAAGCTTTATAGGTGGCGACGGCTTCAACCGGCCGGCCTTGCACCAGCAGTTCATCCGCATAGAGCGACCGCGCCCAGAGCGAGTCGTGATGCGTCTTTGCCATCGCGCGGCTGTTCTGCTCGATCAGCTTCAGCGAAGCAACACCCAGGCCGAACCAGGCGGAGGGCTGTTGCGCGTCCAGCTTCGTCGCGTCCGCATATGAGATTGCAGCCGCTTGCGGCCGCTGCAGATCCGCATTCGCTTTACCAAGGGTAAGCAAGACCTGTATGTCGTCCGGATTTTGTGTGTGCGCGCGGTTCAGCACGGGGAGCGCCTGGTCCGGCTTGCCGCTGTCGAGGTAGGCCTTGCCTAGAAACAATTTGGGCGCCATCAGGTCTGGGTTCAAGCGAAGCGCGTGCTGCAGGCTTGCGGCCGACGCTGCTTTGTCGCCCGCCAAATACTCCATGACGCCACGATTCGACCAGAGCTCCGGCGTGTTCGGTGATTGGCGTATCGCCCTGCCATACAGCCCAGCTGCCGTTGCGTAATCGCCGGTCGATGTCGCGGCCTGCGCCCGCTCCAGAAGCTTCGCCATGTCCACCGATTGGCTGCGCAACGGCATAGCAAACAGTGGAGCGAGAAACAGAAAGAGCGAGAACAGAAAACCGCGAAATCGAGACCCCACGATGATCCTCAGAAGATCAGTTTGAGCGCGAATTGTATTTCACGGGAATCGAAGGCCTGACTGATCTGCCCGAAGTTGCCATCGTTCAGACCCGTGTCTGGAGTGAAGAAGTTTGCATGGTTTGGAAGGTTGTAGAACTCCGACCGGAAGAGCAGGTTGAGATTTTCATGTAAGAGCCACGTCTTCTGCAGCGAAGCGTCCCAGTTGTCATAGTCGGGTGAGCGAAGGTAGGAGAGGTACCGCGCCGTATTGCCAAAGGAGTAAGGTGCAGGGGCAGCGAACGCCGCAGTGTTGAACCATTCGTTGATGGTGGGATGCGACAGGTGCGGGTTGCCGACCTGGTCGGGCCGTTGACCGCCGCCGTACAAGTTGGTGTTCCCACCGCCGGAGATGCCAAGCGGCAAGCCGGATTTGATGGTGGTAATGCCGGACACCTGCCATCCGCCGATTACCGCGTCCGTCGCCCGATTGATGTGGCTTGCAAACTTCTTGCCGCGTCCTACCGGCAGTTCATAGACATAGTTCACTACCAGGCTATGTGTCTGGTCGGTGCCGTCCACTGATCGGTCTAGGCCCAGGTTATAGCTGTCGCGATAGCCGTAGCTGGAATCTCCGCGGTATGCCCAGTCCGCCGTGCCGCCCGTATCGTCAATGAAACGCGAAAAGGTATACGACACAAGCATGTTGAGACCACCATGGAAGCGGTGGTTATAGTCGATCAGCAGGGCGTTGTAGTAAGAATCACCTTCGGGCGCTTCACTCTCGCTTACGCCACAGTACTGAGGGTAGGGCTGCAACAGATGCGCCGCGGTGATCGTTGGCTGATCCAGCCCGCAGGAACTGGCCTTGATGATTCCATAGAAAGGATTGGGCACAAGACTCGCAAGTGCCGCGCCGGTCGCGGGCGTCACCAGGACTGGGTTTACCTGGGAGCGATCGACACTGTTCGTGAGCATGTGCACGCCGCGGTTGCCTACATAGGTTGCGGTGATGACGTCGTTGTTTGTGAAGCCATACTGCAGGCCTAAGGAATACTGGTAGATCAGCGGCGAGTGCCGGTTGACCGAGACTCCCGTGCTGGCGTTGTAACCGACGTCGGTAAGCGAGCCCAGCGAGTTACCGGTGGGCTGCAGCAGACCACCCG
>CAXUEG010000005.1:0-2635 GCA_964249935.1 uncultured Terriglobus sp.
CACACCTCGCGCGACACCCAGCGCGCGCGCCGAACGGCGCACGTACGCCGCGCCGCCGCCGTGGCGCTCCCCGCGCGGCGCTAATGGCCCGGCGCGTCGGGCGATCCTTATGCCGACGACGACACCCGTGAGTACCTGCGCGCTCGGGGACGTGGAAGGCGCATCCGCCGCGGCCTGATTCCACAGTCGAAATACGGCCGTATCGCCGCGGGCGTGGGCCTGCTCACGTTGCTGTGCGGCATGGCCGCCGCATCCTTTTTCATCTCGCGATATGTCCATCGGGACCCGCAGTTCACGATTTCTTCTTCGTCCGCGATCGAACTCCAGGGAAATCAGCACCTGTTGCGCTCGCAGCTGCTGAGAGTCTTTGGCGAGGATGTGGAACGTAATATCTACGACGTCCCACTTGCGGAGCGCAAGCAGGAACTCGAGCAGATTCCCTGGGTGGAGCAAGCCACCGTAATGCGTCTTTTGCCAAACCACCTTCGTGTGCAGGTGGTCGAACGCACGCCCATCGCCTTTGTACGGCAGGGTGGAACCATCGGCATGGCAGACGCTTCGGGCGTGCTCCTGGACATTCCACCCGACGCACCCGGCAATCCGAACTACTCGTTCCCCGTGGTGACGGGGCTAAAGGCGGACGACACGCCGGAGTCCCGCGAGCAGCGCATGCATCTGTACGCGGCTTTTCTGAAGGACCTGGACTCAGGTGGGAAAAAGATCTCAGGGGAACTGAGTGAGGTCGACCTGTCCGATCCCGAAGACGTGAAAGCATTGCTGCCAAACAACAACGCAGAAACTTTGGTGCATTTCGGAACGGAGCAGTTTCTGGCACGTTACAACCGCTTTCAGGAGCACATCGGCGAGTGGCGTCAGCAGTACCCGCGCCTCAGCGGCGTGGATATGCGCTACGAGCGGCAAGTCGTGCTGCAGATGCCACCGAAAGATTCGACGGTGCAGACATCGCAGGACGGAAGGGCATCCGCGAGCACCGCATCGGGAACAAAGCCAGGGGCGGCGGTCACTCCGGCTAAGCCAACGGCCGTCGCAGCCAAGCCGATGACGCTAGCGAAGGTGAGAGCGCCGCAGTTTGCTGCTGTAAGCACGCCGGCAGCGATCCTACCCCAGCCGACGCCCGCAACACTTCACGTAAACAAGCTCCCGACAGCCCACGCTGAGACACGCCCCAACAAAGCGCCACCAGTGAAGCGCGTCGACCCGAAGAACGCAGATGTAGCCAAGCGCGTCGAGGCGATCAAAGCCTGGATGGCGCAGCGGCAGGCCACGCGCGACGCAGCCAGGACGCACACGATGCAGTAGCTGCGAGACCATGAGGAAATCTGTTGCCGCGCCCGGGGAACATGCGAAGGCACGTCTTGCACTCAACTTGCAGCATCCGCAGTAGCATAGGCAAAACAGACCAAAGGTGGCCGCTTCGCGTTGAAAGAGAGCCCGGACAACCTGATTACCGTGCTGGACGCCGGCAGTGCTAAGTGCTGCGTGCTGGTAGCTGAGGTGCAGGACGGGGTTTTACGCTATCGCGGGCACGGCATTGAGAAATCGAAGGGCATGCGCAAAGGTCTGATCGCTGAGCTCGCGCCGGCAGCGGACGCGATCAATCGCGCCGCGCTTACAGCAGAACGCTTGACCAAGGTAGGGATCGAAACTGCGGTAGTTGGAGTCGGCGGCACGCATGTGCGCGGGATCAACTCCCGCGGTGGCATCAGCATGGGCTCGCGCATGCGCGAGATCACGCGGGAAGAGGTGCGCGCGGCGGTCGATCGCGCCCGCTCTGTCGCGCTTCCCGCCGACCGCGAGATCCTGCACCTGCTCCCGCAGGAGTTCATCCTGGATGACCAACCAGGCATTCACGACCCGATCGGCATGGTCGGCACAAAGCTTGAAGTGAATCTCCACCTATCCACCTGTTCAGGCGGTGTGGCGCAGTCGGTGGTCACGTGTGCGAATCGCGCCGGACTCGAGGTGGTGGATACGGTCTATGAGGGCATCGCTTCGGCCGAGGCGGTACTGAGCGCGGATGAGCGCGAGTTGGGCGTGTGCATCGCGGATATCGGGGCGAGCTCGACGGAGATGGTGGTGTTCTTTGAGGGCTCGGTTGCGCACACGGCCGTTCTGCCGATTGGCGGCGACCATTTCACCAACGATCTTGCGGTCGGCCTGCATGTTTCGCAAGAGGAAGCCGAGCGGCTGAAGATGGAGTTCGGCAACTGCGTCGTGACCAGCGTTCCATCGCTGAACGAAGTCGAGGTGGGCGGCAACCTGAACACCGGCGGCACGTCCGCGCCACGGCTGGTGCGCCAGCGCTTTCTGGCAGAGATCCTGGAACCCCGCGCGCGCGAGCTGTTTACCATGTTGCGCAACAACCTGCGGGAAGGCGGCGTGCTGGAAGCATTGGGCACGGGCTGCGTGCTGACCGGCGGTGGCGCCCGTCTTGCCGGCTTGCTAGATGTGGCCGAGTCGTTGTTGCGCACCCCCGCGCGCATCGGTTCCCCGGTGCCGCTGAGCCGCATGCCCGAGGAGCTGGCAGAGCCCGAGTTCGCCACTGCGATCGGCATGTTGCTGTACACACATCGCACCCGGGTACGTCGCGCGAATGAAGAGATGGGTCTGAAGC
>CAXUEG010000005.1:2645-8707 GCA_964249935.1 uncultured Terriglobus sp.
TGTGCAAGCGCGTGAAAGAATCGCTTCATACGGCTGAGTGGAATGCCGAGTGCCGCTTCGCATTTGCTCCATTGCATTGCCTGCCTGACTTGCCACCGACCACTGCCTGGAGGAGTTCCCCACCGATGCTGCCCGACGAAGATCTTCGCATTCAGTACCAGGACGATATGCCGCGAGGCGCGCGAATCAAAGTGATCGGCGTCGGTGGCGGCGGCAACAATGCCGTCAACCGCATGATCGCCGCTCGGGTTGAGGGTGTTGAGTTCATCGCGGCAAATACGGACGTGCAGGCGCTGAAGACATCACAGGCAGCCGTAAAGTTGCAGCTCGGCGTGAAGCTGACGAACGGTTTGGGTGCGGGTGCCAATCCCGACGTTGGCCGGCGCGCGGCGCTTGAGGACTCCGACAAAATCATCGAGGCGCTGGAAGGCGCGGACATGGTATTCGTGACCACCGGCCTGGGCGGTGGTACCGGTACGGGCGCAGCGCCGGTCATCGCTTCCCTGGCGAGTGAAATGGGCGCGTTGACGGTCGCTGTCGTGACGCGTCCCTTTGGGTTTGAGGGCAAGCGTCGCCGCTCGCAGGCGGAACGCGGCCTGCAGGAGCTGTTGGACGCGGTCGATACCGTCATCGTGATTCCGAACGAAAAGCTGCTGGAAGTCGCGCAGGACACCGGCTTCTTCGAATCCTTTCGGGTTGCGGATGACGTGTTGCGGCAAGCCGTGCAGGGTATCTCGGACATCATCACGATCCCTGGCGTAATCAACCGCGATTTTGCCGATGTGAAAACGACGATGGCCGGCATGGGTTACGCCGTGATGGCAACCGGCATTGGCACGGGCCCGAACCGCGCCATGGAAGCAGCACACGCGGCCATGGCTTCGCCGCTGCTGGAGGCAGGTGCGATCGACGGCGCACGCGGCATCCTGATCAACATAACCGGATCCTCATCGCTAAAGCTGAGCGAGGTAAACATAGCCTCCACGCTCATCCAGGACGCAGCACACGAAGACGCCAACATCATCTTTGGCGCGGTGCAGGACGAGACGATGGGCGACCAGGTGAAGATCACCGTGATCGCGACCGGCTTCCGCGACCGCGGCGCGGATGCGGAACGCCGTGAACGAATGCTGGAGCAGAGTTATCCGGCGTCAGGCCGGGGAGCCAGCGAGAGCTTCTTTACGCCACCACCGATCGTGACGCAGCCACCACGACCGACGTTTGCGGAGCCGGTGTACCGGCCCGATCCGGTATTGCCACCAGCATCCGCGTCCGCTTCAGTTTCGCCGCAGTCGGTAGCCTCACCGGCGATGCCAAAGGCCAGCTCGCCCAATGCAGCTCCTGCGCCCACCTATGTTCCAGCTCCAACGTTTCGGGCGGATGAGGACGAAGTTGAACAGCATGCGACGGCCTCACCCCCCTCGCAGCCGAGCTTCGAGGACGCCATGCAAACCGCAATGAAGAGTCCACAGCAGCAGGGACCGGAACTGGTGCCGGTCCCCGCGTCGGTCTTTGATGATGATTTTTTTCTACGCGGCCGCCGCAGAGCCGAGGATCAGACTCCCGCCGAACCTGCGTTTGATGCCGAACCGCAACTTCGCACCGATGTACGTGTACCGACGTTTGGCGGCCTGGCGCCCGCGCCCGAACCCGAGCAGCCGGAACACGACGAGCTTGACATCCCCGCGTTCTTGCGGCGCGGTACGCACTAGCGAGCGGCCGTTCCACAAACCCGTCCCATTGGACAGGAGTGAGTTCTTGAAGAAAATTGCCGGTTTTTTCCAATTGCCTGGGGCTACGTTTGTTCCGTTTGTAGGATCGCTGGTGATGGGGATGGTGCCTGTGTTGGCGAATGCGGCGCATAGCCGTGTTCCGATGCGCCCCGCCCACCATGGCGTAACTGCCGTTCACGAGAGTGCCGCGGCCACCCGTCACATGGCGGCATTGCAACACAGCCGCGGGCACGTGGCACCGGTTCACGCCGGCGCGCGCGGACGCGTCGCGTCAGGCGACAATGTGGTCGCGATCGCGCGGCGCGGTCGCCATGGCCGACTTGTCCGCATCGCGGTCTCGTCCCACCGCTACGGAGAACGGTTCACCGCCTCTTCCTTCACAGACAACGTGGACAACCTGGTGCTCGGCGACGTGACCGCAGGCGAAGACCCTCTGGTTCGCTCTTCGCTGATCGAGGCGCTGGGCAACTATAACGGGACCGCACTCGCAATCGATCCCAGCAACGGCCGCATCCTTGCGATGGTCAACCAGAAGATGGCGCTCGGGCCTGGTTCAGAACCATGCAGCACGATCAAAGTCACGGTTGCGCTGGCCGCACTGAGCGAGGGCCTGGTGCACGCGGACACGCCTGTTTCGCTTGGCGGCAGCTACCGCGTGAACATGACCTATGCGCTCGCCAAGAGCGTCAATCCTTATTTCGAAGTGCTCGGCCGCGAAATGGGCTTCGAAAAGCTGAAGCACTACGAGAACCAGTTCGGCCTGGGTGAGCTGGCGGGCTACAACATTCCAGGTGAAACGCTGGGTGTGTATCCCGACCACGAGTTGCCGTTAGCTCAGGGTGGCGTGGGCCGTATGTGCTCCTTCGGCGAGTCGGTGCAGATGACACCAATGCAGCTGGGCGCCATCGTAAGCGCGATCGCAAACGGTGGTTCGCTCTTCTATTTGCAGCACCCGACCACGCCGGAGCAGATCGCGAGCTTTCAGCCGCGCCTGAAACGCACGCTGAACATTCAGTCCGCCATTCCGGAGATGCTGCCTGGCATGGCAGGCGCCGTAAACGCGCGATTTGGTACGGCGCGCAGTTTGCGGGCGAATTTTACGGACTTCCCGGTGCTCGGAAAAACAGGCACCTGCTCGAACAACGGCACGCGCTACGGGTGGTTTGCCGCATACGGGGAAGGACCGATCGGGCGGATCGTGACGGTATTCTTCTTGACGGGCGGCCGGCCGACATTCGGGCCTAAAGCCGCAGAGTTGACCGGAATCTTCTATCGGGCACTCTCGAACAGGGCCTACTTCGGACAACACCCAATCGTGCCGGTCGTTCCCGCCAAGGGCGATGACGATTCGGAAGCGGCGGACTCCGGCATCACCTCGCCCAGTGAGTAAGCCTCTGATACATTAGAAAGCCACCCGCTGAGGGTGGCTTTCTGAGGCATAGCTACATGGACGGTGGCGGCGGTGGGGCGCCATCATTCCCGGCACCACCAGCACCACGGTGCTGGTGACCAGCAAACGGGTGTTCCGGCGCATTCGTGGTCGTATATCCGGCGGGTACCTGGAATAGGCTCGGGTTCGGCTCGGCCCTGTTAACGCTGGCCAGCGTGTCAGAGTGGGTTCCGCGATCGCTCGTCTCCGAGGAACCGGTTTCGAGCTTCAGATCCGAAGAAAACCAGCTCTGACGTGTCATGGTGTGTGCCGATCCGCCATCGCGAGCCGGGAAGGTGGCCGTCGTCTGTTCACCTGTAGCGGAAAGACCCGCAAACATTCTACTTCCCAAGCTGGTCGTCGTTGCATTGTCGCGCTTGTGCTGCGGTGCCTGACCCGATGCAAGCCGGTCCTCGCGCTGCTGCATGTGGGTAAAGAAATCGGCAGGCACCGTCTGGACGTATGCCGTCTGGCGCTCGGGGTTCAAGTGCGTAATGGTGTGCGCGACCGGGTCCAGGATGGTGATGATGGTGCGTGGACCGCGCGGGGTTGCAGGTACAGCCGGCACGCTTTCGTTGCTGGCCGTCGACGGTGTGCGCGGCGGCGGTGCGGGCAGCGTGACCTCTTCACGCACGCGGCCCTGCGAGTCACGGTAGACAACGCTGGTCGCGCTGCGCTGCTGCTGATTGCCCTGCTTGTCGGTGAAGGTCGCTGTGTCGTTAAACTGCGCCGTAAACGGCAGGTTCGAGATCGTTTCCACGTGGTGCGACGCCATGCCGGGCCCAAACATGCCGTGGCCATGGGGACCATGTGGGCCGCCCGGGTGCATGCCTGGTTGGGACGAAGGTGGCGGCGCGTCCGGGCTGGAAGTTGGCGCGGACTGCGCGGCGAGCGGAGCAGTCATCGCGATGGACAGGAGAACAGCAGAGATCGCAAGCTTCATGAGAAAGTGCCTCTTCGGGTGACTCTGCACGTACAGACGCGACCCCTTTCGAAAGGCTTCAGCGAAGCAACCAAAGCGAATGAAACATGCGGAGCCGGGTGATTTCCACTCGTGCACGGAGCGGACGCGGTAACGCACCAACAAGCGAATTGCCGGTGGTGCAATCAACCTCCGGCGAGAGCGCGCAGCACGGAGACGTTGCGGAGAACATCGCCCGGCTCGTCCACGGGCGTCTCCGCGATGAAGGCACAATGGGCGAACCGCGGATCGGCGAGGATGCGGCGGAAGGCGTCGGGGCCGATGGTGCCGTCGCCCACATGTTGGTGGCGATCCAGCTTGCTGCCCTGCGGCGCCTTGGCATCGTTGCAGTGCCAGACCTTCACGCGCCCCGCGCCAAAATCGTCTTCGATCTGCTGCACAGTTTCGAGGTAGCCCTCGGCGGTGACGATATCGTAGCCAGCGACATGGACGTGACAGGTGTCCAGGCAGACATCGACGGGCGCGCAGCGGTCAAGCAGGTGAATCAGATCGGCGATCTGGTCGAGCCGGCCACCCATGCTGAACTCCGAACCAGCGGAGTTCTCAATCAAGATGCGAAGCGGCGAGTCCTGGCATGGCAATCCGTCGAGGGCTCGCTCAATGTTGTCCGCCGCGTGCTGCAGCGCTTCGTCGCGGGTCAAGCCTTTCCACGATCCTGGGTGCAGCACCAGGAACTCCGCGCAAAGCGCGAGCGCACGCTGCACCTCGCCACGAAAAGCAATGACGGAGTTCTTGCGAACCTCAGCTGATTGCGAGCAGAGGTTGATCAGGTACGAAGCATGTATAACCAGCGGGGCGATGTCGTGCTGCGTGCGCCCCGTGCGCATGCGCTCCGCATCATCGGCAGAAACCGGTGTCGGGCGCCACGTGCGCGGTGAAGACGAGAAGATCTGGAAACAATTGGCACCGCAGTCCACTGCACGCTGCACCGCGGTCCAGGTACCGCCGCTGGTAGACAGGTGGATGCCAATACGCTGCTGCTGCCTGGGTCGGGCCATTGTCTTGATGGTAGAAGAAAGGTGTTCCTCACCTCAGACCACAAGGAAGCTACGCATGGCCGAGCAAACGTATAAGAACCACGTCCGGCTCCATCCCCTATTTCACTTTGTGCTGGTGCCCCTGTGCTGGTTTCTGCTGGGCGCGACGGTGTGGGATTGGTTCCGCATGCGCACGTTCCACAACGGGCTGTCGATTGTGGCCGCGCTCACCTTGGTTCTGCTGGTGGTTCTAGTGCGTTCCTATGCCCTGAAGGTGCAGGACCGAGTCATTCGCCTGGAGGAAACGCTGCGGCTGCAATCGTTGGGCGGTGGCGCGACCGGCCTGTCGACGCGGCAATATGTGGCGCTGCGATTCGCGTCCGATGCAGAGGTGGTGAGTTTAGCCGAACGTGCGGCTCGCGAACATCTGACGACGAAGCAGATTAAAGCGGCGGTGCAGCGCTGGCGAGCCGACCATGAGCGCATCTAGGCATAGCTATTCGCTGGATTGCCTGTTGTCTGGAACGGCGATTTCCTGGAAGTTTGCAGCCAGGTCGCGAAGCCTGGCCGCAACATCCTGGCCCGCGAGCGGCTTGCCGTGACCGGGCGCGACAGTGCTTGGAGACAGGGCAGCGAGCGCTTGGACGGAGGCGCGGGCGGCTTCCCAATCCGAGGTGAAGTACGCCGGCGGCCCGTGCAGTTCGGGCTGTTGCAGCAGCGCCGCCTCAAAGAACGATTCGGGCCTGGTCGTGCAAAAGGCATCGCCCACGAGCAGGGTGCGATCAGAAGCGCGGTAGAACGAAACGTGGCCCGGCGTGTGACCGGGCGTGTGCAGCACCTGCCAACCTTCCAACTCTGGCAGATTCTGCTGTCCGTCCGCATGCAGCGGGCGCAGGTGCTTGCCAAGGTCGATGGGATCCTTGGGATACAACGGGGAGAGC
>CAXUEG010000005.1:8717-34064 GCA_964249935.1 uncultured Terriglobus sp.
CCACCCGCTCCAGCGTTGGGCGGCGGATACGATTGCTTTCCGGTCAGATACGGAAACTCAAGCAGGTGGGCGTACACCGGGATGCGCCACTCATCGGCGAGGGTTCGAGCGGCGCCCACGTGATCGAAGTGTCCGTGGGTCAGGATCATCGCAGCAGGTGGCTGACCGAACTGCTTGTCGGCCCAGGAGCGAATCAGAGGCGCGGAGCCGGGAATGCCGGCGTCGATCAGCGTCCAGGTCTCATTCGTGTTCAGAACGCCGAAGACGTTAACAAAGGTCACGCGCAGGCCGAAGACACCGGGCGCAATGTCGTCCATGGGAACTAAGTCCTCTGCCCCAATCTGAATGTGATCCATCGCGCAGCCGTCTCCTGCTTTCATCAGATGTCGCGGCGACCCAGACACGACACGCCGGACAGAATTCCGCGCATGGAAAGAGGCTCCCGCAGGAGCCTCTTCGCCGATCGTCCACACTCGCTAGTACACGTCCAACTGGTAGCGCTTCGCTTTTTTCATCTCACCCAGGTAGGACTGCGCATCATCCGGCGTGCAGCCCTTGCCGTCCGCGATGGTGTCGAGCAGAGTCTGTTCCACGTCCTTGGCCATGCGGGTGGCGTCGCCACAGATATAGAAGTAAGCGCCACGCTCCAGCCAGGCGAAGAGCTCCTTCTGGTTCTCGCGCATGCGGTCCTGTACGTAAATCTTCCTGCTCTGGTCGCGTGAGAAAGCGGTATCGAGCCGGGTCAACGTGCCGTCGGCAAGCATGCCTTCCCACTCATTGCGATACAGAAAGTCAGATGTCTTGCGCTGCTCTCCGAAGAAGAGCCAGTTCTGTCCCGTGTGCCCGTGCGCCTGGCGGTGCTGCAGAAACGCGCGGAATGGGGCGATGCCCGTTCCGGGTCCGATCATGATGACCGGCGCGGTCGCGTCCGTGGGCAGACGAAAGTTCTGGTTGGCATGCAAGAAGATGGGCAAAGTCGCGCCCACATCGGCACGCTCGCCCAGATGGCCGGAACATAGACCCTGCCGCTCGCGACCGTGTGTGTGATAGCGCACCACACGCACGGTGGTGTGTACCGTATCCGGCGTCTTCGCCTGAGAGCTGGCGATAGAGTACATGCGTGGGGTAAGGCGGCCCAGCACGGTAAAGAGCTGCTGCGGATCGGTGATGCCGCCGGGGTGCTCCAGAATGAGGTCGAGGAACTCGCGGCCCCACACGTATTCCTCCGCCCTGGACTTGTTGTCCTGGCCGGCGAGCGACTTCAGGAAATCAAGGCCGGGCGTGGACTCGGGAGCGATCTTTGCGTAGCTGTTTACCGAACCGCGGGTGAGCTTGCCGATGTGCAGCTTCGTACGCAACGCATCGTCGAGGGTGGTTTCCTTCTTGAAGAAGTCGAGCACGGTCTCGTCGCCCCTGTAGCCAAGAGCTTTGAGCACGGCTTCCACCTCGGAGTCGCGATTCGTTGGCAGGATGCCGACGGCATCACCAGGCGTGTAATCCATGCCGCTGTCCAGCGCCAGTTCAATGTGGCGCGTTTCCTTCTCGGAGTCGCTGTCGGTCATCACGTAGTTGACCAGCATGGTGGAGACGAAGGGATTGTTGCGGGTGTAGGTCTGGGTCTCTGTACTCATGTTTTCTGCGGTTTTCTCAATCTCTAAGGCTATCAGCCAGACGTTTCCGTCGCAATGGCAGCAATGTGAACAGAGCGTCAGAACGGCGCTCTGCGACAATAAAGGCCGGACGTGCTGAAGGGGGTTCAAGTGCAGGACGCTTCACAGGGGCAGCAGAAGGGCGAGACAGAAACGAACGGCGTCATCGCGCATGCGGCACAGGACAACCGCTCGGCTGAAGGCATCCGTCTGGCATTTTTGCGGCACATGCGCCGCACGATCGGCAAGCCGGTCGAGTATTCCAACACGCTTGACCAGTACCGCGCGATGGCACACCTGATCCGCGACCGGGTGATGGATGACTGGATTACGACGGTGGAGAGCTATGTTCAGCATCACGTTCGCGTGGTGTCCTATCTGTCCGCGGAATTTTTGCTTGGCCCACACCTGCTCAATGGCATGCTCAACCTGGGCATTACGCACCCTGCCGAAAAGGCATGCGACGAGCTGCACTATAACCTGAACGACCTGGCAGACGAGGAGCCCGAGCCTGGTCTTGGCAACGGCGGTCTGGGCCGGCTCGCCGCCTGCTACATGGACAGCATGACCACGCTGGAGGTACCCGCGATCGGGTATGGTCTGCGTTACGAATTCGGTATCTTCCGTCAGGAGATCCGTGACGGCTGGCAGGTGGAGCATTCCGACAAATGGCTGGAGTACGGCAACCCGTGGGAAATCCCATCGACGGACGCGACGCAGCACGTGAATTTTGGTGGGCACACCGAAACCACGAAAGACGACAAGACAGGTGAGCTGATCTGGAAGTGGGTTCCTGCCTTCACGGTCAAGGGCGTCGCGTACGACACGCCCATCCCTGGCTACCGCAACAAGCAGGTGAATCGCTTGCGCCTGTGGAAGGCCGAGGCTGAAGACAGCTTCGACCTGGAGATCTTCAATCGCGGCGATTACATGGGCGCGGTGCGCGACAAGATGGAATCGGAGACGATCTCAAAGGTGCTGTATCCGCCGGACGAGACGGAACAGGGCAAGCGGCTGCGGTTGATGCAGCAGTACTTCTTCACGTCGTGTTCGCTGCAGGACATGGTTCGTCTGCACAAACTGCAGAGCCTGCCGATGACCGCGTTCGCCGAGAAGTGGTCCGTGCAGCTGAACGACACGCACCCGTCTATCGGCATCGCGGAGTTGATGCGCATTCTGACCGATGAGGAAGAGTTTGGCTGGGATGACGCGTGGAAGATCACGCAGGCAACCTTTGGCTACACGAACCACACGCTGTTGCCCGAGGCGTTGGAGAAATGGCCGTTGCCGATCTTTGCCAGCCTGCTGCCGCGCCACATCGAGATCATTTATGAGATCAACCGGCGCTTGCTGAAGGAGATGCAGGGCAAGTTCCCCGGCGACACCGCGCGCTGGTCGCGCATGAGCCTGATCGGTGAAGACGGCGAGAAGCAGGTGCGCATGGCCAACCTTGCCGTCGTCGGCAGCAAAATGGTGAATGGCGTCGCCAAGCTGCATTCCGATCTTCTGAAGGAAGACACGCTGAGAGATTTTTACGAGGCGTACCCGGACCGCTTTACAAATGTCACGAACGGTGTGACACCGCGCCGCTGGTTGATGCTGGCAGACCCCCCGCTTACTACCCTGCTGAACGAAACGCTGGGCACGCAGTGGCATACGGACCTGTACGCCTTGCGTGGTCTGGAACAGTACATCGATGATCCGGGCTTTCTGGACAAATGGCGCAAGCGGCAGGAAGAGTCGAAGGGCCGGCTGGGCGACTTTATCAAACGCACCATGGACGTGAGCCTGAATCCGGCAAGCATGTTTGATGTGCAAGTGAAGCGCATTCACGAGTACAAGCGTCAGCACCTGAATGCGCTGCACATTCTGAGCCTGTACTGCCGCATCAAGTCCGGTGAGCTCAAGGATCTGCCGCCTCGCACATTCCTGTTCGGTGGCAAAGCCGCGCCCAGCTATATCTACGCCAAGTTGATGATCAAGCTCGTGTGTACAGTCGGTGAGTTGGTCGGCAAGGACCCGCAGACCAAAGACTTGCTACGTGTCGTCTTTGTACCGGATTACAGTGTGTCGCTGGGGCAGCGCATCTACCCCGCTGCCGACCTGAGTGAACAGATCAGCACGGCTGGCAAAGAGGCCAGCGGCACCGGCTGCATGAAGTTCATGATGAATGGCGCGGTCGCAATTGGGACGTTGGACGGCGCAAACATTGAGATTCGCGAAGAGGCCGGTGAGGAAAACTTCTTCCTCTTCGGTCTGACCGCGCCACAGATCGCGGAAAAGCAAAAGGCCGGCTACAAGCCGCGCGAGTTCTACGAGAAAAGCCCGCAACTGCGTGAGGTTATGGACGGTCTGCGCGACGGACGCTTCACCAACGGCGACCGCGAAACCTTCGCGCCTATGGTGAAGGACCTTTTGGAAGTCGATCGTTTTTTTGTGATGGCCGACTTCGATGACTCCGCGCGCGCCCAGGCCGAAGCGGGCAAACTGTTTTGCGACAGCAAAAAGTGGAGCCGCATGAGCGTGCTCAACACGGCACGCTCCGGCAAGTTCAGTTCGGACCGCTCCATCCGGGAGTATTGCGAGAAGATCTGGAAGGTCGAGGTCGGACGTTAGCGGAGGTTTGGCTCTTCTCTGATCCTCGGGTACATCCTCATGCTCAGAAGCGCTACGACGAAGACTTGCTTTGCCGTTGGCCGCGTACTGCTCAGACCAATTCGAGCTTTTCGCTTTGCTCAGGACAGCAATGCTCTGAGTTGCGAGGAAATATCAGCCTTCGAAAAGAGACCAGCGCACTGACCATGGTTCCAGGCTCGTGGCCGAGTCTGAGGACCCTTCCAACCAAATGCTTTCACGCCTCGCGCTAAAGCCCTCAGTGCTGTCCGGACGGAGATTTGCGGCTGCAGCCAGCGTCACTTCGTCCAGCTTCCAGGCCACCTCGAAAGCTCCGGCACGCACCACGCGAAAGGTGCCGCAACGGTCTTGCAGATCTTCCAGGGCCGGGCTGATGCGCTCCAGTCGCACGCTCAGAATGCGACGATACCAATCAAGCCATTCTGAGCCCTCGCGTTGCTGCCAATCCAGCTTGGCGCTCAGGAAGGTACTTTCTTCCTGCGGATCCGGCGCTCTGCCAAGCGCCGCATCATCGGCATTGTGCAGCTTTTGCAGGAAATCCCGGCGTCCTTTGCTGACGGCGTGACCCAGTTCGCCACCGAAATCGCAGAAGTAAGGAAAGGGGGTCTTTGCAGCGAACTCATCGCCCATGAAGATCATCGGGATCTGGGGCATCAACATTAACAAAGCCATCACTGCGCGCACCGCTTCCGCAGGAGCCAGCGCGTGTATGCGCTCGCCTCCGATGCGGTTTCCGATGAGGTCATGCGTCTGCACAAAGGAGACGAAGGCCGTCGGCGGTACATGGCAACGCACCTCTGCCCCCTTGCCGCTCTCTTCCGCGGCGATGACAAAGCCCTGCGCGATCGTCTCCGCCTGTTTGAAGGTTTCGGCGTCATGCTCATCCCCGCTGAAGTCCTGGCGCATGGCCGCGCCCAGCAGGTGCGACATGTCGTGGTTCCACTGTGCTGTGAATTTTTCACAGTGGCCTTTCTCGTTGCGCAGCAGCTTTTTGGCGATGTTTTGCTCGTCTTCGCGGATGAGATGAATGTGTCGAGACGGCTGCTGCGCTGCCCCAAAAGCGCGCACACGCGAGGCCAACTCATCGAGCACGTGGACCTTTCCTTCATCGATGATCGCGTGTGCCGCATCGAGACGCAGGCCGTCTACGTGGAACTCTTCGACCCAGTAAAGCGCGTTCTGAATGATGAACTCACGCACCTGCTTCGCGCAGCTGCCTGCCTCCTCCTCATCAAAATTCAGCGCATCCCCCCACGGCGTCTTGTGCTTGTCGGTAAGCATCTGGGGAAAATATTTGGGCAGATCGTTGCCTTCGGGGCCGAAGTGGTTATAGACCACGTCCAGAATGACCTGGATACCGTTGCGGTGCGCAGTATCGACGAGGCGCTTCAGATCTTCGGGCCGGCCATAGCTCGCGTCCGGCGCATAGAGCAGCACGGCGTCATAGCCCCAATTGCGATTGCCTGCAAAATCGGCGAGGCACATGATCTCAATCGCAGTAATGCCGATTCCGGCGAGTTGCGTCAGCTCCTCTGCGGCAGCGGCAAAGGTGCCTAGTGGGGTGAAAGTGCCGACGGGCAACTCGTACAGTACTGTTTGCGACCAAGGACGACCCTGCCATTGGTTGTCGGTCCAAACATAGGCCGCGGGGTCGACCACCTCACTTGGCCCGTGCACACCTTCCGGCTGGTAGCGCGAGGCCGGATCGGCGACCACGGAGCCGTCCGGCAGAACAAAACGGTACCGCATGCCGGCCTTGCCTGCCTCTTCCATGCGTTCAAACCAGCCGCCGTCAACGCGGGACATGAGCTCATCTTCGGGGCCCTCTTCGAGCCGCAACGCTACACTCTCGACGGCAGGAGCGAAGATGCGGAAAGGCACGCAACGTGCTGGGCTGAGGTGGGCGCCGAAGAGCATCGCATGCATGCTGGTGCGAGGTGAGGGAGTCGACTGTATTCCGGCCACGGGCGGTTGGATGCACACGGCGCTCCGAAGCAACGCCTGCGTCCATCACCGAATGGATCACGCGTTGACATCGCTGCTCGCATTGCACTAAAAGGGTCGCTAACCCTGGAGCGCAAAGAATGAGGCGTCGAGAGTTCGTCTGGATGGTGGCCGGCGCGTGTGTATTACCGGAGGTCGTGCTATCGCAACAGCAGGCGGCCACGACGCAGAATCCATTGCCGCCGCCGCCTGCACCAGTGCCGTGGACGTTGGGCCTGAATGGCAAAACGCCACTGCCGCATACGGAAACGGTGGACGATGTTGCCGCGACCGATGCTACTTTTTTCTCTGCCGTACAGATGGCAACGCTCGTCCATCTGAGCAGCATTCTCTTGCCACCGCTGGGTGACATGCCGGGTGCGCTCGATGCGGAAACGCCACAGTTCTTGGACTTCCTGATCGGCGACTCCCCTGCGCCACGCAAGGCGCTCTATACCGGTGGCCTGGACTGGCTGGATGCAGAGTCTCGCCGCCGGAACGGTGTTCCCTTTGCAAAGACCACGCCCGAGCAGGCCAGCGCTGCGCTAAAACCTTGGCTGCGCACGTGGATGAGCGATCATCCGCCGATCGAGCCGCACGCCGATTTCGTCAACATCGCGCATGCCGACATACGCACCGCGACCATGAATAGCCGCGCCTGGGTGAATGCCGAAGCACACAGCCGAGGCGAATCGAACGCGGCACAGATGTACTGGTCGCCGATCGATCCGGACACGAGTGCAGACAACTTTCGCTCGGTACATCAGCGACCCGCTCCGGTGCAGGCCGCGCCCAAGTCTTCCAACACCGCGCCATCGTACCCGCGCTGACGAACGGACACGCATGCTCAACGAACCTGTAGACGTCCTGATTATTGGCTCCGGTCACGCTGGCGGCATGGCTGCCAAGGTGCTGTGCGAAAAAGGCGTGCACTGCCTGATGTTGAATGCCGGCCCGGTCGCTGACGTGAGCCGGCACACTCAGCGCAAAGCGCCGTATGAACTGCCGTTCCGCGGCTTCAAGCCGCCTGGCAAGCTCGAACACGTCTTTCAGGCAAGCGAATACAACACCAACGTGTGGGTCGACGAGCAGGAGGTGCCATACACCTTTGCGCCGCAGAACCCGTACAACTGGGTGCGCGTCCGGCTCTTTGGTGGTCGGTCGCTGTTTTGGTCGCGGCAATCCTTCCGGTTGAGCGATTACGAGTTCAAAGCCAAGTCGCACGACGGCTTCGGAGAAGACTGGCCGATCGACCATGCCGAGCTTGCGCCTTACTACTCGCGCGTTGAGGAAATCTTCCAGGTCTACGGCGCGAAAGACGGTCCGCCACAAATGCCGGATGGAAACTTTGTACTCGATGATGCACCGTGGACCGAGTCGATGCAGCGTTTCATTGCGGCGGGCAAGCCGCTTGGAATCGCGGTGTGCAAGCAGCGTACCGCACGCGGCCGCGATGGGCTGGCAAGTTCCGTCAACCTGCTGATCCCGGATGCGGAGCGCACCGGCCGGCTCACCTCCGTGTCCAACGCAGTTGTGCGCGAGATTACCGTCGACAAGGACACCGGTCAGCCAAATGGGGTCCGCTTTGTCGACCGGCTCTCGCATCGCGAGATGGACGTAAAGGCGCGCGTGATCGTGCTGGCAGCGGGCACGCTCGAGAGCACGCGTCTGCTGCTGAACAGCAAGCTGGCAAACAGCAGCGGCCTGGTAGGGCGTTACTTATGCGATCAGATTTATGGCGCGGGTGTCACCTGCAGCGTGCCCGAGGCCCGCAACGGCCGCGCAACACCGAATCTGATGGGCGGTGGTGCGATCGTTCCGCGTTTCCGGAACATCACGACCAAGGACCCGCGCTTTTTGCGCGGTTACGCGTTCAACGTGACCAGCCGCGACGGCGGCCTTGAACCGCGCAACTTTGCCGCGTACGGCGCGGAGTTACAGCGCAAGCTGGACGAGTACCACGGCTCGGCGTTCTACATGACCATTATGGGCGAGGTGCTGGCGCGGTATGAAAACCACGTGCGCATCAACCCGGATGTGACGGACGCTTGGGGCATACCTGTGCTGCATGTCGAGACAAGGTATACCGAAAACGAGTTCGCCATGGCGAAGGATGCGGTCGCGACCGGCTCTCAGATGGCGCACGATGCAGGTTTTGAAGTGCTCTCGAGCAACATAGTGCCGAACCCGCCGGGGTATAGCATCCACGAGGTCGGCACCTGCCGCATGCACGACGATCCGAAGAAGGGCGTGCTGAACCGCTGGAGCCAGAGCCATGACCACAAAAACCTGTTCGTGGTCGATGGCGCCGCTTTCACCAGTGCGGGATGGCAGAATCCAACCATGACGATCTCTGCCTTGTCGATGCGCGCGTCCGAGCACCTGGCGGACGAAATGAGTAAGCTGAACGTGTAACTGGAGACTACAACCGTGATCATGACCCGTCGCACTCTGCTTCGCTCGACCGCGCTCACCGGCGCTGCAATCGCTTTGCGCTGCAAAGTGGCACGGGCAAATCCATTGGGTCTGCCTGCAGGCCTGCAGTTGTATAGCGTTCGTGATCAGATGGCGCAGGACTTGGACGGTGCGCTTGCAGCGGTGAGCGCCGCTGGCTACACCGTGGTCGAGGCCGCTTCGCTGCCGAAAAGGCCAGCAACTGAAATCCGCGCATCGCTCGACAAGGCAGGCCTGCGATGCGTCAGCACGCACAACAGTTTCGCGGACGTGACGACGCGCTTCGACGAAACCGCGACATATGCCAAGGCGCTGGGCTGCAGCTATCTCATCTGTCCGTCGTCGCCGAAGCGGGACGGCACCGCACCCAACGCACACTCGCCTATGTCGCTGGATGATTGGCACTATGCAGCCGACGAGTTCAATGCCGTGGGAGAGAAGGCAAACGGCGTTGGCCTGCACTTCGGCTATCACAATCACACGGGCGAGTTCGTTCCCGTGCAAGGCAAGATCCCGTATGAGGAGCTGCTGCGGCTGACCGACCCGGCAAAAGTTACGTTCGAAATGGACGCGGGCTGGGTGAAGGTCGCGGGCGTCGATCCGGTGCAATTGATGCAGCGGTATCCACATCGCTTCAGCATGCTGCACGTGAAAGATTTCAAGCTGGCGACGAACCCGCAGCCAGACAAGCGTGAAGAAAGTAAAGTGACGGAGTTAGGTATGGGGTCGATCGATTTCCATCCTTTGTTCACGCAGGCGGCGAAAAATCAGCACATCACATACGCTTTCATTGAGCAGGAAGCGTTTGACATGCCTTGGCAGCAATCGCTGAAGGCGGACGCGAACTACTGGCACGCTCTGCAGGTTTAACGCATGCAGATTGGACTATTCACGCCGGTATTCAACCGGCTTGACTTTACGAGTCTGCTCCGCGAGGTCGCGCAGTACCCCGCCATCCGCATGCTGGAGATCGGCACCGGCGGTTGGCCCGGTGCGAATCACATCGACGTTGCAGCGCTGCTCGCGTCGTCGCAGGACCGTCGCGAATACCGTAAACGGCTGAGCGATGCGGGATTGAGCATCAGTGCGCTCTCGTGCCACGGCAACCCCGTGCATCCGAGGCGCGATGTTGCGGAGCGTGATGACCAGCTCTTCCGCGACACGGTTCGTTTGGCCGAGATGCTCGAAGTAACGGTAGTTATTACATTTTCAGGATGTCCTGGTGGAAGCCCGCAGGATTCCACACCAAACTGGGTCACCGCCGCGTGGCCGCCCGAGTACGCCGAAGCTTCGCGCTGGCAATGGGAAGAACGCCTGATTCCCTACTGGCGTGATGCCGCCAACTTTGCGCAGCAGCATGGCATTCGCGTTGCGCTGGAGGCGCACCCAGGCTTCTGCGTCTACAACACAGAAACGCTGCTGCGTCTGCGGGCGGCTACCGGGTCGGCGGTGGGCATCAATCTGGATCCAAGTCACCTGTGGTGGCAGGGCATGAATCTTCCCACCGTCATCGCGGCACTTGGAGAAGCCATCTTTCACGTTCACGCCAAAGACGTAGCGCTTGCGCCGTCGAAGATCGCCCGCAACGGCGTTCTGGACACAAAGAGCTACGCCGAAATGGCAGAGCGTTCCTGGCTATTTCGCACAGTGGGCTGGGGACACAGCGAGTTGGAGTGGAAAGAGATCGTCTCCGCGCTGCGCTTAGCCGGCTACGACTACGTGCTGAGCATCGAGCACGAGGATGCGCTCCTCTCCATTCACGAGGGTCTGTCCTCCGCCTCGGCGATGCTTTCACGTGTGGTGCCGACAGAGCCTGCCGTCGAGCCGTGGTGGATCTAACGCGGCGCTACACAGGCAGCGGCGGTTCCACGATTGTCTCGAAGTTGCTTTGCGGTTCGGCGCTGCTGGCTGCGCGACGGTCTGAAAAGAGCAGCAGAAACAGCAGGAGCACAACACCGGAAAAGATAGCCGGAAAGAGCCACACGGCATGCCAGTGATACAGCGTCTCCGTGCCCGCGCTGGGGATCGCCTGCCGCTGGACGACATCTCCCGAAAGCCACGATCCAACGAACATGCCGAGGCCGTAAGTCAGAAACGTAATGAAACCCTGCGCCGCAGCACGCAGGTCAATCGCTGCCTTCTGATCGATGTAGATCTGACCCGTCACGAAGAAGAAGTCGTAGCAGATGCCGTGCAGCAGAATGCCGAGCCAGAACATCCACATACCGGGGCCGGCGTTGCCGTACGCAAAGAAGAGATAGCGGATCACCCATGCAAACATGCCCGTAGCCAGCATCCACTTGACCCCGAGCCGGCGAAAGAACAACGGCAGCAGCAGCATGCAGAACAGCTCGCTCATCTGCCCGCCAGTCATCTTGCCGGCCGCGTTCACGACACCGCTCTGGTTCAGAAACAAATTCGTAAACGCGTAATAAAACTGCAGCGGAATGCAGATCAGGAAGCTGGCCGCCGCGAAGACCGCGACGGAACGCTCACGGAGTAGAAGTACGGCTTGTTTCGGAAATACTGCACTGAAGGTCAGCGGCCCCGTGCTGCGGGCAGGCGGTGTGTGCGGCAGTGTGAGGCAATACACCGCCATCACCAGCGAACTTGCCGCTGCTAGCTGCATGGGCACCGCGCGTGCTTCCACGCGCAATGCCCCCACAAGCAGGCCCGCAATGATCCAGCCCAATGTGCCCAGGACGCGTATTGCGCCGAACTCCGTTTCAGGATGACTCATCTGCCGAAAGGCAAGCGAGTTGGTCAGGGCAAGTGTCGGCATAAAGCAGAAGCAGTACAGCAGCACAACCCAGTACAACGGCGTGAACTGCGTTTGCCGCGCGGCAATGAACAGCAGGAGGCCGCCCACTGCATGCAGCGCGGCGAGCATCCTTTCCGTGGCTGCCACGCGGTCCGCAACAAAGCCGACCAGGAACGGTGAAACCATGCCACCCACAGCGGTCGTGCCTGCCGCCAAGCCGACCTGCGCGCCGGTGAAGTGCAACCCTTGCGCAAGCCAGGTACCCAGGGTCACGTACCAGGAGCCCCAAATGAAGTACTCCAGAAAAAGCATCGTGCCGAGCCGAGCGCGCATGAAAAGAGTCATGGTCGTGGTCTCCTGCTATCGTTCCGGTTGTGGCTGCGGAATCACTGCATCGTTCACATGGCGGTCGGCGGGGCCGTTTTCCTGCTGCGCTTCGACACCCTCTCCTGGGAAGGGCCAGGTACGCTCAATGGGTTGCTGCAACTCACGCGTTGTTGCGGGCACAGCAGTGACGCGCAGGTTCTCAAGCATGTGTACACCGAGCTTGCCTGCAACAGCTAAGTCGAGATCGCCATCGTGGTCGAAATCCTCGGCAAGGATCTGTGTTCCCGCACCCGCCGTGCCGTTTGTGGAAATGGTCGTGCGTGTCCACGTCGCCGTCTTCTTATCCAGCTTGTAGTAGAAGAGCGCGACAGGATCGTACGATCCAGGATCGTTGCCGTTGTGACCGCGGTAGCGCTTACCGGTGATCAGTTCCGGTACGCCGTCCCCGTCCAGGTCGACCAGCTTGAGCGCGTGCGACTGCGAGAAGCTTTCGTCGATGGTGTGGCGCGTCCAGGTCGGCTTCTCCTTGGGTCCGCCCTGCTGCCACCAGTACAGGCCATAGCCATGCCCCTGTCCAACAATCAGGTCCATGCGGCCGTCGCCATCCACGTCATAGCCGAGGATCGGGAAGCCGTCATCCCCAAGCTGCCAGTCGGGGTGCCACTCCCACTTGTCCGCGTCCGCGTCGATGTTGCGGAACCATCCAGACGGCGTCAACAGGTCGGCCTTGCCATCGCCGTCAATATCGGCGATGCCCACGCCGTGACCGTCGGCCTCCTTGGGCGCAAGCACATGCATGCGAGGCGTTGCTCCGCTGAAGTCGATCCATAGAAGGCCGGAGTGGTTATAGTGCGCCAGCGCGAGATCCGGCTTGCCATCACCATTGATGTCAGCAAAAGCGCCGCCCTCAGTGTCGAAGCTGTCGCCAATGAAGTGCCTCTTCCACATGGCGCCACTCGCCACGCCCGCCGGCCCGGGGTTTTCGTACCACCACGCGCCGTTCGTGATCCAGCCAGCTGTGACGACGTCGAGATGACCGTCGTGGTTCACATCGACAGCCCACTCTCCGCAGTCGCTCACAAACTCACCATGCACCGGCACAGTGCGCCATTGGTGCTGCTTCCACGTGCCGCCCCCTGCGCCCGGATTCTCATACCAGTACGCACCGCTGAGCAGGTCGAGAAAGCCGTCGCCATTCACGTCGATCGCCGTGATGCCTTCGGCATGGTCGGTGCCCAGCCGGTGCGAGAGGAAGACCGTCTCCGGCACGCCGTTCGGGCCGTTGCCCGGTTGCGCCTTTCGAGTCTCGTGCTGCGCGTGCGCGACACTGCACAGCAGGAATGTAACAGCCAGCAGCTTGCGCAGACTCGCAGCTTTCAAACGCCAGAGCATGGCGGTTCCCTCCTATTGCGGCAGCGGTTGCAGCGTGACAGTGCGGCCTGTAGCCGCGCTTGTACGCGCTGCATCCAGGATTTGCATGACCACCAGATTGGTGTCGAGCGCCGACAGATCGCCCACCGGTTGCACCTGTCCGTGCAGCACCGCGGCCAAGTAGGCGAGCGAGCCGGAATGCTGCGGCGCCAGCGGCGGCGCTTCCACAGCGGTCTCGGCCTGCGCTGGACGAAGGCGCGTGCGCATACCCGACGGACCGACAGTCACAGCCGTCCCCTCCGTGCCATACACCTCCATATCCTTTCGTGCAAAGCTCCAGTCCCACGACGGCATGAGCACCGCCTGCGCCCCGTCGTAGCGCAGGATCACCGTGCTGTCGTCTTCAACGTGCGGGTACGTTTGCGGCTTGTCCGTCTGCGAGACCGCCGTGACGCTCAGCGGCGCTTTGCCGTGCATCATTACCGTGAGCAGGTCCGCGCCGTAGCAACCGAAATCAAAGAGCGCGCCCGCGCCGTTCTGTACTGGGTTGGTGAGCCACGGCAGCCACTCCGGGCCGACTCCTATCTCTTTCGGACCTTCATGCCCGTCGTGCACAACCACCTTCCGCACCGTGCCAAGTGTGCCATTCGCAACCAACCGCAGTGCCTCAGCATTGCTGCTGTACCAGGTGGTCTCGTAATTCACCAGTACCGGCACATGATACTGGCGGGAAGCATCGCGAATGGCGAGCGCGTCAGGCACAGTCGTGCTCAACGGCTTCTCAACCATGCTCGCAATGCCATGCTGCGCGGCTTCGATGATCACACGCCGATGATCCTGAATCGTGGTGTACACCAGAACCGCATCCGGCTTCGCGCTGCGCAGCGCTTCTTCCAGATCGGTGTGGAACAGCGCCGGATCGAGCTTGTACTCAGTACGGTACTGCGCAGCCAGTGCCGTGTCGGGCTCCACAATGGCCACCAGCGCCGCGTCATGATTCTGAGGTAAGGCGTGCAGGAAGCCTTTCACATGCCCATGCACCAGGCCGACGATGGCAACGCGAATCGGTCGGTCCGCGGCGACTGTTTGCGCCGCCGAGCCCCGAGAGATCACGCCGAGCAGTACCAGAAAAAGCGAAACGGAACGCAGCATGCTGCTCCTTGTGCGATGCAGTACCAGTTCAGGCGAGCTTCATGGTTTCCGGGTTCCAATGCACCACGCTGTCGCGCTGCAGGCTCACGTTACTCAGCAGCGCGGCACCTGCGGCGCGGAAGCCAAAGGTCGCGTCCTCCACAGGCTGCGTACGCGTGCGCACGGAGTTAAAGAAGTTGCGGAAGTGCTCGACCGTATCGTCGTAGCCGCGCGGGTTCTGAAAGCGCTCCGTGTTGTCTTCCGCGAGCGTGCCCGGGGGGTTCGGCGGGTACTTGGCGTCGTACTGCTGGATGTATTCCTGCTGCTGCGCCTGGGCAAAGGTGTTGACCATGTAGCCCGGCGCCTTGGACACGGGCGAGCGGCGCAACGTCAGGCCCGTGCTGGCGATCTCGATTGTGCCTTCAGAGCCGGTGAACAGGAAGCTCTCCGCCTCTTCGCCACCAGAAATCTGATTCACGCGCAGGCTCAGGTTGAAACCTTCCGGATAGTCAAATAGGGCCAGCATCACGTCGGGAACGTTGCGGCCGTCCTTCCAGTAACGAAGGCCGCCTGTAGCGTAGGCGCGCGTGGGACCGTTCGCACCGGTGATGAAGTGCGTTCCGCTGAACAGGTGCACAAACAGGTCTCCAGCCACACCGGAGCCGTAGTCACTCCACTTGCGCCACTGGAAAAAGCGCTCGGCGTTCCACGGGATCTTCGGCGCGGTGCCCAGGAAGCGCGGCCAGTCACAGGTCTCAGGGGTCGCATCCGGCGGCACGCTGTAGTCCCACGCGCCAAGCGCACTTGACCGGTCCCAGCGCGCTGCGACCAGGTTCAGTTTGCCGATCGCGCCTGAAGCGAGCAGCTCCTTCGCTTTGCGATACAAAGCGTTGCTCACGCGCTGCGATCCGACCTGCAGAATGCGGTTGTTGCGCTGTGCCGCCGCGATGATCTCCGGACCGTCCGCGTACAGGTGAATCATCGGCTTTTCCAGGTACACGTCTTTCCCAGCGTGCGTGGCATCGATGGCTGCCTGTTTATGCCAGTGATCGGGCGTTGCGATGATCACGGCATCCACGTCGGGCCGCGCCAGTATCTCGCGATAGTCCCGCGTCGTAAACACGTCGGCACCCCACAACTCTTTCGCGTGGCGAAGCCGTCCGTCGTAGCAGTCAGCCACGGCGACGATCTTTACGTTGGGTGTTTGCAGCGCGGCAGAAGCAATCTGCTGGCCGCGAATGCCTGCACCGATCAGAGCGAACTGAACCTGGTCGTTTGGGCCACGCTGGCGCGCGGAAGCGGTTTGCATCGCGGCGAGCAGTCGATGTGTGGCAGGCAGCGTCGCCGCCGTGGCAATCGGAAATGTGGAAAGAAAGCGACGGCGCGAAAGAGACATTCTTCTTCTCCGAAGTGTGCGTCCGGGTTGTGGCAGAGCGCAGTCTGCCGGCGCCCTACCGGCTTCAGCGCGCCGCATCTCATCGATTGCTAAGCACCAGCATCGTACACGGGCGCATGCAGCACCGGCGAGTACAACGCATCTCATGCGCGTTTGCATGGAGGCCTGTTCCTGATGCAAGCTGATGCACACTGCCGCAACTTCTTTGCGTGAGGATCGCATGACGTTTCGTTCCGCTCCGTGGCTTCGTTCCGTGCTCGCCAGCACCGTGCTTCTCACATGCGCAGCCAGTGCTCAACAGCCCCAGCGTCCTCCGGCGACGCCCCTGGTCACGCACAACCCATACTTCAGCATCTGGTCCGACACCGACACATTAACCTCCGCCGATACCGTGCACTGGACCGGTCACGCCAATTCTCTAACGAGCCTGCTGCGCGTCGACGGCAAGCTGTATCGCGTGATGGGCCGGGGTCCGGGCGAGCCACTGCCGCAGGTGGCCCGACAGGTCACGGCCTTGCATACGACGTATCAGTTCGCCGGTGCAGGCGTTGCGGTGACGCTGACTTTTTTCACGCCGGCACTGACCGATGATCTGGACCTGCTGTCGCGGCCTGTCACTTATCTCAGTTGGACTGTTGCAGCGACAGATGGATCCGCCCACAACGTAGAGGTGCTGCTGGACGCCTCTCCCGACTTGGCGACGAGCTATCCCGGGCAGCCGGTCACCACTTCTCGCGCGCGAACGCAGCGAACCGATGTCCTCTCCGTGGGTTCCCGCGACCAACAGGTGTTGAATCGCTCCGGTGACGACTTGCGCATCGACTGGGGCTACTTCCGCATCGCCGTGCTGCACGATGAGACCGCGACACTGGCCACCGGCACGCGCCTTCTTCGCAGCTTCGCCACGGGCGCACTGCCGCAGGAGGACGACCTTTCCGTGCCGACCGGACTCGAGCACGATAGTAGCCACATCGCCGTGGCGCTCGATCTTGGCTCCGTGTCGCAGCCGGCCGTGAGCCGGCACGTTCTGCTGACCTACAACGAGGACTACGCAATCCAGGTCTTCCACCAGAACCTGCGGCCGTACTGGCAACGCAACGGCATGACAGTCGGCCAGATGCTCGATCACGCAGCGTCCGACTACCCCGCGCTGGAGCAGAAGGGAGCCGCGTTTGACGCTAGCTTTCAGCGGAACATGACCTCGGCCGGCGGCGAACAGTATGCCTGGCTGTGCACGCTGGCGTATCGCCAAGCCATTGCCGCGCACTCGCTGGTCGCCGGGCCGGACGGCGAGCCGCTCACCTTTGAGAAGGAGAACTTCTCCAACGGCGACATGGCTACAGTCGACGTCATTTATCCCGGCGCGCCGATCTGGCTGCTGTTCAACCCGAAGCTGCTGCATGCGGAAGTGCTTCCCGTGCTGCGCTATGCCGCAATGACGGATCGCTGGCATTTCCCGTTTGCGCCGCACGACCTGGGCCGCTTTCCGTTAGCGAACGGGCAAGAGTACGGCGGCGGTGAGAAGACTGAAGAAAACCAGATGCCGGTTGAGGAGAGCGGTAACCTGCTCATCCTTGTTGACGCGCTGGCGCGCACCGAACATGACACAGCACTCGCCGCACAGTTCTGGCCGCAGCTGTCGCAATGGGCCGAATACCTGCGCACGCACGGCCTGGACCCGGAAAATCAGCTCACCACTGACGACTTCGCCGGCCATGTGGCGCACAACAGCAATCTGTCGCTCAAGGCCATTGAAGGCGTAGCCGCCTACGCAAACCTGGCGAAACTGCTGCACCATGAAAATGAGGCCAAGCGTTACAACGCCGAGGCGCACCGCATGGCGTCGGAGTGGGTCAAGCTGGCGCGTGAAGGCGACCATTACAAACTCGCCTTCAACAGTTCCGGCACGTGGAGCCAGAAGTACAACCTGGTCTGGGACAAGCTGCTGCACTACGACCTGTTCCCTGCCTCGGTCGCAAGGGACGAGCTCGCCTTCTATAAGAGCAGGATCAACCGATACGGCCTGCCGCTGGATAGCCGTCGCGACTACACCAAGCTCGATTGGGAACTGTGGACTGCGACCCTGGCCGACGATGATGCGACATTTCACAGCATCATGGACCCCATCTACACATGGACAAATGAAGGTCCGACCCGCGTGCCGATGACTGACTGGTACGACACGAAAACGGGAAAACAGGAAGGCTTTCAGGCGCGCAGCGTCGTGGGCGGAGTGTTCATCAAGGCGCTCAGTAAGACGGATCTGCGGTGAGCTGGTAACGCCGGTGTACGCTGCCTCACGCCATCGTCTGACGTTTTCACGCCGGCCGTGACGCGCCCGCACATGCGCGTTCCACCGGTATTCACACACGGGCGAACTCGCGGGATTGCCGCGGCATCAGAGTAGAAGGATAGAGATCGGCAGCGAGTCGCCGGGCCGTTCCGCTGCGTCGAAGCTACGCTCAAAGGACCTGTTTGCTCATGTTGAATCGCCGCGATCAATCGGCTCGGATCGCCCGCGTGCTGGGCATTGTTGCCGCCGCTGGGCTGCTGGCGGGTCTGGTCGCGGCAATCCTGTATTCCGTTCTCGGCTCGTCCACGCGCGCGAACATCGCCAGAAGCAATCGCACCCTGCTTGTCGGCAGCGAACTGCTGTCCGACATGAAAGATCTGGAAACAGGTGAGCGTGGATACGTGATCACTTCCAGAGAAAATTACCTCGAGCCGTACCACGCCGCGGAAACCACCCTGGACGGCGATCTGGCGCGGCTGGAGATCACCGAGGCGCAGCGTGCGCAACTCACGCGAGAGGTTACAGCTAAGCGCGCCTTCGCACGACAGGTGATCGACACCCTCAATCAGGGCGGACAGAACGGCGCACGCGAACTGATCCTGACGGGCCGCGACAAGCTCCTGATGGATCAGGTGCGCAGCACCGTCGCGGGAGTTCAGGCAAGTGCGCGAGACGACATCGCCTCGCAAGAGCGTCGGCAGGCTCGGTGGTCACCCGTACTGCAAGTAGTCGGCGCGGTCGGCTTCGGCGCGGCATTCCTGGCGGTCCTGGTTCTTGCTACGCTTCGTCGCCGGGCCGAGCGGGCGAGCACTGCTCTGCTAAGCCGGGTGATGGACAATGCGCCGATCGGGCTAGGGCTGATCGACCGCCACTCACGGGTGGTGCAAATGAATCCTGCGCTGGCTCGCATCAGCGGGCATAGTGAGCAGACGTCTCTTGGCCAAGATGTGTGGCGTGTTTTCGATACGCTGGAACCGCAACTGGGGCCCGCTCTTCGCGAAACCCTGCAGGACGGCGTGACCCGCGGCAATGTGCAGGTACAAACCAGTACGGACACGAATGCAGCGCCGCAGATCTTTCAGGTCGGTTTCTTTGCACTGCCTGCGGAAGATCGCAAAATGGTTCGCTCCGGCGCAGGCATCGTCATCACTGACATCACCGAGGCAAAGCTTGCGGAAGCACGTGTCGCCGAAAGCGAAGCGCGATTTCGTACTTTGGTTGAGAGCAGCGCTGCCATTATCTGGACAACTACGCCAGAAGGTCGCCTGCGGGACGGGCAGCGTTCCTGGGCACGTTTCACCGGGCAGACGCCGGAAGAATATCAAGGCGCAGGTTGGCTCAATGCAGTGCACCCGGAGGATCGCTCATCGGCGCTGCAGGCATGGCAGAAAGCCATTGCTACCCAGACCGCGTTCGATACGGAATACCGTCTGCGCCGTTCGGATGGCGTGTGGCGGAACATGAGTATTTGCGGTGTCCCCGTGCTCGACGAACAGGGAAATATCCGTGAGTGGGTCGGCACCAACAACGACATCACGGAACGCAAACAGGCGCAGGAAGATCTCCAGACGGCCAAGGAATCGGCCGAGGCCGCCAATCGGGCGAAGAGCCAGTTCCTGGCCAACATGAGCCACGAACTCCGGACACCGCTGTCTGCCGTGATCGGCTACAGCGAACTGCTGGAAGAAGAAATGGAGGACGCGGGCGACAACGGCAACCTGGAAGATGTCCGCAAGATCCAGTCCAACGCGCGGCACCTGCTCTCGCTCATCAACGACGTATTGGATCTGTCCAAGATCGAAGCGGATCGCATGACCGTCTACCCCGAAGATTTCAACGCTTATGACCTGATGAGCGGTGTGCGGGATACGATGAGCGGCCTTGTCGAACAGAAGAACAATCAGCTGCTGCTCGAGGCCGCTCCGGACCTGGGCACCATGCATACGGACATGGTCAAACTGCGCCAGTGCCTCTTCAATCTCATCGGCAACGCGGCCAAATTCACTGAGAATGGAAGCATCACGCTCCAGGCCCAGCGTGACGGCGATGACGTTGTATTCAGCGTGGCCGACAGCGGGATCGGCATGACGCCGGAACAGACCAGCCGCCTCTTCGAACGTTTTCAGCAGGCCGACGATTCCACCACGCGCAAGTTTGGCGGCACCGGTCTGGGACTGGCCATCACGCGGGCATTTTGCCGACTCATGGGTGGCGACATTACCGTCTCCAGCGTGCACGGCACCGGATCGACATTCATCATGCGCATCCCAGCTGTGCTTCCGCAGCACAACCTCGATGCCGAAGGCGATAATGCCGCGAGTGGTGCAGACGAGGACAAGCAGATCGTCTTGGTTGTAGATGACGACGCGGCGCAACGGGAGTTGCTGACGCGCTTTCTGGAGCGTGAAGGCTTTGGCGTGCGCACCGCACCCGACGGGAAGACAGGAGTAGAACTGGCGCGTTCTCTGAAGCCGCGCGCCATCCTGCTGGACGTGATGATGCCGCAGATGGATGGCTGGTCCGTTCTAACCGCGATCAAAAGTGACCCCGAAACGGAGCGCATTCCGGTCGTGATGGTTTCATTCGTGAACGAACCCGGCCTGAGCCAATACCTGGGCGCGGCTGAGACTGTGCAGAAGCCCGTCGAGTGGAACCGGTTGAAGCAGGTCATGGAGCGCTTCCGTGGCGAAGCCGGTGATGTCTTGGTCGTGGACGACGATGACGACACCCGCCGCCGCCTGCGCACCGTCTTTGAACGCGACGGCTGGAGCGTCAGCACTGCAGAGAACGGCTTGAAAGCGCTGGACATGGTCACGCACGCTCCGCCGAAGGTCATCCTGCTGGACCTGACCATGCCGGTCATGGACGGCTTCACCTTTCTGCATGAGCTGCGGTTGCGGCCGGGCTGTGCGGACATTCCCGTGGTGGTCTACACGGCGCGTCTGCTGGATGCGGAAGAACGCAAGCGGCTGCAAGCAGCGGATCGCGTGCTGGTCAAAGGCGAGACAGACATGCGGCAGTTGACCGGAACTTTGCGTGCCTTAGCTCCCGCAGGTGACCACGGCTATGCACACTCCCAGGAAGAGCAATCGAGCTAAGTAAACAAAACCAAGAAAGTTGTTGCGATGATGCGTTTGTTGATCGTGGAAGATCATGAGGAGCTTTGGGATTTTCTGTCACGCAGGTTGCAGCGGCGCGGCTTCGAGGTTGCCGTTGCCAAAGACGGTCAGGAGGGTCTCAACCAGGCACGCGAGTTGCACCCGGACGTAATGCTGCTGGACATGAACCTTCCCGTCCTGGATGGTTGGACAATTGCGCGCACCATCAAGGCCGACCCGGACACGGCTGGCATTCCGATCATTGCTCTCACCGCGCATGCCATGTCCGGTGATAAGCAAAAGGCGTTGGACGCGGGCTGCAACGACTACCACGCGAAGCCGGTGGTCTTTGCACAGCTGCTGGCGCAAATCGAAGCGATCACCGGAAGTGCGCACGTCACAAAGGAGCAGGCGTAACGCCGCCATGGCTGCGCTGGAAGACCTGCTGCGTTTCGCAGAAGACAAAGAGACCGCAATCACGGTATTCGACGGAGCGGACGCCTCACCCGAAGCGCTGGCATCGTGCTCGGCGCGCGCTGAAGTCCTGGACGGTGCCCATGGCGGCCTGAACTTGCGCGAGCGCGACCTGAGCGGCGCAAGTCTGCGCTCCGCCAATCTGTCGCGAGCGAATTTTACCGGCGCCAACCTTTCCGATGCGGCATGCCCGGGCATCGATCTTTCTTATGCCCGGCTCGAAAGCGCACAGCTCGCGCGCGCCGACCTGGCTGGAGCCAGCCTGAAATTCGCAAAAGCGGGAGAGGCAAGCTTCTGCGAAGCTTTGCTGGAAGACGCTGTGATGACGGGCGCGAAGCTCCGCTTCGCCGACTTCGGCAATGCTATTCTCGATGGCGCTGACCTGTCCGGCGCAGACCTTTGGGGAGCCAAGTTTCGCAATGCCGCCGCCGACCGCGCCCTCTTTCGCAACGCACAACTCGATGAAAGCAGCCTTGCCAACGCTGATCTGGCCGGTACGGATTTCTCCGGGGCTACGCTGCGCCGGGCCGACTTGTCGCACGCACGGCTGCAAAACGCCAATTTGCGTGATGTTGTGCTCGATGGAGCCAACCTGAGTGGAGCCAACCTGAGTGGAGCGAGTCTGCCGAACCTGTCGCTCAGCAATTGCAATCTGGCAAATGTCCGCTTCGCGGGTGCGTGGCTCGACCGCACACGGATGCGCGCCCGGCAACTGCAGGGAAGCGTGGGCGAAGAGGCCAGCGGCGACCTCCAAGCGGCCTTGGACAGCTACGTCGTTCTGGAGCGCAATTTCGAATCGTTGGGTACCTCAGACGACGCAAGCTGGGCTTACCTCCGCCGTCGCCGGGTCGGCCGTAAGCTGCACGGGATGCAGGTAGCCGCACACTGGAAGCAGCAGCAGCGCCGCTCCGCGGTAGCACACGCGTTGCTCTGGTTTGGCGATGTCATGGCCGAGTGGCTCTGTGACTACGGCGAGAGCTTGTATCGAGTCGCCCGGGCATTCCTAGTCATCCTCATCACCTTTGCGGCTCTGTACTGGCTAACGGGCAGCCTGCGGCCACGCGAGGACTTGCCGGTCCTGCATCCTTTTACGCCTGTGAATTACCTGATTTTCAGCCTGGATTCCATGACTACGGTCGGCACATCCGAGGTTGCGTTACGCCCGAAAGGCGAGCTAGGCATCCTGTTATCAAGCCTGCAAACCGTGATCGGAACGATACTGCTCGGACTACTCGGCTTCGTCTTGGGAGCCCGTATCCGAAAGTAGTTGGGCTACACCAAACCTAGGCTTCTCTGCGGCAGCCAAAACGGGTACAGCGGCACTTCGGAGTATTTTCTTCCGTGGTTTCATGGGTTACCCTGAACGCTGATGTTTTTCCGCGTTCCCGCATTGACTACTCTGCCGCAGCGATGCGCTTCCACGCCACTCAGGGCAGCGTTCTCCGCACTCTGGGCATGCTTCGCTATGCTGCTGATCACGCCCATCAGCCTGGCTGCGCAAAGTGGGACCGCGTCCGATCAAGACGGTCAGTCTTCGGCGCAGCAAAATGTGTCCTGTGGTGTGGATTCGGGAGCATGCGCGCCGATAAACGGCTCCAACGACACTGCAAACACCTCGGCGCAGGCCGGTGCAGCGCAATCCGACACCAGCGACACAGCTCCCGCGCAGGTTCGTGCACGTCCCGATGACGCTGGTGGAAATACTGCCCAGGCTACCGACAATCAGGCCAACAGGCCGAATCAAGCCGGCTCCATCGCCTCAAGCGTACGAACCCGAGTCACACAGCCAATCGTTCCACCCGCTCCCCCAACCGACTTCGAACGATACGTTCAGGCCTCCACAGGCCGCGCTCTGCGCATCTTTGGCCTGGATTATTTCCGAAACAGGACCGCCGATGATTTCTCCGCTGCGGCGAACCTGGCTGCGCCGGCCGACTTCGTTGTAGGCCCAGGCGATCAGGTGCGCGTTCGGACGTCGGGATCGATCTCCCTCGACCTGACCGCAACCGTAGACCGCAGCGGCTACATTTTCTTACCAGACGTCGGAACTATTCAGGTCTCCGGCTTGCAGCTGAGCGCGGCGGAAGCGGTGATCCGCTCCGCAATGAATCGCCAGTACCGGAATTTCGAGCTCACCGTCACCCTCGGCCAGCTTCGTTCACTACAGGTCTTTTTGCTTGGTGAAGCGCAACAGCCCGGTGTTCACACGATCAGCGCCCTGAGCACGCTCATCAACGCGCTGTTCGCATCAGGCGGACCTTCGCCAACCGGGAGCCTTCGCGACATCCAGCTCAAGCGTGGCGGAAAAACGATCGTTCACCTGGACGTGTATGACCTGCTGCTCAACGGCGATAAGCGTGCCGACGTTCGCCTGCAGCCGGGCGACATCATCTTTATTCCAATAGCGGGACCGCAAACAGCCGTCGATGGCGACGTAAACAAGCCTGCAATCTTCGAGTTGCGGGGTCCAACCACGGTAGATCAGCTGCTGGCCTTCGCAGGCGGCCTTACTCCCGTAGCGGCAACCGACAGAGCTTCTCTGGATCGCATCGTCGACCATGCGCACCGCGAGGTGCAGGATTTTCCCCTCACCGGCGCCCAGAAACTCATACCCGTGCAGGGCGGCGATGTCCTTCGCATCTTCCCCATTTCGCCGCAATTCGACAAGGCGGTGACCTTGCGGGGCAACGTGGGCCAGCCTGGCCGATACCCGTGGCGTGAGGGCATGCGGGTGTCTGACCTGATCCCTTCGCGGCAGTTCCTGATCACACGCCGCTACTACAACGAGCAGAATGCGCTCACGCCTGCAGTTCCAGCGCGGCCCTTTTCCGCAGGTCCTGAGCAGGATGAAGCAACCACCAGCACGCGCACCACCGCCGTCCCGCAAAACGAAGCTGCCGCGAGCGCAACTGCCCCCGTCGTGACCACACCTCCCGCGCAACAGGAACTCGGCAATCACGAAACTGAGATCAACTGGAACTATGCCGTCATCGAGCGGCTGGACTCGCCAAGTCTAAAAACCGACCTGATCCCCTTTGCGCTCGGCGAGGCAATCGATGCTCCTGCCTCGCCCGAGAACAAAGTGCTCCAGCCAGGCGACGTGGTTACCGTGTACTCCCGCAACGACATCAACCTGCCAGTAGAGCTGCGTGCGCGCTTCGTCAGAGTTGACGGCGAGGTAGTGCGGCCCGGCGTGTATCGCCTGGAGGGGAACGAAACTCTCAGAGATCTCGTGTCGCGCGCCGGCGGTATCGCTCCCCACGGCTACCTTTACGCGGCGCAGTTCACGCGTGAAAGTGTCCGCATCGCGCAAGACGCTAAGATTCAGCAGTATGTCGCTCAGGCGGCCCGGGATGTCCTTTCGCCCGCCAACCAGCAGACGCAGCTGGACGGACAAGTCGCCGACCTGAACATCCGCCGAGCGTATGTGACCGCCCTGAGTCAGATTCGAGCCACCGGGCGCATCACCCTTCAAATCACGCCCGGCGCTACGGCGTTGACAGACATTCCTGAACTCGCGCTTCAAGACGGCGACCGCCTCTTCGTCCCGCCACAACCGACTACCGTCGACGTGATTGGAAACGTCTTCAACGCCGGTTCGTTGCTGTACTCCAAAGAAGCCACCGTACACCACTATCTAAAGCTGGCCGGCGATAAGACACGGACTGGCGACAGAGCGCAGGAATTTCTGCTGCGGGCCGATGGCACCGTCCTGAGCCGGGAAACGCATTCGCGATTCGAGCGCCTGCTGGTCTACCCTGGCGATACAGTGATTG
>CAXUEG010000006.1:0-15129 GCA_964249935.1 uncultured Terriglobus sp.
ATGAGCACCGGTGGCGAAGTGGCTAACGCGCTGGTCTGCAAAACCAGTATTCGCCGGTTCAATCCCGGCCCGGTGCTCCAAAGCTTCGCAGGCGGGCAGCTCCTTCGTCGAGGAGCCGCCCTGTTTTGCGGATCGCGGAAGATGCTCATGCCGACGGGATCACGTGCTCCCCTGCCGCAGACTTGTCTGCGGCGTCCTATACAGCATGCCTCTCATGCGCTGTCTCCTTTTATTCGTCTGCGCCGCATCCCTGTGTACTCACAACGCACGCGGTCAGGTTCGCGCCACCAGCGGCGATGACGCCGTTGGCGTTGTCAACACGCGCGCGAAACAGTACGGGGCGCGAGGAGATGGTGCGGCAGACGATACGGCGGCGTTGGCCGCAGCCATTGCAGATGCTCGCCGATTGCATGCATTGCTCTACGTGCCGGGTGGCAATTACCGCTTCACATCGACGCTTGATGTCACGGGGATCGACGTGGTGGGAGCCGGACGCGAAAACACGGTCCTCCACCTGGACGGGACCGTGCAGCAGAATGCCATTGTTTCCCGTGGGGACACGATGTTGCGCGACATTGGCATTCACGGCGGTTGGGACGGGCGCACCCGCAATCTCAACGGATCGGGATTCGCCATCCTCTCGGACCCGAATGCCAAGCCGCCTTACTTCGGGTACGACGTGAGGCTGGACAATGTGTCGATCCAGTATGCGAAGCAGGACTGCATCTTCATCGAGCAGGGAGGTTACGAGAGCCTGCACAACGTTAAATGCAACGCCTCCGGGCAGGACAGCCTGGTGATGGAGAGTGACAAGAATCCGGGCTTTGCCACCACGACCGTGAACGTTGACGGCCTCTCAACATTCAGCGACACCTACGGGTATGCGGTGTCTATCCACGACGGCCAGACCATCAGCTTTAGTGGCCGGACGACCATGGAAAACACAAACGGGATTCGTCTTACCGGCGGGGACGGCCGCACGCTGAAGCTGTCGGGCATCCATCAGGAAAATACGCGTACGGGCAAATTTCTGACGGCGGCCGATTCTGCAGGCATCGGTCTGACCCTGACGGACAATTTCTTCGCGGGCACGCCTGTGTTCCCGGAGCCATCCAATGAGCTTGCGCACTGGGTCAACATCACGACCGATGGGAATGCATTGGGCGGCGTGTACGGTACCGGTACACCTGCCGCCGTAAGAGCAATGGACGCGCCAGACGGAGAGCCTATGGAGATCGTGCCCGGTGGTTGGCGCGTTTCCCCCGCGCAGCCGCACGTGATCGGCTTGCTACAACACCCACCAGGGGCGGCCTGGTCCGCCCGGCTGACCGGCCACTGGATGGCTGGCGACGGCACGCCGAAGGTCGCGCATGAGTTCCTGGTGACGAGTTCACATCCTGTGGTGCAGGTCGGTGCCGCGGCATTTCGACTGAGCCTGGATGCCAGCGGACGGTTGCAGGTAGATGTCAGCGCGCCTCCTGGGCACACCGGCCCGTTCGAATTTTTAGGCGTGGTTGAACTGATTGTGGATCGCCACCATGGGGAGAACCAGGACGTCGCGATCGAAACACCCGCTGGCGCGCGTCTTGGAAGTGTTCGCATTGCTGCGCTGGCAGGAAAAGGAAGCGCGCAGGTGTGCGTCGCAGAAGACGGCACCCTCATTCGCTGTGGCAAGTAGGAATCGTCACCGTTGTAACAGCATCCGGGCCGCTACAAGGAGCAGCACGAGTGCGAAACCACGGCGGATCATCACCTGCGGCAACTGCTGCGCAAGCCGCCCGCCAAAAAAGCCGCCAATCGCAAGTCCCACGGCCAGAATCGCACCGATTCGCCAGTTCACATTGCCCGCGCGCGCATAGGACCAAAGTGGGGCGATCCAGATCGGAATCAAAGCAATAAAGAGCGACGTGCCCTGTGCACGCAGTTGGGTCAGCCCGAAGACGTATACAAGCGTAGGAATGATGAATGCACCACTCGTTCCACTGAGGCCGACCAGAACGCCTACGACAGTGCCGACACCGACGACCAGCCACGCGGCGGGCTCGCCGGTCATCGACCGAACCTGACGACGACCTCGGTTCCTACCGGCACCATGGTTCCTGCTGCGGGCATTTGCTCGCGCGCCAGACCGCTGCCCACTGGCTGCACGCGCAGACCGGCAGTGCCCGCCCTTTCGATCACGGAGCGCAGACCGCCGCCGTCGAAGACGGGCACGGCAACCTTGCGGCTTGCGTCCACGACGATGGCGCCATCCGCACGCACCGTGGTCGAGGGTTGTGGCTTGGGCATAGGCTGCACGCTGGCTTCTTCCGGCATCAGGGACGAGCCGCCGTGCTCGCGAAAGGCCTGCAGGATTTTCTGAGGCAAGGCGGCAAAGATCGTCGCAGCCCTGCCTGACGGCCATGCCGAGTACGAGGACGTGACAGCTTGTGCCGGCTTCGCATTGCCAGACATGTCGCCGTGCAATGGATCGTCAGCCGGCAACGCATTTGCCTCGGCGAACAGGGCAGCCAGGTCGCCGGTTTCCTCAGACGGCCCGTCTTCCGCAATGGCCGCGGGGGCGTGAGCGGGTGTATCGCCTGGCTTGGGCGGGTGGATGGGCTGATCGTGCGGCACTCCCAGGTACTCCAATATTTGCTGCGCGACTTCCGCGAAGACCGGCGCACTGGTGGTGCCGCCATAGCCCGTGCCCACCGTCGGGGTGTCGATGACGACTGCCACCGCGATCGCCGGGTTGTTGACCGGAGCAAATCCCGCGAAGCTGGCGACCAGCTTGGTGTGCGAATAGGTGTGTGTGGCCGGATCAATCTTCTCAGCTGTTCCCGTCTTGCCGGCAGAGCTGTAGCCGTTGAGCCTAGCCTGTGAACCTGTGCCCTCGGTCACTACGCCTTCCATGATGGAGCGCATCTTGGCCGCGGTCAGCTCGCTGATCGCACGATGGGATCCTTCCGGCAGGCTGGCGGGAATGGAACTGCCGGGGTGAAAGGCGGCCGGCTGCAGGTGTGGGTCGCCCTTTGCATAGTCACTCGCAGTCAGCAGAACGTGTGGCGGCAGGTACGTGCCACCATTCGCGATGGAGGAGACCATCGTGACCAGCTGGATCGGCGTGACGCCGACCTCTTGGCCGATGGCAATCGAAAGTATGCTTGTGGCGCTCCACTTACGCGGTGCACGCAGCAGGCCGCGTGTTTCGCTTGGCAACTCCACACCGCTGCGATCGCCGAAGCCGAAGCCGCGGATGTAGTCGTAGAACTTGTTGTTTCCGAGCTTGAGCGCCATCTTTGCAGCGCCTACATCGCTTGAGTGCTCGAGCGCGTAGCGCACGGTGACGCGGCCGAAGTGATCCGCCTTGTCGTCGTGCAGCGTGCGGCCGTACATGGTCATGGCGCCACCCTGGCAATCGACAATATCGGTTGGCTCTACGCCAGCGCCGTCCAGTGCGGCCGAATATGTGACCAGCTTGAAGGTGGAACCCGGTTCATAGATGTCGCTCACGGCCAGGTTCTTCAGAATCGCGGGGTCCTGGTGCTTCAGGTCGTTCGGGTTGTAGCGCGGCGCGATCGCCAGCGCGAGAATCTGGCCCGTGTGCGGATCCTGCACGACCACGGTGCCGTGCGCGGCCTTGTACTTCTCCATCTGGCGATCCAGCGCCTGCTCCGCCATGTATTGAATATTGGCGTCGACGGTCAGCACCAGGTTTTCACCTGGCAGCGGCTCACGCTCCTCCGAACCGAGCGCATGGCGCTTAGCGTCCACTGCGGTCAGCACGTGGCCGGGGGCGCCGTGCAACTCATCCTCGAACTGCTGCTCCAGACCGCCGAGGCCGGTGTCGTCCAGACCCACATACCCGAGTGTTTGTGAAGCCAGATCGCTGTTGGGATAGAAGCGCTTGTACTCCTTCTGCAGGTAGACGCCCTTCAGGTTCAGCTCGCGGATGCGCTGCACCTGCTCGGGACTCAGCTTGCGGGCGATCCAGGCGAAGTTACGCGAAGCATTGAGCCGGGCAAGAATCGTGTTTCGCGCAGTAAAGGTATCGGTCGGATCGATGTGGACGATGCTGGAGATAATGTCGGCAACGTTCTCACGGTTGTCGCCTAACTCGCTCGGAACTGCATAAACCGATTCGGCGAGCACTGTTACCGCGAGCTCGCGCAGGTTGCGGTCGTACAGAACGCCGCGACGTGGCGCGACCTCAAAGGTGCGCTGCTGCTGTTTGGCCGCGCGCTCCACCCAATCGTGATGCTTGATGACCTGAATCCAAACCAGCCGCCCCGAGATCACCGCGATCCAAACCATGAAGAAGACCGCAACCTGCGCGAAGCGCTTGCGCCGGATCGGTGCGGTGAGTGGCTGGCGCGACTGCGTTTGCATGGCCGGGAAACTCCGAAGGCGGAAGGTGCCAGCAGCTTATGGTGGCCTGCTGAAGAGAGAGGCTGGATCGGCTGCTGCGAGAAGCGGAAGTCTTTGCAGGTTCGCGCAAACGCGGGACGGACGGCTGGACTTATCTGCTTAGCTGTGCGGGTACTTTGGCCTCAGCAAGGACGCCCTCGCCGCCCATGTAAGTCAGCTCGGGACGTACTACCTGGCCGGGCTGCGGCATGTCAAGGCCGAGCTGCTTGGCGATGCGGTCGATGCGATCCGGATCTGCCAATTGCGCCTCGGTCAGCCGAAGATGCAGGTTCTCTTCTCGCAGGTGCTCAACCTGTATCTTCTGAGACTCGATCGAGTACCCGAGTTCGATGGAGGAAAAGTGCTGCCACACGTAAGTCATAGTCAACACAAACAGGATGGTCATGGCGATGGTGAACGATCGCACCTCTTTGCGTCGTTCCGGATCATCCGCTTTCACCAGCCGCGTGTTATCCAGGTGTTTGGTGAAGAAGATCTCCGGCGTGGGGCCGCGTCGTGCGCGACGCTGTGTTTCGAAGACCGTGCGATTGTGATCGCGGAATGACTCGGCACGCTCGCGCTGCGCGCGGCCGAAATTGCCCGTCACCGTCATTGCCTGTTCCATCAGCTTCCTCCTTCGTCACACGCCGGAACCTAGTTTGATTCCTGCGCCAGATTACGAAATCTGTGTTGCACCATTCCTGCTGCATGCGTCTTAAATGCTGAGCGCTGCCTGTAACAGGCTTGGTCTTTGAAAATTCTAAGTAGCGATAAAGTCGCCGAACTGGAGTAAGTCATTCCATTGAGCGACTGCGATTTACGTATCCCTTCTTCCCCGCCGGCTACCACCTTCGGGAGCGATCCGGGTATTCCCTAACACCTCTCGAGGCTCTGTCCGGATTGCCGCCCGCAACTTCGCGCTGCGAGATCTTGGGTTGCGGCGTTGCTCGTCCTCGTCGGCAATCACTGGCTTTCGCGTGAGTACCTCCCAGATGCCCTGCTTTGATCCGCTACGGAGAGCGTCTTTGACCTGGCGGTCTTCAAGCGAGTGGAAGCTGATCAGCACCAGCCGTCCGCCCCTTTTCAGCAAAGATGGCGCGCTTTGCAGCAGCGACCTGATCTCGCCCAGTTCATCGTTCACGTAAATCCGGAGTGCTTGAAAGGTCAGCGTCGCAGGATGTAACTTGTCGCCTTTCATTGCTGGGGCAGCGGCCGACACGACTTTGGCTAACTCCGCCGTAGTCGATATCGGCCGTGCCCTCACAATGGCTCTGGCGATTCTCCGCGACCTCCTTTCCTCTCCGAATTCGTAAATCAGATCGGCGAGCTCTTCCTCGTCCATCTGATTTACCACTTGCCCGGCAGTAACTCCGCTGCGCGTATCCATGCGCATATCCAGCGGAGCATCCTGCCGAAAACTAAAACCTCTGTGAGCCTGATCCAGTTGCAGGCTGCTCACTCCGAAATCACCCAGCAGACCGTCGAGGCTGCCGGGTGCAATCTCCTCAGCCGCGGCTGAAAGCACGGTCGACAAACCGCACCTGCGGCATTGCTGCCCCGATCTCCTCGCGGAGCGCGGACAATCGTTCACGCGCCAAGGGCATCGCCTGCGGGTCGCGATCAAACGCGATCAGCGTTCCCGCCGCGCCCAGCCGCCGTGCGATGGCACTCGCGTGCCCGGCCAGACCGAGCGTCGCGTCCACATAGACGCCGCCCGGCTTTACATCCAGAAGGTCCAACACCTGTTGAGGAAGAACCGGTACATGCTGCGGAACCGCCACTCTCCGCCCCCATGCAGGCCCCTTGGGGCCGACTTCTAAACCGCTCTACAACCCCAAGTCCGCAAGCGCCGCCAGGTCGGCTTCGTTCAAGGGCTCGGCTTCCAGCTTCGCTTTGAAGTCGTCATGGTTCACGACTTCCAGGTATGTCTGCGCTCCAAGCACCACCACATCAGCGGTGACCCGGGCACTGTCCCGCAAGAGTTGCGGCAAGGTGAGCCGCCCTTGCGCATCCAATTCCGCCATCTGACCGTAGTAGTTCGTTACGTCCAAAAATTTTTTCTTCGAGGGATTCATGCTTGGGATTCCAGCCAGCTTCTCCTCTACCCTCTCCCACTCACGCAGCGGGTAAATCTCGGCCCGCTTACCGTCCTTGCTCGTCACGTAGAACTGCGGGCCATACGCCTCGTCCACACGACGCTTGAACTCGGCAGGCAGCTTGAGGCGGCCCTTCTCGTCTATGCGCGCTGGATGGTTCCCGCGAAACATCCGTCCTGGCTCCCGTGCCGGAGCGTGGTTGCGCTGCTCTGGCTGTGTATTCTGGCGCTAAGGGAAGATATTTGGACTGTTTTGTCCCTTTCACTCCACTTCACTCCACCAACAACCACATCATGACGCTTTTCACGAGACCAAGCAAGGGCAATCAGAGTGGAAATGTGGACAAAATGGCGTGGTGTGTGGAAAAGCCTAGCTATTGTAGGTTCTTAGCTAGCAGCCCTCCAAATTGTGGTTGGCACCTTGATGCTGGATGTCTTTTCGGACGTAAGAGTCACGATCCGAGAAAGGTTGCCTGCTCTCGTCGTTACAGTCGCCGCCAGCCTACACGGAGACCCGTCGCCGCTTTCTGCGGAGCAGCCACACCAGATAGGCCACGATGAGCAGGTTGATTACCGGCACCGCACCGCGCCACCATTGCGGATGCCGGATCATTTCCCAAAGTTCCCAGGGAACGAAGGCGGTACTGAGCCAAAGCGTGAAGTACTCGGCCCAGACGCGGCGGCGGGTCAAACCGTACCCCTCAATGAGGCACAGCAGGGCATAGGCAAAGCTCAGCATGCTGAATTGCCGGATGCGATGGTGTGTGACCAGATCCGCTTTCCCCAGCACGAGCGAGACGAAACGGTTTTCCGTGTCCAAGTTCAGAATGGCGACAAGCCGGTCCAGCGCCTGACCAAGGTCATGGTGGATGAAGTGCATGGCGCCGGCGGCAATCGCAAGAAAAAAAGCAGCCTTACTCAGCTTGAAGATCGCAATGACCAGCAGGCCACGGTCACGCGCGGGCACACCGGCAGTAAGATCGCCTGTACTCAAAACCTGTGCTGGCGACACTATGGCCACAAGTCGAGTGTTCTCTTGCGGGTGTAGCTTGTCAACGCGGGCTCCGGGGGATTCATGCCCACAGGCGTGCTATTGCAGGTACATGCTTCAAAGAAAGCGATCAGCAAATCGCCTGAGCGTTCCTTCTTGCAAGCGCTACCTTGCGGAATGGTAGCCGCAGTCAACACAAAGGGGTTCCGATTCAGCGGCGTCCGACAGCGGCTTTGGAGCGGTGCCGATGCTGGTTGTGAGTGCTCAGCGGTCGCGTTCTGTGCTACGCAAAGAAACGCGACCATGCGAGGCCGGGCTGCTTGCTCGGGCGTATCGTCTTTACCAGGGCCTGATGCAAGAGCGGTCAAACAGTGGGCCAAGTCTCTGTACGAAAAGGGGTGGAAGAGGTGCAGCGCTACATGCTCATCGCTGTGGGAGGTGCCCTGGGTGCCATCACCCGATACCAGATCGGGGCACTTGCAGCGCAGCGCTTCGGTCTCCGCTTTCCCGTGGGCACGCTTTTCATTAACATTTCCGCGTGCTTTCTGATTGGCTTCTCGATCGAGTTTCTGAACCGACACACCGGCATGCACCCGGCATGGCGCTATCTTGTTCCTGTCGGCTTTATTGGCGCTTACTCCACCTTCTCTACCTATGAATGGGAGATCTGGAATGATTTCACAAGCGGTGCCTTCTGGACTGGGGTCGCCTACATGGTTATCAGCCTGGTTGCAGGTCTGATCGCGGTGGCGCTCGGATCGGGCGTAGCGCGTGTCACGAGTTAGTTTCGAAGATAAGTCGGACTTCTTAACCGAGCACAAGCCGTTGAGAATGCCGGTCATACCCGCGTACCGTTGCTGCTTCGATCTTTGCGGCCGGCTGCGCTGAACTTCGCTTTTGCAAACTAGTTAGCAACGAAGTGTCAGCTCGAACGTTGGTCCGCAACACAAGCGGGCGATCAACGCAGAATACTCGACCCGGATCACGGTCCATCCTGGCTGGTTACCTGAGTCACAGTGTTGCACAACGTGTATACAAGCAAGCGCATGGCGCCTGACTTCGTCAGGTCGATCTTTCGGTGTACTAAGAACACAAACCTTAGCCGTATTCCTGCGGCTGACAAAGCGGAAGCGTACCTGTCACATCCTTTCTTCCGCATTTTCACTTGACAGTGACGAACCGGCATCGCTAGAAGTGATGCACTTCAAATCACAGCCGTTCGCGGTAAGACAAACCATGTTGCACGAAGCAAGTTTTCGGAGGCTCCATGTTTCGCACCGGTACCGTTCTAGCAATGCTCAGTATCTCCGCCTTCACACTCAACCTTCCCTATGCCGCTGTCGGCCAGTCCGACAGTTCGTCCCTTTCTGGCGTGGTCTCCGATGCTACCGGCGCAGCGCTGCCGAATGCCAGGATCAGCATCACAAATAACGCAACCAAAGCCGTCAACACCGCGACGAGCAACGAGAGCGGTGCCTACACCGTTCCCAATGTTCCATCTGGCGACTACACGGTACACGTGGAAGCGTCCGGCTTTCAGACCTACGACGTAAGAGATGTTCACGTGGACCCGAGCATCGGCCGCAAGCTGGATGCGGTGCTGAAGGTAGGTGAAGCTTCGGCGGTGGTCGAAGTGCAATCCGACGTGAACACCGTGCAGACGGAAAGCGCCGTAGTCGGGCAGTTGGTGACGCAGGACCAGGTTAAGAGTATCCAATTGAACGGGCGGAATCCGCTTTACCTTTCACAGCTTGAGCCTGGTGTGGTTCGCAACGCGCCGATGGCGGCGTTCGCCTTCGGTCTTGATAACGGCATCAACATTGGCGGTGCGCGTTCACAGGAAAGCCTGATTACGCTGGATGGCGCTCCTGCAGTCCGTACGCGTTCGAACGGTACGAGCGTCGGCGTGGCAGACGTAGATTCGACGGGGCAGGTGCAAATCCTGACCAACAGCTATCAAGCGGAGTACGGTCGCACCGACGGCGGGCAAATTCGCATTGTGCCCAAGAGTGGCACAAGTTCGCTGCACGGCACGGCGTATGAGTTCCTGAGGAACACCTTCTTCAACGCCAACACATGGCAACGTAAGCTGCCATCGAATACGTTGCGGGTGCAGTCGCGTCCGCCAGGATTCAACTTCAATCAGTTCGGGTACAACTTCAACGGACCGGTAACTTTCCCTGGCTTCAACAAGGGCCGCACGCACCTTTTCTTTTTGTTCGGGCAGGAGTATGTCCGCTACAACAACGAAGACACCGTGTTTCAGAAGGTGCCGACTACGCTGATGCGGCAGGGCAACTTTAGCGAGTTGCTAGGCCCAAACATCTTCTATGGCAGCCCGCAGCAGATCTACAACCCGAACACCCGCCAGGCGTACAACCAGAACATCATTTCGCCGGGCGACCTGAGCGCGAATGGAATCGCGCTGCTGAATGCGTTTCCCGCCCCAAATGCCACGGCCACGTCTTACAACTGGGCGGACGCATCGGAGGAGAAGCAAACGCAGCGCAAAGATACTTATGTGATCGATTACATTCCGGCGGACGCGCATCGACTGCGCTTTACGGTGCTGAATTACAACTACACCGATTACACGCCGCACTACGGTAACTTCAATCGCAACCCGCGTATCTTCCTGAGGCCCAACCAGATCGGTGTGGTGCACTACACGTGGAACGCGACACCGTCGCTGGTGAACGAGGTGATCGTTTCTGGCGCGACCGACCACGTGACGATCAACATCGACACATCGAGCGGGCTGTACAACCGCAACAACTACGGCATCAATTATCCATTCCTGTATTCGGCTTCGACAAAGACACTGCCGAACAAAATTCCCACGGTACAGATCGCGAACTTTACGCTTCTGGATGGCGGACCTTACCCTTCGCGGTCAGGCGGCATCGTGTACAACGCGGCCGACAACATCACGAAGGTACTGGGAAATCACACGCTGAAGGCCGGGTTCAACTTTGAGTACTCCGGTGAGAACAATTTCGACCAGATCACGGTGTCGAACACGCCAGGATCGACCAACAATCAGAATGGTAAGTTCGTCTTCAGCGATTCACGCGGACTTGCCACCACCACTTCGGCCGGAACGACGGGGGTCGCCGTGGCCAATACGGCGGAGGGGCTGTTCGACACATATGGCGAGATTGGCCAGCGTTCTTACACGCTGTATCGCAGCACCATGTATGAAGGATTCCTCCAGGACACCTGGCGCGCCAAGCCCAAGCTCGTGATCGAAGCGGGTCTCCGCTACAGCTGGTATAACCCCTACTACGCGAAGTGGGGCAACCAGTCAGTGTTCAACACCGCAAACTACAACCCGGGGATCGCGGCCACAGTAGATCCGAACACAGACGTGGTCACGGGCAGCGACCAGAGCCGCTACAACGGGGTAGTGATTCCGGGCAGCGGCTTTCCATCCATCGCGCAGGGTCACGTTTCCTCGGACATTTTGTCGAACGGATATTCGTATCTTTTTCGTGGGTATGACCGGAGTTACTCGCCAACCATCAAGACCGACATCCAGCCACGGCTGGGTATCACGTATCAGTTGCGGTCGGGCATGGTGGTGCGTGCGGGTGGTGGCCGTTACACGCAGCGGCTGGGTATTACGGACAATGTGTTCACCGGCGGCAATGCACCCTTCCAGCCGTCGTCGACCGTGAGCCTGGGTCAGGCGAACCAGCCGGGTGGTGTGGGGTCGAACTTCTTTCCGTTCAACTATTCCTCGCAGGCCTACAGCTACCCCAGCCCGAACGCGTACAACTGGAATGGAACGATCGAGCAGGAGTTTCAAAATCTGGGAGTATTGACGATCGCGTATGCGGGACGACGTGGCGTTCACCTGGAGGAGCTGCTCAACATCAACCAGTTGCAGCCGGGAACGCTGCAAGCCAATCCCACAATTAAGCAGCAGGATTACTTGCGGCCGTACAAGGGATTCTCCAACATCAACCAGGCGACAAATGGTGGAGCATCGTTCTACAACGCGCTTCAGGTGAACCTGCGACGTCGCCTGAGCCGCGGGCTGCTGTTTGGGGCGGCGTACACCTGGTCCAAGAGCACGGATTTTGGCTCCAGCAACGGAACCATTCTGCCGAATGCCTTCAACAAAAACATTTACTACGGGCCGAGCGACTTTGACCGGCGGCACGTCTTTGTGGCGAATCTGGTGTACAACCTCGATCAGTACACGCACGCGAGCAACGGCTTTGCACGCGCGGTGCTGGGACGGTGGCAGGTGTCAACCACGCTGCAGGGACAGACGGGAGCACCGCTCAGTGTGTCCACTACGACGGACTTTGCGGGCGTGGGGCCGGGCTCGGGAAACCAGCTGGTGCCATTGACGCGGTCGCTGCAAAGCCTAAAATCGTTTGCGGGCCAGACCGGCACGTCCAAGTGGTTTGACATCACGGCTTATCCCACGCTGAACGGGAGCCGTTCCAACGCAGCGCTGACAACCCTGTACGCGGGGCAGTTTGCGCCGCGAGGCAATCGCAATGTGATTTTTGGCCCTGGATTCCAGAGCTACAATGCAGCGCTGAACAAAACCTTTCCGATCGTTCCCGGCCACGAAAGCCAGACGCTGGTCTTTCGCGCTGAGGCCTTCAACCTCGCCAACCATCCCACACCGGATAACCCCGACACGAATTACACCGACAGCCAGTTCGGCGAGAGCACGACGAAGGGTCAGACCTACGCCGCAGACCGGCAGTTTCAATTCAGCCTGCGCTACGCGTTTTAGCGCTGCGCAGGCAAGCGCATGCGAGGGGGTTCCGCTCCGATTCGGAGTGGAACTCTCTTTCCACTTTCCTGCTGATCCGTCTGGAGATACCGCACGATGCATCCCCGCACTTTTGCCCGCAAGCTCCAGCTGAGCGCCCTAGCGGTCGCCGCAACCACGATGGCCGCTTCCAACGTGGCACAGACATCGCAAGCACCCGACATCACAAAGTCGCCAACGCTATACGTGGTGCCCTATGCCCATCTGGACACGCAGTGGCGATGGGAGTTCCCCCAGGTCATCAGCGAATATCTGTTGAAGACGATGCGTGTGAACTTCGAGTACATCGAGAAATACCCACATTATGTTTTCAACTGGACAGGCTCGAATCGCTACCGGTTGATGAAGGAATATTAACCGGATGATTACGCGCGCATGAAGGGCTATGTGGCCGCCGGCCGCTGGTATCCCGCTGGATCATCGGTGGAAGAGGGCGACGTGAACCTTCCCTCCGCCGAGGGTATTTTTCGCCAGGTGCTGTACGGCAATACTTACTTCCGCCACGATTTCGGAAGGGCGAGCGACGAGTACATGATCCCGGACTGCTTCGGATTTCCGGCATCGCTGCCAGCCATTCTGCATCATGCGGGCGTGAAAGGCTTTTCCACACAAAAGCTGAATGCGGCATGGCAGCCAGCTCCCAAAGTTGGTGGCCCGGACTCACCGGAGAAGACGCCTGAAGGCATTCCGTTCAATGTGGGCCGATGGATCGGTCCAGACGGATCGTACGTGATCGCGGCATTGAACCCGGGCGGCTACGGCAGCAACACTTACACCGATATCAGCCGTGTCAACCAGCCGGAGCCTGCGCCGAAGCTGCCCCAGTCTGAGTTGGCAAAGCTGACGCCGCAGCAGATGCGTATCTACAACCGGGTAAGCCAGCGCGAAAGTGAGGAACCGAATTGGGTCGAGCGAATCGACCTGGATGGGAAGGTCTCGGGCGTATTCGCCGACTACCACTACGTTGGCACGGGCGACATCGGCGGCGCGACGCAGGAGTCAACCGTAAAACTGCTGGAAGCGATCGTGACGAAGAGCAGCACGGTGCTGCCCGCGCTGCCCTTGCCCGATTTCATGCACGCCGCCGAGCCAGCGCCAGGCAAGCCGGTGCGCGTGGGCGTAGGTCCGGTGACGGTTATCGAGGCTACTGCCGACCAGCTCTTTCGCGACATCCCGCCCAGCGATACGGTTCGGTTGCCGACGGTCCAGGGCGACCTGGAGTTGATCAACCACTCGGCGGGCTCCCTGACTTCGGAGGCATACCACAAGCGCTGGGTGCTGATGAACGAGCGTCTGGCGGATGCGGCGGAGAAAGCGTCGGTTGCGGCGGCATGGATGGGCGGTCAACCGTATCCGCAACAGCGGCTCACCGATGCTTGGACACTCGCGCTGGGCGGTCATTTCCATGACACGGCAGCTGGCACGGCAACGCCGCTCGCATACGAGTACGCGTGGAACGACGATGTGCTGACGGCGAATCAGTTCGCTGGCGTTTTTACCAGCGCCACGCAATCCGTCGCGGCAGCGTTGGACACCACGGGGCCGGGTGTTCCGATCGTGCTCTACAACAACCTGAACATTGATCGCGAAGATCTGGTGGCGATAACGCTTCCTGCTTCGATTGCGAACACAAAGAGTCTGTCGGTCAAGGGACCGAACGGTGAAACCTTGCCGGCGCAGGTGAGCAACGGTGCGGTGCTATTCTCCGCGCGCGTTCCCTCTGTCGGGTACGCCGTGTATCACCTGAGCGCGGGCGGTAAGGAAAAGACGAAGAGTGAGCTGAGGGTGACGAACAACTCACTCGAGAACGCGCGCTACCGGGTCCAGCTCAATGCGGATGGCGATGTAAGCAGCATCTTCGATAAGCAACTCGGCTCGGAGCTTCTGTCCGCGCCGATTCAGTTACAACTGACCCTGGACCGGCCGAGGCAATGGCCGGCGTGGAATATGGATTTTGACCAGGTGGAGGCGAAGCCTCGTGCGATCGTAGGTGGACCCGCGCAGATACGGATCAAGGAAGATGGCCCGGTGCGCGTTGCGCTGGAGATCACCCGCCAAAGCGAGGGTTCCACCTATGTGCAGACCGTAAGCCTGGCCGCAGGCAGTGCGGGCAACCGTGTCGAGTTCGCGAACAGCATCGATTGGCACGGTCTTGCGGAGAACCTGAAGGTGGCGTTCCCTCTGAAAGCCTCGAATCCTAACGCGACTTATAACGAAGACGTGGGCGTGGTGACGCGGCCGAACGCGATGGAGCGGCAGTTTGAGGTCGTCTCGCACAAGTGGATCGACCTTACGGATACGTCCGGCAGCTTCGGCGCGACGATCCTTACCGACGACAAAAATGCTTCTGACAAGCCGAACGACAACACGATACGGTTGACGCTGCTGCGCACTCCAGGCATTTCGCCCAACGTGGGCTACAGCGATCAGGCGAACCAGGACTGGGGTCATCACGAGATTCGCTACGGCATCACGGGGCATCGCGGCGATTGGCGCGTTTCCAACACCGATTGGGAAGCGTATCGCCTGAACGATCCGCTTCGCGCATTTACAACCGCGCCGCACGCCGGTCGCCTAGGCAAGCAGTTCTCGCTGCTGCGGATCAGCAACCCGCGCGTGCGCGTGTTTGCGCTGAAGAAGTCTGAGATTTCGGATGAGCTGGTGGTGCGGTTCGTCGAACTGGATGGCAAGCCGGCCAGTGACATGCGAGTAACTTTCGCCGGACCGGTCACAGCGGCGCGCGAGATCAATGCGCAGTTCAAGGCCTTTGCCGCGACCGGACTGGTGCTGGATCATGTCAATGCCCACAAGCACCTGCATTTCCATCCGACCGTGGCGGCGATGATCATCAGCATCGGC
>CAXUEG010000006.1:15139-30240 GCA_964249935.1 uncultured Terriglobus sp.
CTTCAGGGCGCACCCAACGTGACGCTTACCGGCGGCGCACTCACAACGTCTCTGAAAGGCTACGAGCCGAAGACCTTTGCATTCACGCTGGGCGGCGCTCCGGCATCAGTGCCCGCGATTACGTCGCAGCCCGCGATCCTAACGTATGACACGGCCGTCGCGACGAACGACGACACGCCCACGCCGTCCGGCGGTTTCGACGGCAAGGGCAACGCTTACCCGGCGGAGATGCTTCCGGACCAGCTTAGCTTCCATGGCGTGAACTTCACGTTGGCGAAATCGGCGACGGGTGCTGCGGACGCACTGACCGCCAACGGGCAAACCATCGCGCTGCCCGCTGGCACCTTCGATCGGGTGTACGTGCTTGCCGCAAGCCGCAACGGCGACCAGGCCGCCAGCTTCAGGGTTGGTGATCAGGCAACAAATCTTACCGTTCAGGACTGGGGCGGCTATGTTGGCCAGTGGGATACGCGGATATGGAAGACCACGACACCTGCGGTGGACTGGGCAAGTTCAGCGCATCACCAACCTTGGCCGCCTACGGACCTGCGCGCGGCTGAGCGCTCCGAGCCCTCTCCTCGCTATCCGGAAGACTACACCGGCCTGCGCGAGGGCTTCATTAAACCGGCTGATGTAGCTTGGTACGCCTCGCATCACCATACCGCTACCGGCCTGAATCAGCCGTATGCCTACAGCTACCTGTTCGCCTATGCGCTGGACGTGCCAGCGGGCGCAAGAACGTTGACATTGCCGAAAAACCCGGACGTTCGCATCGTGGCCGTTTCGGTCGCGAAGACAGGCCCAACGGTTACGCCCGCGTCCCCACTCTTTGATGTGCTGAGGCATACTTCCATGCCGGCGGAGTCAGCGAACAGCAAGTAAACCGAACTAACTTGTGCAGCCTTTTACTCAACACACTAGTGAGGTCTTGATCTGCCGAGGCAGCCCACTGGTTCGTTGAGCAGCAACTCTTCGCAGCATTGCATGGCGTTGGAGCGGAGGCCGGACAGCCCGGAGGAATCGCGCCACGGAAATGTCGTATCTGGGCGGCGGCCGGCGAAGCATCTCAAAGCCCACTCAGTACGTCTCTTCTGCCATCGTGAGTAGCACCAACTCAAGCCATGTGCAGCGGGGCACCCGCGGACCGCTCGTCTTTGCGGCCGCGCTGGTACTCGTCGCCGGACTCTGGTTGCTCTTCACTGGCTCCCGGCAGCCACACGAGTGGATCGTAGGTGGCACCAGCATCGTGTGCACCATGGTGTTTCTGACGATTGTCTACCGGCATCAATTGCAAGGCTTCGATCTGCGGTGGAGCGATGCTCTCGCCCTGTGGCGCACACCGTGGTATCTCCTCAGCGGCATCGGCGAGATCACACTCGTGCTTCTGAAAGACCTTGCGGGAACTCGCGCCGAATCCATCTTCCGCGTCTGCGGCTTCAAGACAGCCAAACGTGATCCACTTATGGTTACGCGGCGCGCTCTTGCCACTGCGTACACCAGCATTGCCCCAAACTTCATCGTGGTCGGCATCGACTACCGCCAGAGCCGCATGCTTTTCCATCAGATTCAGCGCAGCTCGGTGCCGCGCATGACCAAGCAACTCGGCGCGGAGGTCGGCACGCGCGAAGGGAACGGCGGGGATGCCGCCGCAAGCATTCAGAGACAAGAGGAAAGAGCTTGATGAACCTGTGGCTCCTCGCTGGCGCGGCCGTCAGTACAGCTCTGCTTCCTTGCGCCGACATGTGCCTGCGAGGTCGCGTGGAACGCCGCCTCGCCGGCATGGAGATGGCGGCGTTCCTCGTCATCTTTGCGATGGTGCTATTCACTGTCGGCTTCGGGCGCCTGCCATTCATCGACCTGCCACTCGCGCTCGCGATCATGTCATTCGGCGGCACATTCGTCTTTGTGCGTTTTCTCGGGAAGCACCTATGAACACCTCAACCATTGCGCAGGCTGTGCTGCTCGGCTTTGTGGTGCTCGCCTGCTGGCTCGGAACCGTCGGCGTGTGGCGCATGCGCGACGCCACGCAATCCCTTCACTTCATCACGATCCCTGCTGCCGCTGGCAGCATCGCGCTCAACATCGCCATGTTCGTGGCAACAGGTAACAGTCTCGCTGCATGGAAGATGCTGCTGATCACGGCGGCCATGATTGCGTTGAACTCCGTGGGTATGCACGCCAGCGCACGTGCGTTTCGGTCTCGACAGCTTGGGCATTGGGAACCGCGCGACGGGGACAGCTTCGAATGGTTGCGCTCCGGTGCAGAAGAGGAGCCCGAGCCATGAGCTGGTTCGGTGCAGCCCTGTTGTTACTCGTTGCCATCGCCGGCTGGGGCGTGGTGAGCACGCGTGATGTTACCGAACAGGTGGTCGCGCTCGGCTTTTTCGGGCTCGTTATGGCACTGGCGTTCTTTTACTTCCAGGCGCCGGATGTCGCGCTTTCGCAGATCGTGGTTGGCGCCGTCGCGTTGCCGCTCATGATCATGCTGGCCATCTCTCGCATGCGATTTCGAAAGCTGGCCACGCAGTCCGCGCGGGAGGAAGACACCCATGACTGACCGAACACGCGCGCGCTGGGTCTTTCTGCCGCTTGCCGCCTTTGGAGCGCTGTACGCCTACAGTGCGCAGAACCTGCCGGCATGGGGTGCATACCGCGGTCCTTATGGGGATGTGATTGCCCACCTTGCCGTGTACGAGCGGCATGCTACCGACACGGTCAACGCCATCAACTACGATTACCGTGCCTTCGATACGCTGGGCGAAGAGTTCATCCTCTTCACCGCCGTGCTGGGCGTGGCCATGCTGCTGCGGCGCGAAGAGAACACCCCCGTGAAGCCCGCGGGCAAAGTTGCAGACACACTGCGCCTCAGCGCCGCAGTCCGCCTGACCACGCTACCCGCCGTTCTGGTCACTGTTCTCTTCGGCATGTACATCGGCCTGCACGGCCAGCTCACGCCCGGTGGCGGTTTCCAGGCGGGCGTGATCCTTGCTACCGCGCCCGTGCTCATCTATCTCAGCGAGAACACTCCAGCTTTCAAGCGCATCACCTCACATGCAATAGCGGAACTCATCGAAGCAGTGGGTGCGGGCGGCTACGCGCTCATCGGTATTGCGCCACTGTTGATGGGTGTGCCACTCCTGACGAACATCCTGCCACTCGGCACCACCGGTGATGTCTTCTCGTCCGGCACCATCGCGCTCATCAGCGCGACAGTGGGCGTCGAGGTCACGTGTTCCTTCCTTGTAGTGATCTATAGCTACCTGGACGAAATCATCACCGGTCAGGTGCCAGAGGCCTAGCCATGCCGCACTTGCTTCATGCCTGGCCATACCTGGTCGCAGCCTGGCTCTTCTGCTGCGGACTGTGGGGCATCGTCACCAGCCGACACCTTGTGCACGCGGTGGTTTGCCTTGCCATTCTGCAAAGTTCCACCTACGTGCTGTTGCTGGGCATTGGCTTTCGCGTAGGGGGCGCAGCGCCCGTGTTCTCCGACATCGATCCACGCACCCTTACGGTGGATCCTGTCGTGCAGGCGCTCATGCTCACGGATGTTGTCGTCGAAGCTGTTGTCGTCGCGCTGTTGCTCGCCATGGTGGTCAAGGCACACGAGCGGTCCGGGTCCGTCTCGCCCAGTGACCTGCGCACGGTACGCGGATGAGTTGGAACAACACACTTCCCGCTTTACCGGTTGCTCTGCCGCTGGTGGGCGCGGCCATTCTGGGCGCTCTGCGCAAGTGGCTGCCGCGCGTGCTTGCAGACGTCCTGGGCATCGGTTTCGCGGCGGGTACGCTCGCTGTGTGCCTGTTGCTGCTGCGCGCTGTGTCGCACGGGCCGCTGACCTACTGGCTCGGGAACTGGTATCCGCGCGGCTCCATGGCGCTCGGCATCGCGCTGGTCGCGGAACCCATCGGTGTTGGCCTGGCCACGCTTGCGGCGTTCCTGACGCTGCTCTCGCTGATCTTCTCGTGGCAGAGCATCGACTCAGGTGCCAACCACATGCAGCCGCTGCTGCTCATCTTTCTGGCGGCCATGTGCGGCTTTACACTTACCGCCGACCTGTTCAACCTGTTCGTCTTCTTCGAGTTGATGAGCACCGCCGCATTCGCCTTGTGCGGCCTGAAGACGGCTGAGCCCGCTCCTCTGCAAGGCTCGTTCAACTTCGCCGTTACAAATACGATCGCAGCCTTCATGGTGCTGACCGGGATTGCCATGCTCTACGCCGTCACCGGCGCGCTGAATATGGCACAGATCGGACTTGCGCTCGGCACGCGTCACGATCCGCTTGTGCTCTTCGCCTTTACCTTGCTCACCTGCGGTTTTCTGACCAAGGCAGCCATCGTTCCATTTCACCTCTGGCTGCCAGACGCGCATGCCGTTGCGCCCACGCCGGTGTGCGTTCTGTTTTCCGGCATCATGGTGGAACTCGGCCTGTACGCGGTTGCGCGCCTACACATCGTCCTGTTCGGGGGATCGCTAGCCGCACATTTGCGTGCGGCGCAGCTCCTACTTGCTAGTGTTGCCGCGCTTACGGTCGTGCTGGGCGGCATCATGTGCTACAGCGAGCACCACCTGAAGCGCATGCTTGCCTTCTCAACCATCTCCCATGCGGGACTGATGCTGCTCGCCCTTGCGCTGGGCGGCCCGCTTGCGCTCGCCGCGTTCTTCGTTTATCTGCTCGGCCACGCATTGGTGAAGGCAAGTCTCTTTTTCGGCTGTGGCATCCTGCTGCGTAAAGGCCGCGCGATCAGTGAACGGGAGCTCTTCGGCCGCGGCAAGCCCTTACCGCTGGCCGCGATCCTTTGGTTTGCCGGCGGGTTCGGCCTTGCCGCTGCACCGGGCCTGCTCACCAGCCTGGGCGAGGCTGCTGCCACGGACGTAGCGGCAGAGCGCGCCGTGCATGGCGTTACGCTAATCTTCGCACTAGGCGGCATGCTCACCGCAGCCGCCGTTTTTCGCGTGGGCATGCACGTCTTCCTGGGTTGGGGCTCCGAACCTCTGACTGACGAAGCCGCCGATGTGGGTGAACTTCCCGAGGAGATGGATTCGCGCGTCACCTGGTATCACCTGGCCGTGCCGGTCACCTGCATTGCCGTCGCCGTGTCTCTGACCTTCTGGTCCGGTTGGCGACCTGTGCTCGAGCACGCCGCATCGCAGATGGCCGCACAGCCCGCCTATCTGCACACGGTTTACACCGGTGTTGCCGGCACAGGCGAAGCCATACACGACCATGCAGGCACGAACGAAGCAGCTCTTCACGGCTGCCTGACTGCCGCGGTCGCGCTGGCGCTGGCCTTTACGTCGGTCTTTCGTCGCCGCATGCCACGCCTGCTACGCATTGGACCCCTCATGGAGCATGGCCTTATGCCGCTGCGCCAATGGCAGAGCGGCCATCCCGGGGACTACGTCTTCTGGCTAATGAGCGGCGTAGCGCTGTTCGGCTCGTTGGCGCTTGTTCTGCTCCGCCGCTGATGTTGAGGCAGCCGGCAGGGTTGCGCGCGCATGCTGAAGGCCTTAACGCTTCGCTGGTGATTCAATCCCTCTCAGGATCAGATTAATTCCGGCTAGAAAATCGACTCGATCGTCATGAGTGCGCACATGCGCGGCTAAGCTGCGCGTAAAGGGATACGCTTGCGGGTCAAGTTGCGACCAGGCATTCGCTACGCTCGCCAGGAATTCATCTCGATCGAGAGCTCGCGCGCGGGCCAGCTGGCCGTTTGTCGCATTCCTTCCACCCACGCCGAGGATGTGACTGAGGAGCGCGGACACCACTGCCCACTGCGCATTCTGCCGCACGCCAAGAGCGCGCACCTGTTGGCCCAGAGGTTCTAAGATGCGCACCATCGGCATATGCCCCGCAGGGCCTGCCAGCGCCGAAACCATCCAGGGGTGCGCGTCAATCGCGTCGAACATAGCAAGCGCGAGGGCGCGCACGGTCGCTCTCGGCGAGGCACCGGCTGCGCACGTCTCCATGGCGCGAGCGACCAGAGCATCGCAGGCCGCGCTCAGCAGATCGCTCTTGTCCGCAATATGCCAGTAGATTGCGCCGGGCCCGGTAGCGAGCTGATCCGATAATGCGCGGAACGTCAGACCGTCTTCTCCGCATGCATCCAGGAGCTTGATCGACGCTTCGACAATCCGACTCCGCGAAAGCGACTCTTTCCGTCTGGAAGCGCTCGCAGCCTTTCTGGCCATACTTCATCTTGGCACAGGTAGAACCTCGTCTCGACAACGCTTGCCCTCAGCTCGGTTCAAACACCGGCAAACGGGAGAGCCCGCAAATCAATGGTTTTCACGAGGTTGGTGTGAACCTCTATTCATGATCATGCCTTCGAGGCGGACCGATCCAGGCACGCCTTTCGCATGCCGACCCTGGTGCGTATACCGAGACGATGCCATACGCACAGAGAAGATAGGCGTCATTGCCTGGCTACACACTTCCCATCCGTCAGCCAGCCAAACACCCTTTCCAGCAACGTATCTCTGAGCTGCAAAGGTAAATTCAATGACACATCGCTTCTACGGCAGTCCGTTTTGATCGGCAAAAAACGACATGGCCGCTATCCGCGCCAGCTTCCTGCCGACATCTGCCTCTGGAAACGCGAAGCTCTGCATCCAATGTGTATCGAGCCCGCCATGCGCAGCAGGATCGCGAACGCAGCGGCGCGGCTCCCAACCTACTCGGCAGGCATCATTGAATACTTTTCCACGCTCGGCCGGCGAAGTCTTGCAACTCACGCCGGAAATGGACCTTCTGTGCTTCAGCCATCTTCGCTGGCGTTTCGTGACGCAACGGCCCCAACACCTGCTTCGGCGGGCAGCCGGCAATCGTCGTGTTTTCTATTGGGAAGAGCCGTTCCGTCACACTGGGTCCACCATGCCGCTGCAGGCGAACGTGATGTCCTGGGACAGCACAGATACCGACCTGGACGGAATCCCCCGATTCCTGCTCGAAATCATTCAGGAGGGGGATGTCACCGTGCTGCGGCCTCACCTCCGTGCGGACATGACGGAAAAGCAGTCGGCCGAGGCGCAGACTTGCCTCTTGAGTCGATTTCTTCGTCACGCCCGCATTACCAACTACCTAACCTGGTATTACACGCCCATGGCGACCGCGTTTACGCATGCGCTCCGTCCAGCGGTGACGGTGTACGACTGTATGGATGAGTTGAGCCTCTTCCATGGCGCTCCGCCCGCGCTGCGCATTCGAGAAGAAGCATTGCTGCGCATGGCTGACGTCGTGTTTACCGGAGGTATCAGCCTGTACGAAGCGAAGCGGAAGCGGCACGGCAATGTCCATGCCTTTCCAAGCTCGATCGACCACGCCCACTTCGCTTCAGCGAAGGCGATTTCTGCCGCGAGCGCAGAGCCGGACGATCAAGCCGGCATCCCGCATCCACGCGCAGGTTTTTACGGTGTATTGGACGAGCGGCTCGATACAGGTCTGCTGCGGGAGCTTGCCCGATTGCTGCCGCACGTACACTTCGTCCTGATCGGGCCTGTGGTGAAGATCGATCCGGCAATGCTGCCTGCAGGCCCGAACCTGCACTATCTTGGGGCCAAGCAGTATGAGGATCTGCCGAGCTATCTGGCCGGATGGGACGTGGCTCTGCTGCCCTTCTCGCTCAATGAGGCGACTCGTTTCATCTCACCGACGAAAACACCGGAGTACTTGGCGGCCGGCAAACCCGTTGTTTCCACACCGATCTGTGATGTCGTCCGTGAGTATGGCGATGAGGGCCTTGTGAGGATCGCGGAGACGCCCGAGGCTTCAGCCGCGGCGGTTGAAGCCTCGTTGCAGCCGCAACCGGACACATGGCGCGAAGCCGTCCGCCGCAAGCTCGCACAAACCTCCTGGGACCGCACCTGGTCGCAGATGGAGTCGGAGATTGCATTCACCCTCGCGCGGAAGAAAACCGCACGCAACCATTTCACGCTCCGGCCCAGCACGGCACCCATCGCTAACTTGATTGCCGGTGCGACTTCAATCGGCAAGACACTCACAGAGCGCACGTTAGAGTAGACGCTGCGCAGATCGCCCGTCTGCAGGCAAGCCTGCGCAGCGTAGAACGAGCAGAACTAGACCAAAGCCCATCGCCCTGTGAGCGGTTATGCTGGCATCACGCGCCTTCTTTGCTGTAATACCCCTGCTCCGCCATACGCTTTCCCATCTCGGCATACATCGATGGATCTCGTGGTTGCACTGTCGCCAGGCCATCTACGTAGCGGTTGTACATACAAAAGGCTGCAGCGATTAGGACTGTATCGTGGATCTCAAGATCCGTCGCGCCTTCTGCTTGTGCTTGACGAACCAGGTCTGCTGTAACCCGCTTGCCGTCGATTTGCACCTGCTCGGCGATCGCCAAGAGCGCCTTCAGCTTGTTTGAGATTGGGGCTGAGCGGTAGTCGCTGCAAACGGCACTCACCACTAGAGGATTGCCATCATAAAGATAGGTCGCGGCGGCGCCATGACTGGTCTGACAGAAGTAACAGGTGTTCCTCGCCGAGACGAATGCCGCGACCAGTTCGCGATCCGCCGAGCTGAAACCGTGATTGCCGGATGTATGCAGCAGGATGTGCGCAAGCTCGCGCAGGGGCTTCGCCGTCTCCGGTCGAAAGCTGAAGCCGGCAGTGATGCCGGGCATACCTTCAGGCAAATTGATGTTCGGCATAACTACTCCTCAAGTGAAACCGGGTTTGAGAACAATACGGCTTGCGCGGAATCCCTCTCTGCAGAATCGGAGCGGCGCAATAGCAAGCTGACCGCAGCGGCGCCGAATGCTACAACAGCAAGGTCAACAACGAAGCTTACGTGATAGGAGCCTGCCCCGTCGTAGAGATGACCAATGAACATGGGACCGGTCGCGCCGCCAATCGCGTACGCCGTCCAGGTAAGACCGTACAGTACAGAGAAATGCTTCCTGCCGAAGTAGTGCGCGAGCAGGTATGGCTGCACGTCCGCTTCGCTGCCCAAACCGACGCCGAGAAGCGTTGCACCCAGCATTGCCATGGCGGGAGAACGCGCGAAGGCGAAGACCAATGTACCGGTCGCTGCGAGCACCAGAATCATCGTCTGGATGCGCTGTGGTGAAAAGCGGTCGATCAGGAAGCCAACGCACAGCCTTCCCACGATACCGGCGCCACCCCGCACAGAGAGCGCAAGTGCAGCGCTCTGCGGCGTGACGCCGTGATCCGTGAGGATGGCTGCAAGATTTGTGACCAGGCCGTTTTCGCTGAATGCGGAGAGCACTGTGATAGCGCAGAGCACCCAAAAGGCCACGCTTGCGAATGCAGCACGGACCGACATTCCTGGTATAGCATCGCGCACTACGCTCTGCTGAACCGGCTCCGGACGGTTGCGGACCAAAAGTGCGGTCAATGGCAGACCAAGCAGGGCGATCCCGCCAAGCAGCAAATACGCGCTGCGCCAGCCGTGGTGGCCGATCATCCACTGCGTCGCGGGAGGAATCAGGATGGACCCCATGCCGCTGCCGGTAAGGATCAGAGCCAGTGCGAGGCCGCGATGCTTTTGAAACCAGGTGAGAATGGTACGTGTGTACGCGAACTGCGCCGTACCGTTGGCGACCAGGCCCAGAATAAAAAATGTGGCGTAAAACTGGCCGATGCCGCCGCTCAACCGGCTGAGCGAAGCCAGGGCCAACGCAAACACCACGATCGACGGCAGGATGATGCGGCGAGGCGGAAAGCGATCGAGCAGCATGCCGATGAATGGCGAGATCAAAGCTACCGTGAGCGCCGCGATGGCGAAGGTGCCGTCGATGGCAGCGCGGCGCCAGCCGAAGGCTGCATGCAATGGATTTAGAAACAGACTGAACGTGTAGGGCACGATCGGCGCGAAGCTGGTCATGACGCCCACGAAGGCAGCAGTCGCCACGCTCCAACCGGGGTACCGCAGCGTGCTCTCGTCGTTGATGCGCGTGGCCAGCGACTCAGGCATGTGCGGCACGATCTTTCCGCGACTGCGAAGGTTTGTCACGGATATCACCAACCTTCGCCATGCGCGCCGGCTGTGATCTTGCTTCGATCTCGGCAAGAAAGATGTGTTCACCGGCCATGGGTTCGCTCCTCTTCATATACGCGCAACAACTCCTGCGAAGGAAGACCGAACGCGTTCACGACGCGGTTGAAGGTAGCAAAGAGCGCCGTCACATGGATGGTCTCTGCAATCTGCAGATCGCTCCACCCTGCCGCGCGCAAGTCATCGATGTCCGCCGGCGTGATCGCCTGCGAGTCCTCCGTGACCTTTCTCGCGAACCGTAGCAGCGTCCGCTGCTGTGGCGTGATGGCACTCGCATCCAGATCGCATGCGAGCACTGCCTGAACCGTCTCCTGCGCTCCGCCCTGCATGCGAAATGAGTATGCATGACTGTCCGCGCAGTACGCGCAACGGTTGGAAGCCGACACAAACGCGGAGATCATCTCCTTGTTCTGCCGGCCCAGGGCACCATCCACAAAAAGCATTTCTTTTGCCAGGCCTAGCATGTGATCCAGCAACGGCGGGTGTGTTGCGAAGCACTGCAGGATGCCGGGCACCTGCGGACGCCCGAAGTCGTCGCGGAACCGTTGATAAAGCCGCTCCACTTCTGATGACGCGGAGTCTTCGCTCACGACCGCAAGATTCGCAGCGCGCACCGTTTGCGAATCCACTCGCGTTGCAAGCCGTTCGTATTCAGGAAGCGCCATGGTCAAAACTCCAAACGAACTGCGAACTGAAACGCGCGCGGACCGCCCGATCCGAAGAAGCCGCCTGCAACCTCATCGGGGCGATAGAAATTGGTCTGCACGGGTGCCGTGGCTGTGTATGGACTGATCGAGATATTGCGGCCAGCAAAGTTCGCGTTATCCGAGCCTCGCACGTTTACCTGGTTGAACAGATTAAAGCTTTCACCAATCAGGCTTAGTTGCATCGCCTCGCGGAAGTGGAAATCTTTGCGCAGGCGCAAGTCGAACGAGCTGAATGGGCTAAAGAAGTCGATGCCGCCGGGCACATTGGCGAGCGTTCCGCCGGCCAGACATGGAGACGCTCCCGGGCAGGCAGGCAGCGCGTTCCACCGATTGATCGCGGCATTCAATTGATCGCTGTTCCTGATTTCGCGTGCAAGCGAATTGCGCGCAAGAATGGGTAACCGCGAGCCAGTAGCCCCTGTCAGGTCGCTCGCCGTAGCTGGCAGGAACGTGTCCGCCGGAACACCCGATCCAAAGGTATACAGCGGAGCGAGCGAGAAGCCGTAGGGCAGGCGCGCCAGGCTGTACACCGTAATGCGATGTCGCTCATCCGTGAGGGCGTAGCCTTTCTCCCTACGCAGACCGGACGTCCCCTCTACGAGGTTTACCTGCTCGTCCTTATTGCCGTTCTCCAGCTGGTCGTCATCGGAATAGTCGAACGTCTTGGATAGCGTGTAGCTCACGTTCAGGTCGTAACCCACGCGGCCCAGGTGACCACCGCGCCTTCCCGCGCTCACCAACAGACCGTCATACCAGCTCTTTGCGGACGAATCGATGATCGTCACGCTGTCGGAAATGCCGGAAAGCGGATCGGTAATGGTGCAAAGCTGATTGCCACCCGGGCACTGAATGTACGGCGAAGTGGACGTCGTGCTGCGCAAGAGGCTGCCGATCAGCTGACGTTGCCCAAACACGTGCAGGCCATCCGCGCTCAGTGTCCAATCGCGGCCCACCTGCTGCTGCACGCCAAAGGAGAACTGCTGGAAGAGTGGATGATGCGAGTTAGGCCCAAGCGCGACGATGCCGACGCCACCGGTCTGGTGTGGCCCGCTGAACGCATTCGCAATGGTCGGACTTCCCGCCGCAAACTGCGAACCCGGAGCAAAGCAGAGATCAAGACTTGCGGGCGCGGGAATGTTCGGGTTGGTGCAGGCGGAACCTCCGTATTGCGTCACCGTCAGTGCGCGATCGTTCTGGACCAATTCTTTGGATCCAGCTTCCAGCGTGATGCGGTCGTAATAGATACCGTAGCCGCCGCGGATCGCGGTGCGGCCGCGGCCGAACGGGTCGTAGATAAATCCAACACGCGGGCCAAAGTCCTTCTTATCCGGGTCCTTGTGCAGTGGCAGCACATTTGCCATCCATGTGCAGGGTTGGGTCGGCACGCTGGTCACGCTGACGCACGGGGCGTGCGCGCTGCTCTGCCCCGTTGCGTCGGAATCGTACTCCCAGCGAAGTCCCAGGTTCAGGGTCAATCGTGGCGACACACGCCAGTCGTCCTGCGCATATAACCCTGTGTAGTTGTTGTTGATGCGCGGGATCGGCACCGGAACAATTGGCGCAGTGCTATGAATGCCAACGGCTACCGGGATGTCGAGATCGTTCACCACGCCATCGCCATTCAGGTCGGCAAAGCCGAAATCGGACGTCAGGATGACCGTGCCTGTGCCGAACACATTGATCTGGCCCGACACGCGGTAATGCTGAAATTCCGCGCCTGCATGCAACGTGTGCCGGCCGAGGAGCGCCGTGAATCCATCACGTAGTTGGATCCGGTCCAAGTGCGTCGCCTGCGGCAGATTGTAGTTCGCGCCATCCGCCAGATCCGGGAAGATCAGCTCATTGGTCAAGTTCAGTTGTGGATTGGTCAGCGACTGGTTCTGCGGATAAGGCGGAAGATTGTTGTAGAAATTATCGAAGTGCACCGCAAAGTCGTTTGTGCGCTTCGGGCCGAGAACTCGCGTCCAGGTCGCTACGGCAGAGTTGAAGCGATTCAACGCATTCTGCCGCTCGGCACTGGTGAAAAGCGGCGTTGCCTGCGCGGCAGTAGCCTCAGCGGTGTCCGTCGAACGATTGAAGCTGTACCGCAGGCTGAACAGGTTCGATTCATTCAGGTGGTAGTCCGCGCGATTCGAAAGCAGCAGGTCACGCAACGGCGCGGACGCGGACGTATTGATAATGCTGCCGTACGGCGGTGTCGCCGAGAAGACGCGCGTTCCCGTTTGCAGCGCCGCGTTCTGATTGCGGAACTCGACCGATGAGAAGAAAAACGCCTTGTCTTTCCGGATAGGACCGCCGAGGGAACCACCAACCTGCTCGCGGTCAAAGCGAGGCACAGGTTGCGTTCGGTCGAAAGTCGCCGGCAAATCTTGCAGATGCCGGTTGCGCTCGTACAAGAACGCCGAGCCATGCAGCTTGTTTGAGCCCGAGCGCGTGACGATATTGATGATGCTGTTGCCGGAGCGGCCCACCTCTGCGGTGAAACGCGCGGTCGCAATCTGAAACTCGGCGACCGAGTCTTCCGGCAAGTTCGCAAGCGTTCCTCCGACGACTTCATCGTTGTTGTCGCCGCCATCGATCGTGATGTTGCCACCGCGTCCGAAGCTGCCCGCTGAGCTCACCTCCACCGTGTTCGTCTTGGTCGGATCGAAGTTCGGCGCAGGCCGATTGCCGGGAATGAGAAACGCGAGCTCAAGAAAATTGCGGCCATTCAGCGGAATACTCGCGATCGTGGACGACGTGATCTGCCCTTGAATGATCGACTGCGTCAAGTCGACTTGCGCGTTTGTCGCCTCCACATCCACACTTGAGGTTGTTGCCGCGGCCAAGGTCGTATCCAGCGTGGTTGCCTTGCCCGCTTCGATCTGCACATGCGGATAACGCACTTCTCCGAAGCCCGGCGAGTTGACCACCACGGTGTATGCGCCTGGGGCCAGGTTCGAAAGGCTGAACGAGCCGTCGACATTCGAGCGACCCTCTCGGATCGCACCCTGGCTCTCATTCGTTGCCGTGACCTGCACGCCTCGCACGCGAGCGCCGCTTGCATCTTTCGCAATGCCGTCGATGGAACCCGTCGGCACTTGAGCGTAACTCGGGATCGCACTTGCAATTAGACACGCGACTGCATAAAGAGGAACGAAACGCATCACTCAGGTCTCCAGAGAATGATTGGCACGGCAGCCGTTCGACACGGTCTGCTTGTAGTTGTTTGGTTCACGCGAATCGTATGCACCGCGCGACGCCTTGTCTTCCACCTGAAGTAGGAGAGAACATTCCACCTGTGCCAACACCCGCGAGCCGCGCTATGCTCTTCTCGCAGCCCAATTGCGGAGGACAAATCATGCCACACATTCAACTACCCGAAGGACTGCAAGGTATTCGCAGCGCCATGGCTTTTCGGCCTGAGACAGCAAAGCCATTGAACGAACTCGCAGAAGCACTGCTACACGCACCCAACTCGCTACCGCAGGCCGACCGCGAGCTCATCGCAACTTACGTTTCATACCTGAACGACTGCTACTTCTGCCAGACCGTACACGGCGCGATCGCCGCAGCTTGCCTGAACGACGACTACAACCTGGTCAAGCGCGTGAAAGCCGACTTTCAGGCCGCGGAAATTTCCGACAAGCTCAAAGCATTGCTGGTCATTGCCGCCAAGGTGCAGCGAGGCGGCAAGAATGTGTCACCAGCGGACGTAGATGCTGCACGTGCGCAAGGTGCAACCGATATCGAGATACACGACACGGTTCTTATCGCCGCAGCTTTTTGCATGTACAACCGCTATGTCGACGGCCTCGACACGTGGCAGCCACGCGACGAAGCGCTCTATCTGGAACGCGGCAAGAAGACCGCGCGTGAAGGTTACGTGCAGATGAGCAAGGAGTACATTCCGCAGCATCACAAACAGTGAGCTTTACAGGGCATAGCCATTCCGCAGCTCTTACTCGCAGATGCACTAATTTGCACTGCCGAGATCTTCGTCTTTCAGTACCTTCCAACGAGCCTTGGTGGCACTGCATCGGGCCGGAGGAGGAGTCCGCTTACTTCTTTCAATAAACCGAGTTCAGCCAGGCTTACCCGGTTGCGACAACTGCTTCCTCGTTGCTGCGGGGAGCCCACCCTAAAGCGCGCTTTGCTTTTTCATTGGAGGCGCTCTTGCTGTTGCCAAATTCGGGAGTGATCGTCTTCAGGTCCGGAACGAAAAGCGCGGCAAAACGCACGATCCAGTGAGGCACCTCGCGGGTCGGAACGCGGCGTGCGGCTGAACCCATGTGTTTCTTCACATTACCGAACGTTCGGTCCATTTCGCCTCCACCATCTGCCACACGCCTCCGCGATCTCACGCGGCGGAAGCTCGG
>CAXUEG010000006.1:30250-33565 GCA_964249935.1 uncultured Terriglobus sp.
CTGACCGGCCAGTCGGATCACAAGATCGATCGTCAACCCCTCGTGGATCGCCTCAGGCCACTCATTCGAAACGCCGCCCCTTGACTGGCTCGAGAAGCGGCTCGCGAAGGCGGCGGCGCGCTCGTCTACCTGCATGGTGCCATCCAACTATTGTTCAGGCCGCGGGTCGTCCGCAAACTGGAATCAAGGCTCAGACCGACAGACAAGCCCGGGAGTAAAGAAAGTGGAACTCGCTTCGCGAAAGCGAAGCGCATCCAGCAGGACCAGCGAGGTTGGCGATCGTACTGTTCGCATACGTCCCGGCAGCTTACATTGGTCAGCGCCGTTTTATAAAAGGTACCGGCCGGTGAAAATCAACTGATGGTTATAAGTGCGATACGTGGTTACGGCTGTCTGAAAGCCTAAGCCGAAGGCGGCGGAAGAACGCGCGCGCGGATTCTGCGGACTGAACGCAAACTTGCTGAGCATAAGCCCTGGCGTCAGAAACCCCATGGTCTTGCCATCTCTCGTACTTCCGTACCACGTAGTAGTGTTGTATTCCAACTCGGGCCAGAAGTATTTGCCAACATGGCACTGCGCGTAGGTGTTCGTCGCCAGCGTGCGGCCAATGGTCGCGGTGTTGTTGGCAGGAAGCGCGCTGCTGATGCCGCTAACGAAGTCAAACCGACCCCATCCTTTACCCGCTGAGATGGTCGGCGTGAGTACCGGAGCAGTCGAGCCGTTCTTATAACTCCCGGTCGGAAACGTTGCAGCCAGGATCGCCATGGCCGAATAGTTTGCTTCCTTCGTAGGCGAAGACGCGAGGCGGTACTTTGCCGTAAAACCGAAATCTCCAAAGCCATCGGCGGTCCTATCGCCATGTTCAAAGAAGGGCGGCACGGTGATGTCGACCTCAGTGCGCTTGTACGGGATCAGGTTAAGCCCACGGCTGTTTCCAAGATTCCAGGTGTGTACACCTGTCGGCGTGATCTGTCTTAGAAAGTCGGCGCGGAAGACCTGAATGAGCGTGGGAAAAGGTGCCAAAATTGGCACCGCCCAACCCGGCTGACGGGCCTGCGTAGCGCTCGCTCGGGCCTGCCAGCGCTGAAAATAATCAGCTGCGGAAGCGGCTTTGATCCCAAGCGAAAATAGAAGACTCGACAGCACGCATGCGCGTGAGACGGTGCGAGCAGACAGCATGGACACTCCGTTGTGTGTGTATGCACATCAACGTAGCATCTCACTCGCACACAGCGGCTCAATCGAAAGATTGATTTTGGATGTCATCATCCTTGCAGCGCACATTCAGCAAACATGACTCGCTGTTTGCGACTTGCCTTTGCACTGAGGCGAAATGATTGCGAGCCAAGGCGATCGTGTCCACCCAAAGGATTACGCGAGCGTCGTCCATCGGATGGTTTGCGAAATTAGTAGGGAGTCTGCATACTCGACGGTGGCAACACCTATATAACCCAACAACGCGTGTTCCCTGACCAAGGGCTGACATGCGCAGTACAGGTTCACGGGCCGTCGCGTGGAGATTGAGTGAGCGATCAAGCTTATTTAGAACGAGCAGGGTCGTCCAGGTTTGCTTGGATATTTCCTTGTCTCCTCATCATCTTCTTCATCGCCGGCTGGCAGATGCTTGTCCTGCACCATCCAGGCGCCTTGCTTCCCGGTCCGTGGGGCGTCGCACTCGGAATTGCAGACCTTTTGCGGCACGGGCTTCTTGTTAAATATGTAATCGCTTCACTCTTTCGTGTGACGTGGGGTTTTGGACTTGCCTCGCTCCTTGCCATTCCGCTAGGTATGCTGATCGGCTGGCACAGCCGGGCCGAGATGGCATTCAATCCGCTGATTCAGTTTCTTCGCCCGATCTCTCCGCTCGCGTGGATTCCTATTGCCATCCTCTGGTTCGGAGTAGGGGATCTGTCCGCGATTTTTCTTATTTTTCTCGGCAGTTTCTTCCCTCTTATTCTCACAGCGATGAGCGCCGTGCGCAGCATTCCCGGGGTTTATGTGAACGCGGCAAGAAACTTCGGACTGAGCCCGTTTCAACTTTTCGTTCGCGTCCTATACCCGGCGATTCTGCCTCAGGTGATCGTCGGTCTGCGCATCACTCTCGGCGTTGCGTGGCTCGTGGTGGTCGCGGCTGAAATGATCGCGGTCAACTCGGGACTCGGATTTCTGATCGTCGATGCCCGCAATGCGGGCAACCGTTACGATCTTGTGCTGGCAGGCATGCTGCTGATCGGCATCATTGGATTGCTGCTCGACTTTGCACTTCGCACTCTGGAGCAGGTCGGCTCAGCACGTTGGAAATACGCAGAGGCATAGAACATGACTGCTCCGGTAGATACAAAGGCTTCCCAAGCTGCGCTGCAAGCCGTTGACGTCGGTATGACGTATCAGCAGGACGGCAATCCTCTGCAGGTGCTTGAAAACATCAATCTCGTTGTAAACGACGGCGAGTTCGTGTGCCTGCTCGGCCCCTCCGGCTGCGGTAAGTCGACGCTGCTGAACATCGTGGCCGGCTTCTTAGCGCCCACGCAAGGCCGCGTTGAGATCGGTAATGAGATCGTCCGAGGTCCTGATCCCAAACGCATCTTTGTCTTTCAGGAGCGCGGGGTTTTTCCGTGGCTTACCGTGGAAGGCAATATTGCGTTCGGCCTGTCTCGCCTGTCCCGCGAAGAACGGCAACGGAGGGTACAGCATTATGTGGAACTCGTTGGTCTCAGCGGCTTTGAAGCGTCCTATCCTTCCGCCCTTTCGGGAGGCATGAAGCAGAGGTTGGAGGTTGCACGTGCTCTTGCCGTGAACCCAGACATGCTCATGCTGGACGAACCTTTCGGCGCTCTCGATTCCATCACCCGCCTCACCATGCGAAAGGAACTGCTCCGTGTGTGGGAGGCAGAGCGAAAGACCATTCTGTTCGTGACGCACGACATCGAAGAGGCGATCCAACTGGCCGACCGGGTTGTTGTCATGAGTGCCCGTCCGGCAACAATCCAGAAAATTGTCGATGTCGATATACCGCACCCCCGCGATATCAGTTCACCCCGTTATCTGGAACTGCGGGACGGCATTCTTAAACAGATCGGAATCGCGCAACACGTATGAGCTTCTCTCGCCCGCCCGCATCTTGGGAGCGCTATTTTTGGCCCGTTGTCGCCATGCTCGCAACCGTTCTGATATGGGGCGCGAGCGTTCGGTGGACCGGTACCAAGATTTTCCCTTCCCCAATCGAAGTTGCACGCGGCATCGCCGGACTGCTCGACGGACATGTGCTGTGGGCCGACATTGCTGATTCACTTCGTCGTGTGGTCATTGGCTTCG
>CAXUEG010000006.1:33575-33973 GCA_964249935.1 uncultured Terriglobus sp.
TGGCATTCCTCTGGGGCTCTTTCTCGGCTGGTATCCCCTCGCGAGTAAAACGTTCAACCCAGTGCTGCAGATTCTTCGCCCCATCAGTCCGCTCGCCTGGATTCCAATTGCGATTCTTCTTCTCGGCGTTGGGGATCATGCGGCGATATTCTTGATCTTCCTCGGTGCGCTGTTTCCGATGATTGTGGCGTGCGTCGACGCGGTCGCCACCCTTCCTCTCGTGTTCCGGCGGGTGGGACGCAACTTCGGACTTTCGAACGCACAGCTGCTTTACAAGGTCGTCTTTCCCGCAGCCCTTCCCAGAATCATTGTCAGTGTGCGCATCGCCTTCGGGATCGCCTGGCTGGTAATGGTTGCCGCTGAGATGGTCGCAGTGGACTCGGGCCTGGGTTATCTGG
>CAXUEG010000007.1:0-32352 GCA_964249935.1 uncultured Terriglobus sp.
GGGCAAGAACAAGACGCTCTGGGATCTGGGCGTCGCGGCGTCCTACACGCTGGGCAGTGCGCAAACTGCACAAAGCGGCAGCAAATTTCAGCAGGGCGCAGATATCTGTATCCCAGACAGCTCCATCGCGGCGCGGCATGCGGTTGTGTTCTCAAAGGAAGGACGCTACTTCATCGCGCGTCACCCAGACGCAGGCGGGCCGGAGGGCATCGCGAAGTACGTGTTGCGCGTGAAGGGCAAGACGGTCGTTTCTTCCCAGGAGCTCTCGCCACAGGACGATGTGCTGATCGGCCGCACGGCTCTCCGCTTCGACAGCAGAAAGCTGGGCGAGTGATGCAGACACTTGCTCAATCCAGACGCCGGCTGCGGCTCGATCGGTACGCGCCGGTTGCGGCTCTCTGCACGGCCCTGTGCCTGCCTTTGTGCTCCCCTTTCAGCGCCGCGGCTCAGGAGGGCGCTGCCGCTCCGCAAAAGGCTACCGTGCTGCACACCGTCTCCCAGCCCGCTCTCGTGGACTGCTCGCCGGTAGCGCTGTCACCCTGCATGTCTGCCGTGGTCACTCCGGCTGCGGCAACGGGAATGCCGGCCCCGGTGCAACTGCCGCCGGCCGCGCGGCTCGCCTCGGCATTCCGGCTGACCGGACCCTCAGGCGAGGTCACGCCATTCTTTGCTTCTTCGGGTGTCGGTCCAGATGCGGGCGACCACACCAATGTGGTGCTGCTGATCGTTGATATCAGCGGCAGCATGAACGACAAAATCGCCAGCGGCCAGACGCGCTTTGAGGCGGCGCGCTCCGCGATCGCGCAGTTCCTGGACGGCATGCAGGAGAGTTCTGACCGCGTCGCGATCGTGCCGTTTGAGAGCCACAACGTGGTCTCGACGATCCGCGGTGCCGTGTATGCCTCGCGCAAGACCGACGCCCTGGCGCAGTTGAAGGCGCTGCCCGCGCCCGGCCCCAAGAACAACACCGCGTTATACCAGGCGGTGTTTACCGGCGAAGAGGCCCTGCACACCGAGGTGGAAACATTGCGGCGTGAGGGTCTGACTGTAGGCGTGCAGCCACACCTGATCCTGATGACCGACGGTAAAAACGAAGTGATGGCAGGCGACGATCCGCAACTGCTGAACGGCGACCTGGGTCTGCAACAGGCAGTTGCGCAGGTGCAGTCCGCCCACATGGATACGATCGGCATCGGTTTCGGAGATCGCGCGCAGATTGATACGGCTGCGCTGCAGCACCTTTCGACTCGTTTTTTCTATGCCGCGGATGCCGCTCAACTGCTCGATGCATTGCATGTGACGCGCTCTGCCGTGAGCCATGCGGTGACGCTGACCTGGCTGCTGCCCGAGACCAGCCGGGTAACGCTGGCCGGCCGCGATCAGCCGTGGGTGCCCACGCTGCGGCTGGACGACGGCTCTGTTCTGAGCGGCGAGCCGCTCCGGCTGCTGGTTCCCGCAACGGCGCCGCCTGTGTTCGTTCGCAAGGCCGGCTCCGACGAACTCAACGCCTTGATTGCGACGCACCCCGAGGTCAACTCCGGGTGGACGCTGGTGCTGACGCACGGTCTGTTGTATGCGATTGCCGCGCTTCTGCTGCTTTTGCTGTGGTTCTGGGTGCCGCGCCTCATCTGGGCCGACGAGCTTCTCGGCATGCCGGATCGCAAGCAGCGCTGGCGCAGCGAGCAGGCGGGGAGCGACTTCGGGCAGCGCTCGGGCGTAAAGGCGGCATCCGGGGTGCAGGTGCGTTCCACAACTTCTCTGCCGGAGGGCTTCGCTCCGGAGGCAGTCGGCAGTCCGCTGCAGCGTTCCGCGGCGCAAGTGACCCAGATTCAGTCCCGCGGCGAGTTCTCGCGAACCCGCCTCAATGTCGATCGTTAGCCCGCAACACAGTTCCTGAAAGGGAGTGTCCTCATGCCTCTGGTCAAAGTTGTCCGCAAGGGTGTCACCGCAGCGGTTCGCAAGGTTCCCACCTCCACCGCGGCGGCCATGCTGCCCATGACGCTGGACCGCGTTGGCGCGGAAGCCGGTTCGGAGACGGAGGAGCTGAAAAAGGTCGAGGACCTCTCGGATGCCTTTCGCCAGTTCCAGCCGAAGCTGAAGTTTCAGGGCTACGCCGGACCGGAGCAGGCAGAGTTCCGTGCCGACTTTGACTTTCGTTCGATCAAGGACTTCGATCCGGAGAATCTGCAGAAGCGCCAGGAGGTCAAGGACGCGGATGGCGAATCACACCTCCTGCGCAACGACCTGGCCGACCTGAAGACCAACATCGATCTGCTGTATCGCTTGAAGGACCGCTGGAAGCTGCCCGCGGTTCGCCGCGCGTGGGGCAATGCGGGGCAACGGCAAGAGATTGTGGACGCACTTGGAAAGCTGCGCAGTGAGCTTCAGCGCGTGGCGGAAGGGGAAAAGTAAGCCATGGCACAGACCGCACCCGCAACCCGCACCACCGAGCAGATCCTGGGCAACAGCGCCGCGCGCGAGCTCCTGCAGGACATCTTCGCGGACCTGCACCCGGGACTCACCAATGAGAAGCGCGACATCAGCAGCATCTTCTCCGCGCAGTCGGCGAAGGAGTTCCTGAGCCAACTCACGAATTTCGAGCAGCTGATCAGCGCGGACGACAGCTACGACAAGACGGTAAAGAAGCTGCAGACTCAGATCGACAGCGCAGAGTCCGTGCGCGACGAACTGCTGGCGCAGATCTTCGAACAGATTCGTCCTTTGGAACTGTCCTACCGCCAGGTGCAGCTCTTCTTTGAGAACACCAAGGTGAACGACGGCAAGGTGCGCAAGCCGGTGGAGCTGTTCATCCTGAACGGCGACCCCAAGGCGATGGAGGACATCTTCTCCATGAGCGTCGCCGCGCTGGAGCACTTTGTGGTGCAGCGCAACGACAACTTCAACTTCCGCGACGACATCTGCAACCTGATCGTGCCGGGCTACTACGCGCAGCCGATTCGCGAGAAGCTGGAGCTGTTGGCGAACACGTGGGGCATGCTGCTGATCGGCGACCTGGACGACGAGACCTCGTTTAAGAACGTGGAACGCAACTTCCTCCCCGGTGGCAAGTACGAGTTCCTGAAGCGGCCTGAGGACGCGGCAGCTTCGGACGTGTGTCTGATGGGCTATCTCCAGATGCGGCCGGCACACTGGTTTGAGAAGGGCGACGGCCAGCAGGATGGTTTGTACGGTCCACCGTCCATGGTGTTCGCCGGGGCCGTCGCACGCGCGGATGACGCGCAGGGCATGGCGCAGGGACCCGTCGGGTCGCGGTTTGGCCGCGTAAACGGTGCGGCCAAGGCGCGCATCGAGCCTCTGATCGGGCAGATGGAGCACCTCTCGATGGAGCGGCAGCTGATTCCGATCATCCGCGACGCCGACAACCACCTGTGCTTTTACGGCTGCCGCACCCAGGCCGACGATCCGTACGGTGTGCTGAAATTCTTCACGTCATACCGCATTCTGCGCTACCTGGAACGCTGCTGCCGCCACTACCTCCTGCAGGTAGCCGGCCAGGTGCTGACACGCGACTTCATGGATCAGCAGATTGAAACGCCCCTGAAACGTCTGCTCGACGAGCAGGTGGAACAGGGCACGATCCTGGGTTACGACCTGTTCGTCGACAAAGATTCAAACAAACGCATGCAAGGCATCTGCGACATCACCCTGAACGTAATGCCTACAGGACCGGCGGAGACGTTTGTGCTGAAGATTGACGTTCCCGAGTTTGCCCGTCAGGAACCGGCCAAGAAGTAAGCGGAGAGTTCGATGGCGCAGCTACGATTCAACATCGGAGTTCCAGGGGCGGGTTCGGCGGCGCGCGAGGCGGAATCGGCGCGCGAGACCTTCCGTTCGCCGCGTCCGGAGGCCGGCTCCGCAGCGCGGCACGCTGAGGAGGAACGCCGGCAAGCACATTCGTCCGGGCTGCGAGGCGCGGGGGTCACCACCATCCGGTTGGGCACCGCACCCCAGCGAAATGGAGTGGCAGATCATTCGCTTACCTCCGCGGCCAAACAGGATGGCAGCCCAGGACAGGGAGTGATTCCTCCGGGCCTCCCGGACCCGGACCCACTCCTGCTCCCTTCAGAAGAGAGGCGGCCAGCCAGCATCCTCACGGGCCCGGACACATCCGCCGCCGTAGTTTCAACCCGCACGCCGACCGCATTCAACCCGCTGCAAACGGCAGCGGTGAAGTTCAGGTCGCTGTTCCGCTCGATACGTTCGCGAGCCGCCAGCGAAAACTAAACCGTTCACCTGCAATCAAGAACACCGAAGGAGTTCCTTATGGCAAATCCGTACCGCACTACTGTCACGATCGACGGCCAGAAGTTCCAGGCGGTTACCACCAGCGTAAAGTTCAACACGGCCAAAGATCGTGCGGGCGTTGCGCAAATGGGATCCCTGGCCACCAAGATTCGTGTGTGGGCCGACCTGCACGACGACACGAACCTGCCGTTCAGCACGGTCAAGCACCTGTTCGACCTCTCCAACGTGGTCACACGCGACAAGATCAAAGCCGTCAAAATCGAGTTCTGGAAAGACGACTCGCAGCAGGACGCGCTGATCTCCTACAGCTTCAACGGCTGGATCCGCCGGTTTGAAACGTCGAACCCACTCGACTTCCTGCCACGCAGCGTTTCGACCAGCACCGAGGATTCGCTTGCCGAAGGCGCGGCGCCCAGCCTGAACCACATGCTTGTGCTCGACATTGAGCCGGCGCTGAACCAGGCGAACTTTCAGGATGTGCAGCTCAGCAACTGATCCGGGTGCAAACAAGCCGGGGCTAAAGCCCCGCCACCACGAAGCTGGATGCAGCGGCCTGGAGGCCGCTCTCCCCCTCCGAAACGCATTGCGTGGCACAGGCCACTTTTTCCCTAAGAAAGGATTTCATCATGGCAGCTCCCTACCGCAGCACCTGCACCATCAATGGAAACAAGTTTGATTGCCTTTCCATCTCGGTCGCCTTCAACACAGACAAGGACCGCGCCGGCATGCCCCAAATGGGATCGCTGCACACCAACATGCGCGCGTATGTCGACTTCCACGACGACACCAATATCCCGTTCTCGACCATGAGCAGCCTGTTCAACCTGTCGAACGTGGTCACGCGCGACAAGGTGGTGCCGATCAAGCTCGAGTTCTGGAAGGACGACTCGCACCAGGACGCGCTGGCGTCGTACAGCTTCAACGGCTGGATCAGCGGCTTCCACACGCTCAACCCGTACATGAGCGATGACCAGTTGTCCGATGAAGATCACACCGGCGTCAACCACATCCTGGTCCTCGACCTGGAGGCGGAGATGAACCAGCAGAACTATGCCGACATCACGCTGAGCAACTAGCGACTTCCTTTGACGGAGCGCCTGCGACCCAGGCGCCTCCCTGTTCCGTCTTCTCTGCCTGAATCAACGCTCCGGGCCACAAGCTCGCGAAGGCATCGTGCAATCCATTGCTTTTCCATTGCGCTTGCAGGAAAGCGGCTTACTCCGCCGCAATGACCGCACCGCGTCCGTGCTGTCGCTTCTGCAGATGATGGCGCGCACACCGCAAGGATCCTGGCGCGCCTCTCCGGACTTCGGTTTGCGCGACCTGTTTGAAGAGGGCCGTCAACGGGCGGACCTGCCGCGGCTCGTCGCCGAACGCATCCAACGCTCGCTTGCGGACCTGGGCATGGAGGAATACCAGGTGGCCGAGGTGGTGCGCGAGCTGAGTGCAAGCCGCGATGTGGACACGTATTCCATTCGCCTGGAAAACCAGAGCACGGCGGAAAGCCTGACCACTACGCTTGCGTACGAGACATAGGACACCCGCCGCATGAGTGCACACACGCCTACCGTTCTCGAGATTGACCGCAAGCTGCGCGATGACTTTCGCCGGCGCGTGAAGGATTTCGGCGTTACGGCAGAGACCACCGATCCCCTGCTCGCCGTGCTCTTTCGTACCTTTGCGCAGCAGATCGACCAGGTGTATGGCGATGCTGCACTGCTGCGGCAGTCGCTGCTGCACGAGCTGATGCGCGGTCTGCAGGTGCAGCAATACCTGGCGACCCCGGCACAGGCAGCGATCCGTCTGAGCAATCAGATGGACGAGCCGCGTGTGCTGCGCGCGGGCACGGAGCTAAATGCGGTGACGCCCGCGGGCGAACGCATCGTCTTCAGCCTGGACGCCACGTGCGAGATCTCGCAGGCGCGGCTGGCGTTTGCCCTCAGCTACCAGGATCAGTCGATGCGCCTGCTTTCGGGCGTGGAGATGAGCGATGCCGTGCAGGCGCTGCGGCCGTCCATGGAGGCGGTGCCGGTGGCGCTTGGACCGCAACCCGCGTTGTACCTTGCGATCGAAAACCTGCCCGCTCAGATGCTTAACCGGCACGGCATCTTCTTCGAGCTCGGTCCGGGAACCTACGCGGTGCAGCATGCGCTGTGTCACGAGCCGTGGTGGATCTTCGATGAGGAAGGCGAGCTGACTGGCAGCGGCCTCCTGCGACCGTACCGCAGCAACGCCGGCGTGTACCAGCTGCGCTTCCAGACGGGCGAGAACGAAACCACCAGCATGCTCGACGCGCCGCTGCCGTCCATTCCGGACGGCTTCTACGCGGGCCGGCAGTTTGTGTTTCCGGCGATGCACGCCGATGCGCCCTTCCGGTGCCGCATTCCCCGTCTCCTGGAGGCGGCAGTATCGCGCCTGCTGAATCATGACGCGGCTACCGTGCTACGCGAACCGCGAATCTGGATCAAGATTCCCATGCCGCCGGGCATTCCGGCGCTGCACCACGCGATTGGCGGCATTGTGCTGCATGCGATGACGGCCTCCAACGTCTTTGCGCGCAACCAGACGGTGCAGTTTGCGCGCGATGGAAGTTCGATTCCGGTTACGCGAAGCGGGGGCACGCCCGAACACCTGGTAGCACCGCTGACCGTGATGAGTACCGCCAACGACCTGTATGAGGCTGCGGCCACACCCAGCGCCAGCGCGACCGCGGGCCGGTTTGAGCTGCACAACGGCCGGTTGACCATCACGCCCGGCCACCACGACGATGGAACACCGCACACCGCGGCGAACGTTCGGCTGTGGCTCACGAATGGAGAGCTTGGCAACCGCGTTGGCCCCGGCGACATTTCAGGCTTTGCAAATGCGGCAGCGCTCACCGGCGTGCGCGTGGCGCCACTCACGGCGGCGTCCGGCGGATCGAATTGCGAACAGATCGCCAGTGAGGAGCGCCGTTTCGCGGATGCCCTGCTGACCCGCGGCCGCATCGTCACCAAGCAGGACCTGAAAACCGCCGCGCTGGCCATCGATCGCCGTATCCTGCAGGCTGATAGCGCTTCCGGGATGGAGCGCGGCGCGGAGGGCGGCTTGCGGCGCGTGGAGCGTCTGCTGCTGACGCTGGACGCCGACGGGTTCACCCGGCCGGAGGTCGAGCTCCCCGCATTGAAATCGCAGATTGAGATCTCGCTAAAGGCTCGTCTGGTGCAAGGCTTGGAACTTGCGGTGGAGTTCGCATGGAACGGCTGACACGACCGGCGGACACTGGGCAGCCCGTGCGCTCTGCCACGGTGCCGCTGATGCCTGCGCTGGCGGCCGGCAAACATTCCCATCACCACACGGTTCATTCCGCGCTTGCCACGTTGCAGGCCCTCGGCGTGGGCGCGCAGCGCATCTCGATTGAGCGCACCGGCCGCGAAGCTGTCCTGCCCGGAACAGTTGTCGGGCAAGCCCCCGCGCCCGGCGCGCCGCTGCTGCCGGATACACGGGTCCGTCTCCAGGTCGCCGGGCTCGGTTTTGCCCACGCTCTGCCGGTGGGCATGTGGGACTCCGGCGGCGAACGCGAGCTGGGTACGCGGGAGTTGCTGGGAGATGTCGATGATCCCCTGGAAAAGCTGAAGCATTGGTTCCATGAGGGTGCGCCGCTCTTCCGGTTAGCCCCGGACGATCCCGCGTCTTCTGCGCGGTGGCTCACACTGTTCGGTGTCGACCCGCAGGTATGGCCGCGGCGGCTGTGGTACACCCTGGCGACGCTGGTCGCTAAGTTAGCGCAGTACTCCTGCAGCCAGCAGGGCTGCGCGTTTGTGCTGCAAACGGTGCTTGACCTGCCCGTAGAGCAGTTCCGGCATCGGCCGAACTGGTCCAACCTGCCGGACAGGATGTGCTCCGGCCTGGGCTGGAGGTCGTCGCGGCTTGGTATCGATCTGCTGCTGGGCGACCAGCTGGAACAGCCTGCGTCGCTTGAAATCGAGATTGGGCCTGTCTCGATCGACCGGTACGAATACTTTGCCGAATCTCCAGAAGGACGGGCGCTGCTGCGGCAACTGCTGGAGTGGATTGTGCCGGTCAGCACCAAGGTAGAGGTGCGATGGTCGGTGCTGGACCGGAACCGCCCACCGCAGCTTGGCGTGCGCGAGGGGAACAGCAGGTTGGGCATCAACACGCACATGGGCGGCACGCTGGCCGGGGCGCAAACGAGCACATGGCTCGGGCCTGAGAAGGCCGCAGAACAACCGGCGGAAACAGCAGCAACGGAGCAAGAGCAACCCGTCATGGTTGCGCTGCAACTCTGAGAAGAGCCATGCAGCCAGAGGAGCAAAGAATGACCGACGCGCGGGTCGACAGGCGAATGGACGGACGCGATGCAGGGCGCAACCACGCCCAGGACGGTGTACGCGACGCTGGTCGCGACGGGCTGCAGTTGCGGTCAGTGAACTGGGAACACGGCATGCTGCTGACGCCGGATCATTTCCTACGGCAGGAGCAGTACCTGGAAGCGCTGAACGGATGGACCATGCGCTTTCTCCTGCAAGGCAGCGGCCTGGTAGGTGGCGGCGTGCGCCTCGCCGAAGCCGATCTGGGAACCGTGCGCTTCGATCCGGAGGTTTCGCTGAACGAGACCGCGGAATCCCTGGATGTGTCGGTCGACCGAGCGCGCGGCGTGACGCCTTCGGGCGCGGTGGTCGATGTGGAGAGCGCGGGCACGGTTTCCGTGCGCTATGGACGCGATGAGCTGGCCGGCGTGTCCGAGGCGCTCATCTATGTTGTTGTCGACCTTGGAAGCAAGGAAAAGCGGAATGGCGTGGTGGACGACTTCAACCCGCAGATGCGCACGGAGCGTGTGCCCAGCTACCGCGTTGCGCTGCAGGTGACGGCGACGGAACGCGCGCACAGCATCGTGGTGGGGCGGCTGCGCCGTCCGGCCGCGGGCATGGCCTTTGAGGCAGATCCGCAGTTCATTCCCGCCTCAATGACCGTGGCGGCACATTCGGAGCTGATGGCCGGCACCAGGCGCATCCTGGACGCGACCAACCGCCTGGCCGCCGGTTACGCCGAGCTGCACCGCGCCATGCGCGAGTTCATGGTGATCTTCACCGAGCGCGGCCTGGAAACGGAGGTCGATCGCGACAGCATGGTCTTCGCCGAGCGGATGGTATTGGAGCTGCAGGACACCGCGTATGCCCTGCTGGATCGGACGCAGCCACCGCAGCACTTCTTCGCGCGTGTGCGCCGCATGCTGCACTCGGCTGCCATCTACTTCGACCTGGCAGAAGGTATGCAGCAGTACTATGACACGCTGCGCGAGACCGGCGAGAGCGAGCTGGTCGGCTTGATTGAAGTGCAGAAGCACATGTTGCAGGTGGGCCGAACCCTGCAGCTGGATGAGGACCTTGGCCTGGAGGTGCGCAAGGCGCTGCAGTCGCTGAGCGGACTGGAGCGGCTGGAACGCGCGCTCGAGGGCAAGTACATCGATTTCCGCAAGAGCGCGTCGCTCGAGAGCACGAACTTTATCTTCGACCGTGGCGGCAAACAGCTGTATCGCCTGGCGGCGCGGGCTTCGCGCGTGCAGGGCGTGGCGGATGAGATGACTGTTTTCTTTTCGAACCTGCGGCTGGAAGGCCGCGACCGTTACCGTCTCATCCTGGTTGGCGAGCGATCGACGCCATGGCTGCGCGGCACGTCGATCGGTGCGGAGGTGCGCATCAATGAGGGTTCCGGCTTCCGCCGGGAAAGTTACATCCTGACCGGGGATGTGAAGCTGGATGAGCAGTACAACATCGAACTCGACTTTGAAGCGCCGGACGTGCCGACGATCACGGATGTGCGCGTCACAGTACCGGCGTACCACACGGTGCGTACGGCGCTCTTGTTTCAGCGTCATCGCTTCTACAGCGGTGTGCGAACGGAAACGCCGGAGGCGCGCACGATCGATCGTGAAAGCAGTGCGGGGCCAGCGGTTTCCGAACCGGCACGCGGTGGAGCCTCTACGCGAGCAGGCAACTACCCGGAGCCGCCGCGCGGCTTTGGCACTCCATCACAGGTTCCGGACTCGCGGCCGGCAGTGCAGGACAGTGGTCCGCGCCGCAGCACGTTTGTGCCCGACGACCGTACCGGCGCACCGCCTGCCGCGACCTCGCAGCCCGCTTGGATGCCCCGCGAGGGTGGAGCACCCGCAGACCACCAAGACCCGAACCGCCCACGCCGTCGCAGGCTGGAGTAACTCCGAAGAGAGACCGATGGCACTGGACCTGAGCAAACTTTCCGACGAGATGGAGTCCGCGCTGGCGAACGCGCGGCTGCTGGCTGAAGGCAAGCGGCAGGCGCTGATCCAGCCGGAGCACCTCCTCCTGCTTTTGCTGGACGGCGATGCGAGTTCGCTGCGGCCTGCGTTGGAGCGCAAAGGTGTGGTGTTTCCGCCGCTGCTGGATCAGCTTGCGCGGCGCGCGGACCAGCTTTCGGCACAGCGGCTCGAGGACGGACGCCGCCCGCTCGCGTCGCAGTCACTGCGCACGGTGCTGGCCGAAGCGTTCGACCTGGCCGCGCAGCACGGCCGGCCTTCCGCCGAGCCGGTAGATGTGCTGGAGGCGGCTTTGACCGGGTCGCAGGCCTGGAACGGGGATTTGCGCAAGGACTTCCGTAAGGCGGGTTTTACCGTAGAAGACCTGGAGCAGCCGGTAGCTGCATCCCCCGTGCAAACGGGCGCACCTGCCCCTGCCAGGCCGGATGCGTCCACGGACGGCGACCTGGCCAGCGGAGCCAGAATGCTGGACCGCTTCGGCCGCGACCTGACCGCTGCCGCGGCAGCAGGCGATCTGATGCCCGTGGTCGGGCGCGATGACGAGGTCCGTCAGCTTATCCAGACGCTGCTGCGCAAGACCAAGTCGAACCCCGTGCTGGTCGGCGATCCCGGCACCGGCAAGACCGCGATCGTGGAAGGCTTGGCGCAGCGCATCGCCGCGCAGGACGTGCCGGAAAGCCTGAAGCGCTGCCGCGTGATCGCGCTGGACCTGATGGGCCTGGTCGCGGGCGCCAAATACCGGGGCGAGTTTGAGGAGCGGCTCAAAGCCGTGGTCGACGAGGTTCGCCTGCGCAAGGGCGAAATCATCCTCTTTCTGGACGAAATCCATCAGCTGGTCGGCGCTGGCGGGACGGAAGGCGGCATGGACGCCGCCAACATCCTGAAGCCGGCACTGGCGCGCGGCGAGCTGCGCTGCGTGGGCGCCACCACCTTCGACGAGTACCGCGAGCGCATCGAGAAAGACGGTGCGCTGGCACGCCGCTTTGAGCGTGTGCAGGTGGGCGAGCCGTCAGACGACGCAATGCTCTACATTTTGCGCGGCATCCGCGAGCGCTACGTCGCGTATCACGGCGTGGAGCTCTCCGATGAAGCGCTGGTGGCGGCCGTAAAGCTGTCGCGGCGTTACATGCGCGACCGCTTTCTGCCGGACAAGGCGATCGACGTGATCGATGCCGCTACCGCTCGGCTCCGCATGCAGCTGGAATCGCGGCCGACGGCGCTCGACCAGCAGGAGCGTCGCCTGACGCAGCGGCGTGCCGAATTGGAGGTGCTTAGCGGGTTGCCAAAGCCGACCGCGGCGCAATCCAGGCAGGTTGCGGCGCTGCAGGCGGAATTGGCCGAACTGGAGCCGCGCGTCGCCGCGGATGCCGAGTTATGGGAGCAGCAGCGCGCCGCCCGCGCGGACCTGGCGCGCACCGCGAGCGCGATCGAGGAAAACACCCGCCTGCTGCATGCCGCCGAGGGCGCGGGCGATGTTACCCGCGCCGCGGAAATCCGCTACAGCTCGCTGCAGCACCTGGAGGCGCAGCGCGCCGACCTGGAGGCGAAGCTGGCCAGCCTGCGCGAGAGCGCGGCAGGTTCCGTGCTGATCGCGGACCGCGTCGGACCCGAACACATTGCGGAGGTGATCGCCGAGCGCTCGGGCGTGCCCGCCTCCCGCATGCTGGAAAGTGAACGCGAGCGTCTGCTTGGCCTGGAAGACCGGCTGGGCGAACGCGTGTACGGTCAACCGGAAGCCGTGCATGCCGTATCCGAGGCCGCGCGCCGGATGCGCACGGACCTGCAGCTGAAACGCTCGCCGGCGTCGTTCCTGTTCGTCGGACCGACAGGCGTCGGCAAGACGGAGCTGGCAAAAGCGTTGGCCGAGGCGCTGTTTGACGAAGAGACCGCGCTCATCCGCATCGATATGGGCGAATACAAGGACCCGTCTTCCGCCGCCGGCCTGATTGGGTCGCGACCGGGCCTGGTCGGATCAGACGAGGGTGGCTTCCTCACCGAACAGGTTCGACGCTCACCATACTCGATCGTCTTGTTCGATGAAGTTGAGAAGGGGCATCCGTCGATCCTGGATTTGTTGCTCGGCGTGTTGGACGAGGGACGGCTCACCGACGCCAAGGGCCGCTTCTGCGACTTCACCAACACCGTGGTGCTCTTTACCTCAAACCTTGGCGTGCGCGAGTCGATGGCAGCGGGCGATGACGACGCTCTGCGCGAATCGATCCTCCTGGACGCAGTTCGCGCCAATCTACGGCCTGAACTCTACAACCGCATCGGGCAGGTGATTCCGTTCCATCCGCTGGGCATGCCGGAGCTGCGCCGCATTGTGGAGACGCACTTGCGCGGTCTGCGCCGCAAGCTGGAAGACGATCGCGACCTTCACCTCGACGTGACGGATGCCGCTGCGGACCTGCTCGCGATGCTTTCCTACGATCCCGAGTATGGCGCCCGGCCCGCGACCCGCGTGATGCAGCGCGAGGTGCTTGCGCCGCTGGCGGAGATCCTGCTTTCTGGGGATGCGACGCCGGGCAGCACCGTCCAGATCGACGCAACCCCAGAGCTTGACCCATCGCCCGGTAACCCGGAAGCAGATTCGGACGGCTCCGCCGTCGAGCCTGCCCCGCGCGAACTGATCTTCTCCATTATGGAGGGGACCAGTCCCGATTCGGCGCAGGCACACCCGGGTACAGCAGCCAGCGTTGAACCCGCGGAGGTCGCATGAAAAACGTTCCTCACCGCGCGCACGGGAACATCATTGGCTCACCCGTCCAGCTTGTTGTGGCCGCCGCCCTGGTTCTCGGCTGCGCAACCCCGGTCTTGGCTCAGGCGCCGCTCTCGCTGTTCAACGGAACGTCGCTGCTGGGCTGGAACAATCAGGGTTCGTGGAGTGCCTCCGCCGGGGCTCTAACGACGAGCGGCGCAGGAAGCCGTCATCTGCTCACGGCCGTGCCGTTTGGCGACTTCGACCTGGAGTTCGAGTACACCGAAAATGGAGCTCCGGGAGCGGAGCTTCGCCTGTGGGCTTCCAAGGAAAACACCGGTGGTCTGAGCATCGATCTGGACTTTAACGGCGCCAAGAATGGCGTTGGCGGCATCCAGACGCTCGGCAAATCTTCGCTGGCGACCATCTCCGGCGGATGGCACAAGGTGCAGGTAGACGTTTCACATGGCCATGTGAGTGTTCGCGTCGACGGCCAACCGGCGGGCAGCACCTCTTCCGATCTGGGAGCTCGTGCCGGGTATCTTGGGTTTGAGGCGACCAGCGACGGCCAGCTGACCGTGCGCAACCTGCACCTGAAGCCGCTAAACCTGAACAGCACCTTCAACGGCACGGACCTGGGAGGGTGGAAGAGTGTGCCGCGGCCGCCGGAGTCGAAAGGCGGCATGGGTCACGATGCCGCGAGGGTGTTCAGCCTGGGCGCAGCAGGCGGATCGACAAAGCCGCATGATGCGAAATGGACGGTGAAGGGCGGCGCAATACACGGCGAATCCGGCCCTGGCGCGCTTGAGAACTCGACACCTCTGGAAGATGGGATCGTCCAGATCACGGCTGCCGTGCACGGAGACGTAAAGCCCGACAATCTCACTTCGCTGTCCTTGCGAAATCCCTCCGGGCAGTTTGCAACCGGTTACCACATCGGCATCGGCCCGTACGCGGGCACGGTGCAGCCGCTGAACAAAGGGGGCTTCGGCAAAGCCAGCACTGCAGTGGATCAGACCGTGGCCATCGGTGGGCGTGTGATTGAGACATGGATCAACGGCAACATCACCAGCGTCGTTACCGATCCCCGCCCAGAAAGTGCCAGCGCACAGAGCGGTGCACGCAGCCAGGGCGGCACGGTCATGCTGCTGCTGCCCAACGACCATCCGAGCGTCGACGTTTCCCGCGTCAGTCTAATCTCACTCGGCAAGCCGTACGGAGCCTCCCCAAAGGCGCCGGCAGCTCCCGTTGTTGCCACCGCACCTGTGGTGCCGCCTCCGCCGCAGCCCACGAACACAGGCGACAGCGCCGCAGCGGAGGCACTGAAGCGCCAAGCGGACGATCAGGCCAAAAAGGAAGCGGAAGACCAGCGCAAGAAGGATCAGGTCTCCTCGCTGATGACCCAGGCGCTTGGATCGAGCGATCCGCAGCAGCAGAAAGATCTTTACGAGCAGGTGATGCGCCTTGACCCGGCGAACCCGAACGCGATGGCAGGCTTCAGGGAAGCGCAAGGCAAGCTGCAGGAGAAGGCGAATGCAGATGCACAGGTGGTAAAGGGTGAGGACACCCAGCGCGCCAATGAGGAGCAGGCAAACGCTTCCCTGGTGAAGGCGCAGAGCGCATTTCTGGGCGGCCACCTGTCTGAGGCAAGTGGCGCGTTATCGGTCGCGGAACGCCTGATGCCGGGCAATCCAGTGGCGCGTGAGCTTCGGTCCCGCATCGGCGCCGCGCAGTCGCAACGGTCCAGGCTGCTGATGCTCGGCAGCGGCGTGGGCGTTCTTTCCCTGCTTGCCGCGCTCTCGTTGTGGCTGCGCCGCCGCCGCCTGCAACGTTTCCCCGTGCTGGAAGTGACCAGCGGCATCGATGCGGGTCGCAGCTTCCGCATCGACAAAGACCAGACCCGGATCGGGGCGGTGCCGCAGGACGGCGGTCAGAAAAACGACATCGTCGTGCGCGACGTGGAACACGCCGTCTCCCGTTTTCACTGTGAAATCGTGCGGCGCAACGGGCAGCTCTACGTACAGGATCTGAACAGCTCCAATGGCACCCGCGTGGACGGCGAACGCTTGAAGCCGGGCAGCGCCGCTCTGCTGCGTCGCGGAACCCGCATCGAGATGGCAGGCACGGTCGAACTGCGATTCGGCTATGACAAGGGCAAGAAGACGGCCTAGCGCCGCGCAGGCAGGGGTACATGGAAATCCGCATCCGAGCCGCGGCGCTGAGCGACGTGGGCAGGCAGCGCCGAATCAATGAAGACAGCTTCGGCTTCGATCTGGACCGCGGCCTGTTTGTCATCTGCGACGGCGTGGGCGGGCGCGCCGCAGGCGAGGTGGCCAGCCGCTCCGCCGTCGATTGTGTGCTCAGCCGGTTTCCCTATGGTGCAGATGGCACTGGTGGCGGATCGGAACTGCAGCGCGCGATCCAGGCGGCAAACCGGTCCATCTTCCAGGCCGCGCACCGTGAGCCGCTCTATGCCGGCATGGCGACCACCATTGTCGCCGCCCACTTCGACGGCTCCCGCATGTGGATCGCGCATGTGGGCGACAGCCGCGCCTACCTGTTGCGCGGCGGTTCGCTGCACCGGCTGACCGATGACGACTCACAGCTGAGCCAGATGCTGCGCGAAGGACGTCAGGACCTGTCGGCGGCTGAGATGGCCCGCATGGATAGCGTGCTCACCCAGGCGATCGGCGCGTCCGATATGGTGGTGCCGACCGTCACGGTGCTGCCCGTGGAACTCGGCGACTGTTTTCTGCTGGCGACGGATGGCATCTGCAAGACACTTTCGAACGCCGAGATGCTTTCCCTGCTGCTCGCCTCCTCAACGCCCGAGCAGGCCTGCCATCATCTGACGACCGCGGCCAATGGCGCTGGAGGGCACGACAATGCGAGCTGCATCATTGTGGAGATTGATTAGCCGAGCAGGCAGAGTAAAACGAACAGGGCGCACCCGTTGATGAACACTGGAACAAGGAGTTGACTCAACACGGATGGCCGGAACGGCATCCCACCACTGCAGGCGTGAAGCGACGGAGATGGCCTAACCTGGCCGACAGTACCTGCCACACGCGAAAGAGGTTTTATGGCGCTTCCACAGATGCAGATCGGCGACGGCACCCTGGGCGATGCGCTTCTGTCGTCCGTGGAGGTGACCCAGGAACTGAATGCGCACTGGTGGTGCACCATCGTCTGCCGCGACACCGAGGACCAGCGGGTTCCCGTGGAACAATTGCTTGGCCAGAGTGTCCAGGTCAAGACGCTGGACGACAGCGGGGTGGAGCACATCCACTTCTCAGGCACGGTACACGAAGTGGAGTTGGAATACGAAGTGTGGGGCAGCTACACGGCAACGCTCATCGCGGTCAGCGACAGCTATGGCATGGACGTGACCGCCCACAAACAGTACTACGCCGAGAAGAGCCTTTCCGATGTGGCGGGAACCATGGCTGGCCGTGACCAGCTTTCCATCAGCGTGAACGCCGCAGACGCCAAGCCGCTGAATTATGTGCAGTACGGAGAGACCGATTTTTCGTTCCTGCACCGCATCGTGGACGACCATGGCGCCTGGATGCGGCCGTGTGAGGGCGGAGTAGAGATCTTCGACAGCTTTCAACCTGGCGCCGCTGTTCAGTGGCGTGATGAAGGCGGCCTGACCAGCTTTCGACTACGCGGGCAGCGCGTGAGTCCCAGCTTCTCCGGGTCGCATTACGACTTCCACGCGATGCAATCGAATACGTTTCAGCTTGTCAACAAGCCACCGCAGCTGTATGACGGCGGCTCGCAGCTGGCCGGTTCCGTGCAGAACGCCTCGCAGCAGCTGCCGTCGGGCTTTGAGCCCCAGCGCAGCCGCGCCATGACGTTGGGCGACTACAACGACCAGCTAGAAGCTGAAAGCGAGCGCTCCCTGGGCAGCGCGGTCAGCGGCTCGGGCACATCGCAGAACCAGAACCTGAAGGCAGGCGACACGATCACCATCAATGGCACGCTGGATGGCAAGGGTACGTACGGCTTGACCCGTGTCACGCACCACTGGACGCCTCAGGGCTATAGCAACACGTTCGTGTGTACGCCCTGGATGCAGTACCGTAATCAAACACCTCCACCGAACCGCACCTGGCATGGTTTGGTGCCGGCGCGCGTGGTTGACCACAACGACCCCAAAAAGATGGGTCGCGTGAAGGTTCAGTTCTTTTGGCAGGAAGACGGCCCAACCCATTGGGCTCGCACCACCAGCCCCCATGCCGGCCCAGACCGCGGCTTCATGTTCATGCCCGAGGTTGGAGACGAGGTCGCGGTGGTGTTCGAGGATGGTGACCCCGAACGACCCGTCATCATCGGATCGCTCTGGAATGGCATGCATAACCAGTACCGGAACGACTTCCGCGGCGAAGACATCGCCACAAACGACGTAAAGCTGCTGATGACGAAAAGCGGCAATCGAATCCATATTTCAGACAAGCCTGGCGTGGAAACGATTGTCATCGCTACACCGAATAACAACCGGCTCAAGATGACGGAACAGTCCGATCAGACCGGACGCACCAACATCACCCTTGAATCGCTTACCGGAGACATCATCCTGCACGCGCCAAATGGCCGCGTGCACATTGAATCCAAGTTCTATTCCAAGGACATCGGCGATGCCTGATAAGAACCTGGGGAAAATCCGTTGATGCATTCCGTTGTAAGGCAGAAAGCAGAGGGGAGTAAGTCCGATGATGACCATGGCTTCTCAGGCGACAACAGTCGGCCATCTCTTTCAAAGCGTCGCCGTTCTGTTCCTCCTCTTCACAACGGCAATATCGGGCCATGGGAAACAAGAGAAATGGCGGAAGAGACTTATGCCTGACGGTACCGAAGCGCACGACACTGTGGGGGGCGAGTCGTCACATGATCTCACATATGCTCCTGACCCAAAGGTGACCTATGCCCTTTAGAGGGTTTGCCGGCGTAACGATTGGCTCCTTTTTCGTTCGGTTGATCCTTGTCCTTCTGCTCATGGCTGGAGTTTTTCTGTTCCTGAACCGAGGTTGGTTCGGGACCTACGCCGCTCAGTTCCGGGCACCAGACGGCAGGACCGCGGCCGGTACGTGGGTGGGAGTACTTGAAGCCACAGGTGCCGATGGCCAGGCTCTGCCGGGCAAAGCCGCTGCCATCACTCTGATCCTCAAGCTTCAGGATGCCTTTGTGCAGCGATACACGGGGAGCGGAGAACTCTGCGTGGCGGATGAGCCGGCTGCGCGCGCGATTTCAGATGTCAATCTCTCGATTGATTCAAGTCAGCAGCTTTCAGGCCACGTGGGAGAAGATCCGGAGCGGGTTCCCCAAGCGCTTTACCACACCGTTGCTGGAAAGTTCACACCAGATAAGATCGATTTCTCCCGTTTTACCTTCCCGACACATGATGTATTGCATCATCCGTCTTACTCATCAAGCGGTATGTTGCATGTCGGCTCAAAGGCCGAGTACGAGAAGTTGTGCTCGCAGCTGCGTGAAAGCAGAGAATATTCGAAACCCTAAAGTACGGAGGGATCCATGGCTGAAGAAGGTAAGGACATCGTAGAAGACGAATCTCCGCAGAAGCTGGGCTTCATGGGCACCTTTAACAAGGTGATCCAAACGATCTCAACTCCGGATGGGGCCAACAAAGACAACGCGAACGCAGCATTCAAGGTCATTCAGGCAAGGGCGCTGCACTCTGTGTCTGCCATACCAACAGTACGTGGTGGACATGGACAGCATCGGATCCGGGGAAACTCATACCAGGTCATTACCGGCAATCGAGGCATGATCATCGGAGGAGACGACCTCTTGTCGGTAGCGGGAGAGCAGACAGAAGTCATCAAGGGTAAAGCGGAGTTTCTCTACCAGGATGACCGCAATCAAGCCACCATGGGAGATGAAGAATGGGTCGTCAATAAGACTCGCCAGTGCTGGGTCATCGGACAAAGCACCGACAACTTCATTGACAAGCACGACACCAATGCGCCCGAATCTTTCGAGTGGAAGCACAAGGAAAGCAGCTTCATCGCAACGATCAATGAGAACTGCTACTTCGGCAACAGCCTGTATGCCATGAAGACGGAGATCGGTATCGTCGACAATGACCTGAGTCTTACCGGCATCAGCTTCGACAAGTTACACGTGAAGGCGGAAGAACTCGTCTCCGGCGTCAAGGAAGCTTTGGAGGATGAGGCCGTAACGGAAGCGCTGGAGAACCCGGAGACCGCATCACAGGCGCTGATGTGGACGACGGAAGCGTTAACCGCAACCGCCGGGGTAGCTGCCGGTGCAAAAAACTGGATCGGCGACGAGGCGGGCAAGGCCAAAGATTGGGTCGAGGGCGCGGCCAGTAAGACCTGGGCAACCGTCAAGGCACATCCGGTGGGTGCCGCTGTCGTCGGAGTATCGGCTGTGGGTCTCGCGGTTGCTTCCGTCTTCGTCGGTCCGGAGGCAGAAGCTTTAGAGGTGCCGATTGCCGGAGCAGCTCTGGGGGAGGGCGCAACCGCGACAACGGCCGCAACCAGCGCAACCGCGGCGACGGCAGCTGCGCCGGCAATTGGACCCTGGGGGCCTGCACTTGCGCCGGCTTACTGAGGACAAAGCAGAGGCGAACCAATCTTTGGAACCGGCGCATTCCCAGCCGCTGGAGATCGCAAACCGGCGTCCGCGGCTGTCGCAGGCGCCGACCTTCGCGCCGTGGGTCATGGCTCCGGAAACTTCGATCGCCGGCTCATCGCTCTTCTGGTTACCGGTCAGCGGCTTCCCGCTGCGGCTCGCGGAAAAGCAATGGCTGCTGTTGTTTCTGGAGCGCTTTGCGGCAGCGCTGACTGCCTCGCAAATGCTCCGCTGCGAGCAGTTCATGCAGCAGCATGAGATCTGTGGGCCGTTGCATCACGCCTACCATGCATATAAGCAGCACTGCATCGTGTACCCCGGCTTGGGGCGCTTCATGAGCGGTGGCGCGAGCCTGTTTCCGCAAGACGGCGCGCCGTCCATGACACGGGAACCGGAAATGCCGGAGCGGCGCCTGGGCCGCAACCTGCTCTGGTTTGCCAACAAGCAGCCTGTGCCGCAACGCGAGCTGTTCCTGGGCTACGGTGGTTTTCTTGCATTGTTTTTGCCCCGGGATCCGAAGCCGATGTTGCGTGCCACATCGGTCCCGCCCATCACACCAGCGTTGCGTGCGGCGCACCCGGCGCTGCAACGGTTCGATGTGGAGCAGATCGTGAGCGGGACTGCCGCACGTCTGGAGTCCTGGCTCGCACAAAGCAAGACGCTGTTCGCAGCGGACCTTGTCAGCCGCGCGGAACTGCGCAGGATGGACTTCGTGCTGCCGCTGCTGGACAGCGCCTCAATCTTCGCCGCCCCACCCGAGGAACGTGCCAACTGGTTCGAGTGCTTCGACGTCTACCTTGGCGAGAGCAGGAAGGACAGAGGCCTGGTCCTGTTCTTTCAAAAACCAGAGTATCGGCAGCATCTGCTCGACGTATTAGCGGCGATGCCGCCCAGCGAAGCAGAAAACAGGAGATAGTGGTGCACACTGTCCACAACATTCCGTCGCCGAATCAACGGCGGGAGATACAACTGGAGCTACATGGTGTAAGCGCACCTTTGCCGTGGCAGGCCGTCCTGCTTTCCCTTGGGGAGTTCCCGCTCAAGCCGCCCCGGTACGGCGTGATTCGTCATTTCTTCGATCTGCTGGCCGACGTCTTGACCGGTGATCACGGAATGCAGCAAGAGGTCCTGCTCCAGATGTGGAAGCTTGCACCGGCTACTGGAGCAGAGCTGGTGAGCAAGCACGGCTCTTTGTGGCAGCCCGAGCTCGGCCTTGGTGTGTGGCCCGATCGCGAGCCGCCCCGGAGCTGGTCACAGCAAGCGATGCAGGACGCGGTCGCCGCCGAGTTTCGCGGAGATGAGCCCGCAAAGCCTTTTTACAAACTGTTTCGGCTCACAGCAGAGGAGTCCCGCGCACAAGCGGCAAGCACAATGCGCGGTCTCGGAGTTCAGATCCAGGCGTTTACTTCTGTGGGTAGCGACACCGTGTTACAGCGCGGGAAGGAACTCTTCCTGCCTGTCATCCAGGATGAGCGCTTTCGCAAGGAGCGGTTTTATTTTCCTCTGCTCGACGTAAATACGGTCAGCACTGCTCAGGTCGCAGAGCGTTTGGACCTGTGCCTCTGCGGAGTAGATGTTTATATCCGCGAGAGTGCAGAAGACAAAGGGATACTAATCGTCTCCAGGCTGCCGCTTGAGCCCCTCTTTGCAGAAGTCAGGCAACGTTCGCTGCGGTCCGTGTCTGAACAGAGCGCGTAGAGAAATTCTTCATGATCTCTTGGAAGAGCAGGCACGTCCGGGTTCGAGCCGGGGACCTCTGCATGTCGCAACTCTTAGCTGAGGGAATCTCTCACCTTACGGGCACTGGGCGATACTTAGGGCGTCGGAAGTCATCCGAGTAAGAAACGATCATGTCGGCATTCTTCCGAATTTCGCCTGGCTGGAGCCGTGCTGCCATGGGATCCGGCAAACTCGATTGTCCGCATTGGAGCCGGTGCGCTCACTCCCTCTCATAGCTGTGAACAAATCACCGGCATAGCGCCGAATGAGTTACGGAATCTGCATCGTTAGTCGTAGATCGCCGACTTATGATCCGAGATAACACCGGTTCATGCTCAGTGAACCGCCACGGCGAACAGGCCGGCGCCGCAGAGCAGGTAAATGCCGGCAGTCGCACTTATGGCGATGCTCATGCCGAAATGGTGCGCGAGCAGCGCGATCAGAACTGGTGCAGAGCCGCCGCCCAGCCATCCCAGCGAGTTCATCCATCCTACCGCGGCTCCACGCCGGCGCAGCGGTATCACGTCGTAGAGGGAAGCCCAAAGATTCGCGTCGTACAGCCCCTTGAAGAAACCAAATCCCACCAGCATCGTCAGCAGCACGGGCACGACTCTTGTTTGCCCCACCAGAAACAGAAAAGGCACACCGGACAACAAGCCGATGGCCTGGACCAGCATGCGGCTCCGGCTCTTCCGTCGTGTGCTCCGCTTCACGATGAGGTCCGCAAGTAGTCCGCCGCAAAGAACGCCGACTACCGATGAGACTTGCAGAAACGCCGTTCCATTGAAGCCCGCTGCCGCAAGACTCATATGGAACTTTTCGAAAAGAAAGGTCGGAAGCCAGGCTAAAAAGACGACCGCCACAAAATTCGCACCGACAAAGACCGCGATCAACGTTAAGAAGAGCGGGTTGCTGAAGAAATCCCGCAACAGCATGACCCAGCCTGTGGTTCCGGTCTGCGTAGCAGTCGATGCAGATATGCGCACAGCCACCGGCATGGCATCTTCCGCTGCTTCGAGTATTCCGACATCGTCAGCCGCGCCGCGCACCGGCTCGCGGATAAAGGCCCAGAGCAAGACACCGAGTCCTATGCCGAGTACACCAAAGATAACGAAGGCCGGCCGCCACCCGTACACCTGGCCCAGGTAGCCGGAGGCAGCACCTCCGGCGATGCTGCCGGCATACACACTGGATTGGTGCAGAGCCATGGCGCGGGAGCGTGTCGCCGCGGAATGGTAATCGGCGATCAGAGACATGCACGCAGGAAAGTAAAAAGCCTCGCCCAATCCGCCTAAGGCACGACAGGCTACCAGCTGTGGGTAGCTCCCGGTGGCCGCGGTCATGGCTGTCACCAGTGACCAGAAGATCAGAGCGCCAAGCACGATTGCCTTGCGAGGCGCGCGGTCGCAGAGCCAGCCTGCGAAAGGGCCGAATAGTGCATACATCCACATAAAGGACGAGCCCACGATGCCGAGCTGTACCGTGGATAGGTGAAACTCGTTCCGCAAAAGCGGAAAGATAGAAAACACTGCCTGCCGGTCCGCATAGTTGAAGAAGCAGACGAACCAAAGCATGCCGACCAGCGCCCAGCGATACGCCGGGTGAGTCACTGTGGTGACGCGCACGGTTACAGACCCGTGCTGGTGTGATGGACGCTGAAGAAAGCGGGGGTCGTTTGCCTCAGGGTATGCTCACGCCGCCAGTAGTCGTACTCCTGCAGCCGCTCGTGCTGGCTGGCGCGGATGTGTTCTGAGATGGCCTGCATGGCGCGCGCGGCGTCCTGGTCTAACACGGCGTCCAGAATGTCTTGATGATATTTCTGAATGCTCTTGAGGGCCGCGACATCATGGCCACGACGGCGAATGGAAAAGACGCTGATGAGCAGTCGTGTCTCGTTGATGATTTTCTGCAATCGCCCGTTGTGGGTCATGCTCATCAGCAACGCATGAAAGTTCAGGTCGCATGTGAGGAAGCGTCGCATCTGTGCTTCGTTCAGCGCGCTTTCCTTTGATTTCTGCAGTTCTTTTTGCAACGCGGCGATGCCGTCGATCAGAGTCTGAAGGCGGCTCCGGTCATCGGCCTGCAGGGCTACGGTAGCCACCCGGCCAACAGCGTAAACCTCAAGGGCCTCCCGGAGCTCATAAAGCTCGATAATGCTTTCACGCGTCACCTGGGCTACCAGCATGCCTCCGCCCGGCGCCTGCTCCAGCAGGCCCTCGGCCGCGAGTTGGTTCATGGCTTCGCGGATCGGCGTGCGACTGCTGCCCAGATCCTTCGCCAGCTGCAGCTCAGAGATCGCAGAGCCGGCACCAAGCTGCCCGCCCGCGACCATTTGCTGGATGTGCAGGTAGGCGCGTTCCCGCACGGATGTATCGCGTTTTGCAGCAGATTTCGATCCCGGGCGGCGCTTCATGCTCGATTCCACGGTATCACCGTTATCGACGGGCGTAGACATCGGCCACGCGAAGACTGGGCAGCTGGCTCGCGCGTAAGCAGGATACGGCGTCATGCAGATTCTTATACATCGCCCATGTCTTAATGTCGACAGTAAGGCGACATACCGTGTATAGTCGGCCTGTCTTCAGGAGCCTCGCAGTGCATTTTCTCTTGCCGGTTCGCTTTGCCTGCCTCATCTCACTCACGTTTTTGCCGTGGTGCGTAGCGCGCGCCCAGGTCGCTTCTGAACTCATCTTCGCCATCGGTTCCACCAGCTTTCCGTCAAGCCACGCCTCCACCGTCGTGGAGCTGCGCGATGGCAGTGTGATGTCCGCCTGGTTCGGCGGCACGGCGGAGGGCAAGCCGGATGTTGCGATCTGGAGTGCGCGCCGCGGCAACGATAGCTGGGCAGTTCCGGTGGAGCTGGTGCGAGAGCCCGGCACGCCGTGCTACAACCCGGTGCTGTTCTACACAAAAGATGGGCGCCTGTGGATGTATTACAAGTTCGGACCGACCCCAGCCACCTGGAGCGCTGGCCGCATCTTCAGCCGCGATGATGGGCGGACCTGGTCGGCGCCGGAGCATCTTCCGGCCGGCCTTCTCGGCCCCATCCGCACCAAGCCGTTGGTACTCACCGACGGTACGATCGTGAGCGGCTCGTCCATCGAAAGCTATCGCACCTGGGCGGTCTGGATCGAGCGCAGCACAAATGGTGGCGCCACCTGGGCAAAGATCGGTCCGATTGTTCCACCGGCAGATCTGGACCGGCAAGGTTACGGGAACGGCCGCGACACGGGCACCGCCGATGTGCCCGGTTCAACGGATTGGAAATTTATCCAGGGCATCATCCAGCCCTCGGTCGTACAAAGAGGCGGGACGAACCTGCGCCTGTATGCCCGGTCCACCAGCAAGACGGCGCGAGTTACTGTGGCGGACTCTGCCGACGACGGCCTTACCTGGACCCAGGCGAGGCCGCTGGACGTTCCGAATCCAAACTCCGGCATTGACGCTGTATCGCTGCGCGATGGTCGCGTGGTGCTGATCTATAACGACTCCACCACGGCGCGCACACCACTCAACCTGGCGGTAAGCACAGATGGTGAACACTTCCATATGTTCCGTACGCTTGAAAACACGCCGGGCGAGTACTCCTATCCAGCCTTGGTGCAGGCTGCCAATGGCGACCTGCTGATGACGTATACCTATAACCGCAAGACGATCAAGTACGTTCGGCTCGCGCTGACCGACATACCCCGCAGCTAAACCGGAAAGCGAGCGAGCGAGCCACCATGAAGAACAAGCGATTTCAGGGCGTCTACGCAGCAGTACTCACGCCACGACGTGCCGACGGCACGCTGGACCTGGCCGCTCTTCGGTCGTTGCTGCACTTCCTGCGAGCCCGTGGTATTACCCGCTACGCGATCAACGGTGCTACCGGAGAATTTTGCCTGACCACGCCCGAGCAGCTGCGGGAGCTTCTAGAGGCGGTGCGTGCGGAGAGCGGGCCTGCCGCAGAGATTTTGTGCGGTGTCGGCGCCGCAGGTACCGCGGGCGCGGAAGCCCTGGTGCGGGTCGCGGAAGAAGCAGCAGTGCAGGGAGTGCTCTTGCCAATGCCTTTCTTCTTCTCATACAGCCAGGATGACCTTGCCGCATTCTGCTCCACCATTGCGGCCGGGACCAGACTTCCCATCCTCCTCTACAACCTGCCGCAATTCGCAACCGGGCTTGACGCCGCAACCGTGTGCGACCTGGTCCGACAGGTGCCGAACGTGGTTGGCGTGAAGGACTCCAGCGGATCGCTTGCAATCGTCTCTGCGCTTACGGCGCAGGAGCCGGAGGCGTGCCGCATTCTGGGCAACGACGCCGTGCTTGCCGCTTCACTGGAGGGTGGCCTGTGCGACGGGGTCGTATCTGGCGTGGCTTGTGTGCTGCCGGAGATGATCTGCGCCCTTTATGCAGCGCCAACGACAACGCCCGCATTTGCAACGCTTGCTGCGGAACTGGAAAAGTTTGTCGAGGAGCTTAACTCCTTTCCGACACCGTGGGGGCTGAAGTGGGCCGCTGAGGAACGCGGCGTGCTGCAGGCGCGGTTTGCTCAGCCCGTCTCCCCACAGCGGGCGCTTACGGCGCAGGCGTTCCGCTCCTGGTTTCGCGGCTGGTTACCATCCACTATCGCCGTCCGATAACGCCCACCTCTCCACACGTCTTTGTTTTCGCGAGGCTCCGCCATGCAAGGTGCTGATTTCTCCTCTGCCGTCGTCCGTTCCGCGGGCCCCATCTATCTGGTCACCAGCGGCGATCTCCGTCTGACCGCGAATCAGGCATGCTGGCCCGCGCAGCAGCAGGTTGAGCGAGCGCTTACGTCGGTATTCGCGGCGGAAGGTTGGGAGCTGCGCCGGGCCTTTCCTGTTGACCCCGCTTCGGGACACGGGTTCATCTCATCGCAGCGCATGGGCATGGACGTGTTTGCCACCATTCCTCCGGAGGCGCCGCTGCTGTTCGCCACGGCTGCTTGGCAATATACGCACCACGTGTTGCCCGGCATGCGCACGCATCGAGGACCGCTGCTGACCGTGGCGAACTGGTCCGGCCAGTGGCCTGGGCTGGTCGGCCTACTCAACCTGAACGGCTCATTGGTGAAGGCTGGTGTTCCGTTTTCCACGCTGTGGAGTCGAGACTTTGCAGACGATTTCTTTTTGACCGGCCTTCGGCAGTGGGTACGAACTGGCCGCATCCATCACGACCTGAGTCATGTTCACGACTTTGCGATGCCTGCCGAACAAACCGGGGCGGCAAAAATAGGGCAGCAGGTTGCAATCGAGCTTCGCGATCGCAAAGCCATCCTTGGCGTCTTCGATGAAGGTTGCATGGGCATGTACAACGCCATCATCGACGATGAATTGCTGAATGCCGCAGGCATCTACAAAGAGCGCCTAAGCCAGTCGACGCTAGTAGCGAAAATGCGCACCGTGCCAGCCGAGCAGGCCAATGCAGTCTTGGAATGGCTGCTGGACCGCGGTATGCGTTTCACCTTCGGCTCGGACCCGGCGACGGAGCTCACTCGCGAGCAAACACTCGAGCAGTGCCGCATGTACATCTCCGCCGTCCGCATCGCACATGAGTTTGGTTGTGACGCGATCGGAATCCAGTATCAGCAAGGCTTGAAAGACATGACACCCGCCTCGGACCTGGCGGAGGGCTTATTGAACAATCCCGACCGTCCACCGGTCTACGCGGAAGAGAGCGGCGCTGAGCTTTACGCAGGCGAACCGCTGGTTCATTTCAACGAGGTCGACGAGTGCGCCGGGGTGGACGCGTTGGTGACTAACCGGGTGTGGAAGGCGCTGGGTTTGGATCCTGCGACTACGCTGCACGATGTGCGATGGGGCGAGCCCTACGTTACTTCTGTTGGCGAGCAATTTGTGTGGGTTTGGCAAATCTCCGGAGCAGCGCCCGCGAACCACTTTGTAGGGGGCTATGCCGGCGCGTCCAGTGAACGGCAACCGGCAATGTACTTTCCTTTGGGTGGAGGATCCCTCAAAGGCGTGGGACGGCCAGGGCCGCTGGTGTGGAGCCGAGTGTTCGTGGAAGCAGGCGTACTGCACTGTGACCTGGGCCTGGCGGATGCGATCACCCTTCCGGCGGAGGAGACGGAGCGACGCTGGCGCGAGACCACGTACCAATGGCCGATCACGCACGCCGTGCTCCATGGCGTTTCGCGTGATCAGTTCATGGCCCGGCACCGCGCAAACCACATCAACATTGCGTATGCTCCGGATGCGGCCGAAGCGCGGAAGGCACTTTGGGCGAAGGCCTCGGCTCTGGAGACACTCGGTATCCGGACACATTTGTGCGGCGTAAACGATTACATTTAGGTAAGGCGACGTTATGTCGACATCACGTATGTTTGCTGTTGACATGCGGTACGAAGAGAGCTTAGTGTCATCACGACTTTGGTGAGGCACGTCCCGTCAAAATGAAAACCAGGCGGACTCCCCTGCAATCATCTCTTCACCTTCCTTGAGGTCCGCCGCATGTCCCTTTCTTCGCGCTCCATTCTGGTTGCTGGTTCCGCCGCATTCTGCGCGGCCACTCTCGCTGTCTCCGCGGTACACGCGCAGGATCTGAACGCCAGCATCGTTGGTACAGCTAAAGATTCGTCTGGCGCCATTGTTCCCTTAGCCAAGGTCACCGCCACGAACGAGGGAACGGCCGCGCGGATCGTCAGTTCCGGCCTCAGCGATGGCTCATACGCGCTGAAGGTACCGCCTGGTGTGTACGACCTTGTCGTAGACGCGCCCGGCTTCAAGAGCACCCGCATTCAGGCGCTTCGCGTGGAAGTGAATGCGCAGAGCCGCGCGGACGCTCTTCTGAACGTGGGAGACACGTCGGAGGTCGTAACCGTTGCCGCCATCAGCAACACCGTGGACACGACCAGTTCCACGCTGAAGGAGACGATCGGAGAACAGACCATCGAGGATGCGCCGCTGAACGGGCGCAATCCCCTTAGCCTGATCCTGCTGGTACCGGGCGTGGTTCGCGATCCACGCGCCAATGTCACCAGCGGCAACACTTATCCAGGCGTTAGCGGTATTTCCATTAACGGCAATCGTTCCGACACAACCAACTACATCCTGGATGGTGCGACCAACAACGACAATTACGTAAATGCTCCCGCGCCCCTTCCCGATCCTGATGCGCTGCAGGAATTCAGTGTGCAGACGAATAATTTCAGTGCGGAGTTCGGCCGGCTGCCGGGCGGCGTGGTCAACGCCGTCACGAAATCCGGAACGAATCAGGTGCATGGCAGCGCCTTTGAATACATCCGCAACAACGCGTTCAATGCCGCCAACCACTTCGCCGCGGTCACCAACGGCGTAAAGACCGACGACGGCCTGAAGAGACACCAGTTCGGCGGAACCGTAGGTGCGCCGGTATATCTGCCGCATGCATACGACGGCCGCGATAAGACCTTCTTTTTCGTTTCGCTGCAGGAGACACTTGTGCATCAGCGGCCGAATGCGTCCAGCGCCGTGGTTCCGAGCGCGGCTCTGCGAAACGGCGACTTCTCCGGCCTGAACACCTCACTTTTCGTTCCGTTCAGCCCGGCGCGGGCCACCTATTCCGGCAATCACGTCACCGGAATTTCCCCGGTTGCGAGCGCCATGCTGCAGTACATCCCTGTCGCGCCGGCGGGCACGCCCGTGAACGCGCAGGGCGGCCAGACCATCTTCTTCAAGAGCGTGAACAATACGGCCGACCTGCAAACACTGGTTCGCGTCGATCAGCACTTCGGCAGCAAGAACACGCTCTTTGGCGATTACATCCGGTCGCACCAGACGGCGCAACCGTTTCTGGATCCGACGAATTACCTTGCTTACAAAAACGCAGGAAACTGGATTTACGACCGCTACAGCGCGAACGACACGCATGTCTTCCGCGCCAACTTACTCAATCAGGCACTCTTCGCCTATTTGCACAACTACTACAAGAACACACCGGTCTATCCCACGCAATCACTGCCGTCGCTGGGCGTAAACATCTATGTGCCCCCGGCACAGACCGAATATCAGTTCACCGTAAACAACTTCTTTACGCTTTACACGGGCGACACAAATGCGTTCATTCGTGATGAGTACCAGGGCATCGACACCGTGCGGTGGACCGTCGGACGTCACCAGATCAGCTTCGGCGGTGAGTATTACTTCGGCACCGGAGATAACATCAATAACTTCCAGCAGAACCCCGTCTACACCTATACGGCACAAAGCTATACGCCCAACGCGAACACCCTCGCAACCAGCACTGGAAATGCCTTTGCCGATTTTCTGGTAGGACGTTTCTCCACGTTTCTGCAGGGTGCCGGCGAATACAAGAACACGCGCTACAACCACTGGGCTGCATTCGGCGAAGACAGTTGGAAGGCGACGCCTCGCCTTGTCCTCAACGCCGGTATGCGCTATGAGCCGTTCCTGCCCTACTACGATCTCAACAACAAGCTGGCGGCCTATCGTCCCGGCCAGCAGAGCACGTTGTATCCCCACGCCCCGATCGGCATCGTGTTTGTAGGCGATCCCGGCATTCCGCACGGTGGCTTCAACGCGTCGTACCTGAACTTCGGTCCGCGCGTCGGTCTCGCCTACGATCTTCACGGAGACGGCAAGACAAGCCTGCGTATCGGATACGGCATCTTCTACGACCAGCCGAACACGATCACCACCAACAATCAAACCGATCAGGCGCCGTTTGCCCCGGTGCTCACGCTGAACGGAACGGCGGTCAATTCCGACTTGAACCCGTACGGAGGAGCGACGAACCCGTTCCCATATCCCACGCCAGCCACGTCCGCTTCCACCTTCCCGCAATACACCAGCCAGTACGTGTACAGTGCGCGTCTTCGGAACGCCTACACCCAGGCTTACAACGTGCAGATTGAGCAGGACCTGGGTGCCGGAACTATCTTCAGCCTGGCTTACGCGGGTTCCGCTGCAACGCATCTGCCCGTGGCACGGGAGTTGAACGCGGCGGTGTACATCCCTGGCGCCTCTACCACCGCGAACACGAATCAGCGTCGTCCCATGGGCCCGGCACTCGGTTCCAGCACAATCCTGGAGGCATCCGGTTCCAGCGAGTACAGCTCCTTGCAGGCCAACGTGCGCAAGTCGTTTTCAAAGGGTGTCTCCCTGCTTGCCAATTACACGTGGGGCAAGGCCACAGACACCTGGTCCGACACAAAGACGCTCAGCAGTGCGCGCGCGATTCCGACCGATCCGCAGTACGATAAGGGTCCCGCCGATTTCGATCGTCGCCACGTGATCAACGTGACTTCGATCCTGCTGATCCCCGCGCCGATCACAAACCATTTCGCCAAGGCAGTCCTTGGTGGCTGGGAGCACACCGCTATCTTCAACTTCACGAGCGGATACCCTTTCAGCGTGCTTTCGGGTCGGGACAACGCACTCACGGGAACTCCGAACCAGCGTGCCAGTGTCGTTCCGGGCGTCCCCGTTTACCTGGGCAAGCGTTCCACAGCGGCGACGCAATATCAATACTTGAATCCCGCAGCCTTCGTGCAGCCACCACAGTCCGGCACCTATGGTGACTCCGGTCGCAACGCATACCGGGGACCCAACTACACCACCTTGGACATGGGTTTGCTGAAGAATTTTCCCATTACCGAGCGCGTCAAGGGCGTGTTCCGCTTTGAGGTCTTCAATTCGCTGAATCACACCAATTTGCAGCTACCCAGCAATACCTTCAGTTCGGCGAGCTTTACTACAAACCAGATAACCTCTTCGTACGACCCCCGTATCCTGCAGTTCGCGTTGCGCGTCGCCTTCTAAAAGCAGGCAGCTCACCACGTCCGGGCCTTCTCGATGGAGCTGTACGCTCCGAACATTTCTTCAGAGCGTGCACGGGACAAAGCGAAGGTTCGCGGAGAGCAGCCGCGTTCGTTCCGCGACGAAACGGAAAGCTTATCTTGTCTGTCAAAGACAGAACTGTTGCGCGAGGAGTTCAGGCGGATATCTGAAGCCGGTACGACCAGTCCCCACTGCTCCACTGGGGATAGTTCGTGCCCCAGCCGTTGTTGAACAGGCACACGTGCGCGCCTTGGTTCAGGTCCGGCTGGTCGAGCGAAAAATTCAGCGGAGAGCGAAGTCCCAGGGCAATCACGGGAGCGTCGATCGTCTGCACTGCAAATCGCCGTCCCGTTCCGCTGGCGCAGCGTACCCCGCCGCTGACGGCGTGCATGGCTCGCCCGCCACCGCGAACCACGTCCATGGCACGCACCGTCTGATCGACCTTGTCCAGTTCCCAGGTTGCCGCGTCAACTCCCGCAGGATGAAACGTGAGCCACAACGCTTCAGGAAGTCGATTCGCTCTCTTGCCGAAAGTGGTGAAGCGAAGGTCAATGCGCGGCGCCGAAGCCGGTAAAAAGTATTCGGCGTACATCCGTGTCGGCCATGCGACATTCCCGGTCAGCTCTGCGGCGGCATCCGTCATGGTCATCTCCATGACCACGCGGCAACCCGCGCTATCGTTCGACACAAAGCAGCCCGTCACCTGCGGGTGCCAGTCGCGCGCGACAGGATGAAAGGCTTCGATCCCCGGTTTGCCGAAGTCCTTCGGACCCCATTCGGTCTCGATCGTCAGATAGCGCTTCAGATAGGTCGCATACTCCGCCGACGAAAGCGTCTGGTATGTGAACAGCGCGATAGGGTGGTCGGCCGCTGCCCATTCCGAGCCGGTCTGCTTGTTTCGCATGCGGACGATGGCTCCCGTGACCGGATCGAATCGAAGTGTTAAGAATGCCGTCTCG
>CAXUEG010000008.1:0-23120 GCA_964249935.1 uncultured Terriglobus sp.
GGATTGAGCGTCTCCCTTGTAGCACTTGCTCCAGCAAATCATGCACATTTAGAAGAGGCCACGCTTTTGTGGCCGTCTCTGGTTGGGTCTGCGCGGCCTGATGCACGAGCAAGGCTGGCCGCGGGTCGAAGACCTCTCGAGAGGCGTCGCTATCCTCATTCGTCCAGGCTGGCAGCCAGTTCCAAAGGTCGATGCGCCAACCGTGGTCGCCTTCAACGACCACGGTGGTGTCGTTCCAGCGGGGCGATTTGCGCAAAATCTTCAGAACGTCCCCGAGCGTGCGATCGGCCAGCGCGAGATTGTCCAGGTACGAGCTGCCACAGTGCTGCGCGTACGCCCCCTCAGCCCGGCTCCAGATGTTGGGGCTGTGAGGGACGGCCATATGCAGAAAGACGAAGTCTGCCTGATCGCTCTCCAGGAGTTGAGTCGCATGTTGCTGGAGATCGAGATGCGTGTTGATCCGCTGGGCAACGTCGTAGTTGCATGCGTCGCGTTCGGCGCGGGCGGGCTCTATTTTTTCCTTTAGGAGTTGCTGGAGAGGAAGGTAGCTGTTCCGGAGAAAGCTGCTTTTCTGTGACATCGGTCCATCGACGCGGTCAAGGTTGTTCCAGTAGCAGGCATCGATTGCATCGCTATAGATCGTGCAATAGGGGTTGTACCAGCCGACCACAGCAGTTCGCCAACCCTGTCGCTGGGCATCGCGGAAGATTGTGCGGCTACCATCCAAGGGGTGCCAGCCCGCTTCGCTGGTGTAATGAACGAGAAAGTGGTTGTCGAACTTGTAGCGGAAATCGTCAACGGTCTTACCGCTGAAGAGAGAAGGAATAATTTTTGCCGTCTTGTACCCGACCGGCTGCACGTTCGTGAAGAGGGTGCTTTGCGCACGCAGCGCATCGAAGTTCGGCAATGCGAGATCTTTCGCGCGGTGTTCGAAGATCTGATCGTAGGAAAGTTCATCGAAGACGATCCATACGAGCAACGGATGCTTGCGAGGTGGTTGCGATCCGGTTTGCCATGCTGCCGCGTTTTGTTGCGGTCCGGGCTTCCAGGAAGCGACCCAAAGCAGTTGGGCCATGCTGATCGCCGCAAATATCGCCAGGAACACACCCATGCCATTGCCCGCGCGAATCAGTTGCCGATACCACCTTGGGAACTTGAGCAGAAGCAGAAGGAGGAGCGCAGCCCAGAGCATGCAAAACACAGGAATGATCCCATCCTCCACAATGAAGGGCATGAGGGACTGCATGCGCTCAAGCAGGTAGCACGGCGCCAGCAAGGCAAGCAAGAACCTGGCCCCATTGAAAAAACGCGTTCGCTTGAGAAGCGCCAGAACGGCAAAGATGAGGATCCCGACAACGAGGATGTCCGCGATCTGAGCAAAGACGATGCCACGAAGGGAATATGGCACGTGCATGCGAATATCAGAGCCGCCGCCGAGAAGCTCGCCGTAATTCACCACAAGAATGAGGGACGCCAGGCCAATCGATTGACATAGCGTCTTCAACATCTTCGCCTTCATGGCCGTTACTTGCTCAAGAGCAGGAGAATGCGTCCGTTTTCGAGCGGCTCACGCTTCACAAGATGGAACGTGCCTCTGCATGCATCGAGAAGGTCTTCCTCACTCAGACCACCATACAAGTCTTCGCGCCCACGCATGAGGCGCTGAAACATCGGGTCTGCCACGGGGACCCATTCCACCAGCAGAAAAGCCGTTGTCAGCCGCGAGCAGAGCGCAACGATCAACCGCAACGGGATCTGTTCCAGCAGCAGCAGGTGATGAATGACGGCGAGCATCATCACCATGTCGAACTTGCCTTCCAGCCTGGAGAGAAGAGCGCTGGATTCACTGTTTTCCCAGCCCACCGCAGGAGTAGGCCGCGCGATGTCGGCCTGAATCGTCGTAACCGGCAGCCCGGAACGTTGAGTTGCCCGAAAAAGCTTTTCAGCCGCGACAGGGTCGCGCTCCATCGCTACAACCTCGACCGCCATACCGGCGGCAAGCAGGCTATATTCGCCGACGTTTGCCCCGACATCCAGCAGGCGCGTTGGACGGGCTTCATCCAGCACTTCCCGCACCCAGGCTTGCTTACGATCGCTCTGGTTGGGCGTGTAGTGGGTCAAATGATTCTGGTACTCGCCCCACACGGACACCACTCGCTTCGATAAAGCTCGTCGTGTGCGCCGCCGGAGATCGGACAGCGTACGCTTCAGCAGATGCAGGGCTTTCTCTTCTTCCCCAGACTTCGCGAGCGCTGCCTTCTTCGCCGGCTCGCTCTTCAGTTTTTCCAGCCACGAGGGTAAGCTGATCGGCCAAAATGCGGTCCTGGAGAAGCGCTGCGACCAACTCAACAGAGCAAAGAGCTCGGTCGGCTCATACCCGTCCCGGCGAAAGAGGCTCAGGGCGAGGGGCCATCCCAACATTTGCCTCGTTATCAGCGGAAGCAGAAATGTGCGTACATATTGCCCATAGGCAAGCCACAGTGAAGACCCTCTTTTCAGGGGCTCGAACGAAAGAACATCCACCAGTACTGGCTTCGCTCCAATGAAGACGATATTGAGTGGCGTGGCATCCTTCAGGATCCAACCTTCTCCCAGAGCCTCCTCGCAGACCGCAAGCGTCAGTTCCGCAGCAGCCAACCATTGAGAGGGCGTCCATTCCCACGGATAGGTGGGAATCGGAATACGAGGATGCAAAAGGCGAAGGCCCGCTCCATCTTCCTCCACCACGGTCTCGACCATGTCCCCGCGCGCCTGCAGCCTTCGGCAAAGTGGCGTTTGCAGGAAGTCCAGAACACCGGACCGGGCAGCGGGATAGACGGATCGTATCGCGTGCCGCTCACTCAGTACCAGTGACCCCGCAGGGTCTCGGAAAGTGGGACGGCTGTCCGTCATCACGCAGCGTTTTTAGATTCGCGACCAGAGTCAGGTGCGTAGGTAGCGGCACCGACAGGAACTTTGCGGCCGAGGAGAGCGCGTATGCGACGCCGAAAATAATAGGCCACCGTACCGACGACAGACGCTATGCCCTGTAACGCGAGTAGTCCCGATCCCGGATCTACATAGCCCCATGCGGTGCGCTCGGTAGCGATCAAAAAACAAACAGCCGTGATGATTCCCAGCAGCACAGAGGCGAAGCGTTTCATACCGTTCCTTGGGTCTGCGTTTTAAACCAGTAACTTTTCCTGTAGACGAGATCCGTGTGCCAAAGTTTCGCCACTTGAGTTGTCGGCGTCTCTTGACAAAGGTCGGTGGCGGCTCCCAGCGGGCCTCTTCACCCTGGCTCACGGCGGCGCATGGAGGGTGACCGCGTACAGGCCTAGACGCTGCGATGCTTACGCGAAACACCTGCAGAGCCTGGCCCGGCAGTCGCCAATGGATCGAGGTCCGTTCCGGTGCTGTTCTGTTGATCTCTTCCTTCTATCTGCGTGATGCGAGACAGACCGGGCTTGCGTCCTGCTTGATGCTCGGAACAGGGGCCGAGTCGGAACTGGCCGCTTCCAACGTGGCACTGCGGCCTTGCCCGAGTTCGCTTACTTTGTAGAATCGCGGAGGGCTTTCACCCGATCATGGGATGCCTGGATGGCGGGCTGCTGTTTCTGCAATACGGACCGCACCGAACCAGTGACATCGCTGCTTTCCAGAGCCTCCTGGTAGGCCTTCTTCGCGGCGTCTTCCCCCTGCTCTGCTGTCTCGAGCAGCGTGTGATCGCCTCCGCCGAGGTTGGCTTTCAGATTGCTCCAGACACGATGCGTCGAGCCCGCCACGGTTCCGCCCACATCTTCCGATAGACCTGCCGCTGCGATCACTTCGTTGGCGAAGGTGGCGCGGTTGGAAGATTCCTTGATGAAGAAGCTCTTTGCTTCCGGATCTTTCAAATGTTCTCCGATGTCTGCGAATCCACGAGCACCATCGTTCAGTACCTGGATCACAGTTTTGACTAGCGTGTTGACTTCAGCCATTTGCACAAGCTCCTTAGTGGCATAGGAAGCACAGGTTGAGACACGAGGTTGGCCAGACGGCACGCCTATCGGCTCCGAGCTTGCGGTTCTTAGACGAACACGCGTTCACCGAAAAGGTCCGCCCGCGTTTGTGTTGAATCCCGAACCGTTCCAGTGTTGCCTATGAACAGATTTATTTGACAGAGCGCGTAAGAACGCGACCTTGGATTCCTCGCGCGCAATGGCGCGTTTTACCGGATCCGGCTGGAGCCCCCGAGCGTTCCTGATTGGTACAGTTGGCGTTGTGCAGACGAAACCTGACGCGTACCTTGCACGCATCGCGACCGCGGTCCCCGAGCACGAAGTTCACGACGCCTTTATCGGATACGCGCATGACATGCTGCAAGACCCTCGCAGCCGCGCTCTGCTGCTGCGCATGGCCGAGCGTGCGGGCATCGAACGACGCTTTTCCCCACTGAGCACAGGCAGACCGGTTGACGGCGACGAGGTGGATGCATACGCGTTCTATCGCCGGGGGTCGTTCCCGACTACCGCCGACCGCATGCATCTGTACAAACGATTCGCTCCAGTGCTGATGCGGCGTGCCTTGGAACGGCTTGCGCTCACCAGTGAAGAACGCAGCAGCATTCGCCACGTGATCGTGACCACATGCACCGGCTTCTACGCGCCTGGCCTGGATTTCGACATTGTCGACGCCCTGCAGCTTGACCCTGGCGTCGAGCGGACGATGCTGGGCTTTATGGGGTGCTACGCCGCGATCAATGCCTTGAAGCAGGCTCGGCACATCGTGCGATCCGAGCCGGAGCATGGAGTGTTGATTCTGAACCTGGAACTCTGCACACTGCACCTGCAGGAGACGCAGGATCTCACCAGGGTTCTCTCTTTTCTGATTTTCGGAGATGGTTGTGCGGCATCGCTGGTCACCGGCCGGCCCGGCGGCCTTCGCATGGATAGCTTCAGGGCCGTGCGGCTCGAGAACACCGCGGACCTGATTACATGGCACATCGGCGATCAGGGCTTTGACATGGTGCTCTCCGGTCAGGTCCCTCTGGCGGTTGGCGATGCCTTACGCGAACACCGGTCGGAACTCGGCTCCGTGGAAGCAACAAAACACTGGGCCGTACATCCAGGGGGGCGTTCCGTGCTGGATGCAGTCCAGGACGCGCTTCAACTGGCTCCGGATGCTTTGTGTCACTCGCGGGAGGTGCTGCGCGACTTCGGCAACATGTCGTCGGCGACAGTGATGTTTGTGCTGCAATCGATTCTGCGGACCTCGTCCGCCGGAGAACACGGTTGCGCCATGTCCTTCGGACCGGGGCTCACGGCAGAGACCATGCGCTTTGTGACACTGTAGGACAGATGACGTTTCAGAACCGAGCGCACCTGTCAGAGCAGATGGACGAGCCCTGCACGTATCAGGATTTTCATGACTGCCTGCGCGACATTGCTAAGGTGAATCGGCTCACCTTTGGGTATCGTCCCACACTGCAATGGCTGAAAGGTCTTCTGCGATCCGAGGGCGGCATCACTCACATCGTCGACCTGGGTTCTGGCGGCGGAGACATGCTGCGGCAGATCGAACACTGGGCGCGACAGGAAGGCATTGCGGTTCGATTGACTGGCGTCGATCTGAATCCCCATGCGGCACGCGCTGCCAGAGGGTTCACGCGCAACGCCTCCACGATTGAGTGGATCACCGCGGATGCATTCTCATACCGGCCTTCGGCGCCGATCGATGTCGTCATCAGTTCACTGTTCGCGCACCACCTGCCGGATCACGAACTCGTCCGCTTTGTGCGATGGATGGAAGACGTGACTACCCGCGGGTGGTTCATTAATGACCTGCACCGCGAGCGCATGCCTTATTACGGATTCAAGCTGCTGGCGGCAACGATGCGTTGGCACCGGTTTGTGCGGTACGACGGACCTGTTTCGATCCGCAGAGCGTTCCGTCATGAAGACTGGAACAGGTACCTGGCACAGGCCGGCATTCCTGCCGATCAGGTGCAATTGATGAGCTTCCGTCCTGCACGTCTCTGTGTTTCGCGCGTGAAATCATGAGCACCGACAGAACTCCGCTGGTACTCGGTGGTGGTCCCGCCGGAAGCATGTTTGCGCTGACGCTTGCCCGCGCGGGCCACGCGGTTACGTTGCTGGAAAAGACCAAAGAGGGCCATGACAAAGTGTGCGGAGACTTCCTGAGCCGCGAGTCAGTGGTGTATCTGGAACGCAGCGGCCTTTCTCCGCAGTCGCTGGGTGCTGTGCCCGTGCGGACAGTACGGCTTGTCACACCGCGGTTTCAACAGGAGAGCGCACTTCCATTTACGGCATGGTCTTTAACGCGAAAAGCCCTGGACGAAACGCTGCTCCGAGAGGCTTCCACGCAAGGCGTGCAGGTCGTGAGAGACGCACACATCACTTCGCTGCAGCGTCGCGGCGATCGTTGGGCTGCGGCGTTGAGAGATGGGCGGTTCTATCAGGCGAGCAATGTCATCCTCGCGACTGGCAAGCTCGATGTAAGCGGGTGGCCTCGACCCGCAGGAAGACAGTCGGATCTTGTCGCTTTCAAAATGTATTTCCACCTCAAGGCGGATCAGTCTCGTGCTTTGGGCCACGCTGTCGAACTGGTGTTCTACCGGGGCGGCTACACCGGCCTGCAACAGGTGGAGGGCGGCATGGCAAACCTGACCATCCTGGTGGATTCGCGCCGGCTGCGCACGATCGGCTCGCAATGGGGCGCGGTGCTGCAGTATGTGCTCGAACAGTCGACGCATCTTCAGGGCCGCCTGCAGGGTGCGGCCGAGGTGCTGCCCAAGCCACTCGCCGCCTCGCGCATTCCATATGGGCACGTGCAACGCATGACGGAGGGCGGGCTGTGGCGCGTAGGCGATCAGGCGGCCGTGATTCCATCCCTGTGTGGTGACGGCACTGCGATCGCGCTGCACAGTGGGGCCTTTGCGGCCATGTGCTTGCTACGCGGAAGCACCGCCGGAGAGTACCAGCGAAGGCTGTACGGTCACTTGTCGGCGCGCGTGCGGTTCGCCACCGGCCTGTCCCAGCTCCTGGTCGCACGACCGCAGGCATCTCACGTGATGCGCGCCTTTCCGGGTCTACTCAGGACTGTTGCGTCCATGACGCGCATTCCGGACAGCGCTTTGAGAGAGGCCGGCCAGGTCGTCGACTACCGGTGGAGGTGAGCTTGACCGAGATCGAAAACGAATGTATCCGCCGCATTGCGGAAGCAAAGGGCCTGCCTCCGGAACAGGTCGGTTTGGATACGGCTCTGGATTCAATCGCGGTCGATTCACTCGATCGTGTGAGCCTTTCCTTCGACCTGGAAGAGCAGTACGGCATCCAGATTGCCGAAAGTAAGCTACAGCAGATCCGGACTGTGAGAGATGTTGCGGATGCCGTTCAAGGAGCGCTGCTGACCAAGAGCGCGGGCGGCGGAAGCGGCACGGCTGGTGCGGCGTGAAGCGTGTTGTACTGACTGGCGCAGGATGCATCACAGCCATCGGCAACGATGTGTCGACCTTTGCGGTCAGTCTCTTCCAAGGTCGAAGCGGCATCGTTGATCTCAACGATAGGCCAGAAGGCGATCTGCACTTCACAAAGGTCGCGCGGGTGCAGGAGTTTCATCCCTCAGATTGGCTGTCCGCCGCGCAGAAGCAGATCGCGGAACGTACGGCGCAATTCGCCCTTGCTTCAGCGCGGCAGGCGATCTCTTCGTCACGCCTGATGGATCGCTATGCGGGAGGAGACATCGCCGTTGTCTTCGGATGTTCCACCGGCGGGCGCACCGCGGAGGAGCTGGAGACAGCGAAGCTGTATACGAAGGGCGGCCGCGTACACCCGCTGACCGTGCCCCGCACGATGGCAAGCGCCGGCACCAGCCTGGTCTGCATTGAGCACGGCCTGACAGGACCGGCCTACACGGTCTCGACCGCGTGCGCGTCGGCGACACACGCGATCGGCCAGGCGTTTCACATGGTGCGTTCGGGCATGGTACGGGCGGCGGTCACCGGCGGACACGACGCGCCGCTCACCTACGGTTTCCTGAAGAGCTGGGACAGCTTGCACGTGGTCTCACCCACCTGCTGCAGACCCTTTGCCATTGATCGCGACGGCATGACCCTGGGCGAAGGAGCCGCGGTGTTCACGCTGGAGCCGCTCGAAGAAGCTCTTGAGCGTGGTGTACCGATTCTTGCGGAGATCGCCGGCTTCGGCATGTCGTCCGACGCAAGCCACATCACGCAACCGCATTCCGGTGGACCGGCAGCGGCCATGCAAACGGCGTTGCGCGATGCGCAAGCTGATCCTACGGACGTGGCCTATGTGAACGCACACGGCACGGGCACTGAGGCAAACGACCGTGTCGAAGCTGAGGCGCTCTTGCGGGTGTTCGGAGAGCGGGCTGCGACTCTGCCGGTCAGTTCCACGAAAAGCCTGCATGGGCACGCGATGGGAGCGTCAGGAGCCATCGAACTGCTGGCCACCGCTCTGGCTTTGCGCGACGGCACCGCGCCGGCAGCGGCAGGTTGCGAACGTGCGGACCCTGCGCTCGGCTTGAACGGCGTACTCAAGCAAAACCAGAAGCTGGAAGGACCGGTGGCGCTGTCCAACTCCTTCGCATTCGGAGGCCTGAACGGCGTGCTTGCCTTGCGCAGGTACGGTCCAACGGAGATCTAGTATCCCGCATCGATCCGCTGAATGCCATGAGAGTTTTGCGCATTTGCATGCGTGATCGCAAAGCACTCACTGCACCAACGCCGCACTTCCCCGCCACATGCCGCTCGTCGATCCGTTCGGCACGTTCACGAACTCGGGCTCCTGAGTACCACGCCTGAAGCGGCGCAACTGGCCCGGGCAGAGTGCCCTCCCGGCGTCCGCGCGAACGCATACCAGCGAACACTACTCCGCCTGTACCGGCGGGTTCTCCGTGTAGGCTTTGCGGACTGTTGCAACGCTCTGCTTCGGTTGCATCTTCTCTGAGAAAAGGCCCTTTCGGTTATACCCGTCCTGCAGTTTTGGAATGTTGCGTGTGGAGGAGCGGAAGTCCATGAGAACCCAGGGAGTGACGCCACGCATCTGGGGTATGCGGCGGATCATGGCGAACTGGTGTTCGAGCACGTTGCTCTGCTGCTCTTCCGTCCAGCGATCGTGCGTGCTGCCGTGGTCGCCAAAGGTAGCCTCTGCACCGAACTCTGACATGATGAAGGGCTTCTGCGGCAGAACCCAGGTCTTGCGGTCGGCGTCCTCGGCCTTCCCCTCATACCAGCCGATGTATTGGTTTTGACCGACGACATCGAGCGCGGGGATGAGCGGGTCGTCCTGCACGATGCGGTCTTCGCTCACGCGTGGCCCGATAAGCGCGCTGGTGATGAGGCGCGTGGGGTCGGTATGGCGCGCCTCATTGGCCAGGTCGGTGAGGAACCGGGTGCGGTCGGGGGTGTTCGGTGTTTCGTTGGAAACGGACCAGAAAAGGACCGACGCTTTGTTTTGATCGCGGCGAATCATCTCGTGCAGCATGGTAACGGCTTTGGCGTAAACCTCAGGCTTGTCGAACGAGATGCGTTGCCAGAGCGGGATCTCAGACCAGACGGCAATGCCTTCGCGGTCTGTGGCGCGAGTCATTCGTTCGTCGTGCGGGTAGTGGCAGAGGCGTACGTAGTTGGCGTGAATGTCGTGCAGCATCTTGACGATGTTGTCGACGTCGGCGTCGCTGTAAGCGCGGCCACCGCGCACCGGCGCCTCGGCGTGCATGTTCGCGCCGAGCAGGGCGACGGGCTTGCCGTTCAGCAGAATGCGTGTGCCGTCCACACGAACATCGCGAAAGCCGATCTGGTCGGTAAGGGTGTCGGCACCGGCTCGAAGCTGTACCGTGTACAACTTCGGATCGGTGGTAGACCAAAGTTCCAGGCGCCTGGCTTCAGCCTGAAACGCGGCGCGACCGCTGCTGTCGGTGGCCACGGTGACGCTTACGCCAGCCTCGGGAATGCTGACGCTGACCTCTGTGCCGGCGGATGCGCCTTCCACGTGGACATAGCCGGCGATCGTGCGGGCAGCGGCGGTGTCCTGGGCGAACGTGCCGCGATGCAGCAGTTGCACTCGGTAGTCGTCGATAAATTGCGCCGGCACCGTGATGAGCGAAACGTCGCGGGTCAGGCCGCCGTAGTCGTAGAAGTCATAGAGCAGCGATGGGATGTCGTCCTGGTGGCGTGTGGAGTCGACGGCTGCCACGACGAAGTTACTGCCAGAATGTATTAGCGCCGTGGCGTCACAGTCAAAGGGGGTGAAGCCGCCCTCGTGCTCGCAAAGGCGCTTGCCATTTATCCAGATCACAGCCTTGTAATTGGCCGCACCCACATGGAAGAAGGTACGCGCGCCCGGCTGCGGCGCGAAGTCAAAGTCGCGCTGGTACCAGACCACACCTTCAAAGCGCAGCAGCGTGGGATCTTGCGTGTTCCAATCGCCCGGAACCCTGAGCGTAGGCGCCGTGCTGAAGTCGTATTCGGAGTTATGCGGACCGCTGCTGATATTGGGGTGCGTGTTGAGAGCGTAGCCGTTGTCGCGAATGTTGCCCTTATCGTCGTACAGCTCGCGCGCGGGCGGCTGCTCCACAAGGTAGTGCCACTCACCATCCAGGGACTGCGCCGGTCGCCGGTCGGCGCCGACGAGCAGCGTGCGCATGGCCGCTTGCTGCGCGGCTCCTGCGGTTCCTATCACGAGACACACGAGCGCTGAAAATCGATGCGGTAAAAGACGGAGGAGCACGGTCGAAATCCTCGCGACCACTGTACCGTAGAGATGCCACCGTCCACCCGAAGCCCTCGCGGACGGCCGGCATCGATGTGCATTGGAGCGCTGCTCAGAAGCCGCCCCCACGCGAACCGGCGAGGAAGAATGAAGTGATCTGGCAACAGACGTACTACTTGTTTGGGCAAGGGATCGCGGTCTCCGCCCTCATCGCGTCACTGCCGATCCTGACCGTGCTGCTGACTTTGGGGGCTCTGCGCAAGGCTGCATGGATTGCGGGCATCTGGGGCCTCGCAGTCAGCTTCTTGGTCGCTCTGCTGTGCTTTGGCATGCCCGCGGTCCTGGCGATCAGTGCCGCCGGATACGGCGCGGCGTTCGGGCTGTTTCCTATCTGCTGGATCGTGTTCTGGGCCATCGCTCTGTTTCGCATTACGACCGTCGCGGGCAAGTTTGCCCTGATCCGCGCCTCCATCGGCCAGCTTACGAAAGACGCGCCTTCGCAGGCGTTGCTGATCGCGTTTGCCTTCGGCGCATTTATCGAGGGCGCGGCCGGCTTCGGCACGCCGGTTGCAATTGCGTCCGCGATGATGGCCGGTCTCGGCTTTTCACCGTTTCGCGCCGCTGCCATCTGCCTGCTGGCAAACACGGCGCCCGTCGCCTTCGGCTCCATCGGCACACCTCTGCTTACACTCGCGGCAACGACCGGTTTGCCGCTGTTGAAGCTGAGCGCGGCCGTTGCTGCTCTTTGCGCGCCGGTCGCGTTGATCATGCCGGCGTACATGATCGCCGCCATGGGCGGTTGGCGCGCACTGCGATGCTCGCTGGTGCCCTGCATCACCACCGGCCTGATCTTTGGAGGCACGCAGTTCGTCGTGGGAACCTACGCCGGTCCGGCGCTCACGGATATTCTCGCGTCGATCTTCGCGATGCTTGCGCTCTTCATGGTCTGCCGGATGCGCAAGGCTAGTCCGATGACCCGAGACATGGACACCATTTTCCGGGGTAGCGGAAGTGCGGTCGCATCCTCTCCCAAAACAGAGGAGCCGGCTGCCTCGAACACGCGCGAGGTCGTAATCGCATGGATGCCGTATGCCTTTCTGGTTGTATTCGTTCTGCTGTGGAGCATGAGACCGGTGCAGCACCTGCTTGCCGCGGGTACGTTCAACGTGAACTGGCCGATGCTGCATGACCACATCTACCGCGTGGCGCCAGTGGCCGCGCACAAGCAGCCGTACCATGCGCCGTTCGTGCTGAACCTGCTTGCGGCATCGGGCACGTCTTGCATGGGTGCGGCGATCTGCAGCGCATTCCTCCTGCGTATTCCCGCGCGCACCTTCGCCGGTGTGCTTGCCGCGACGGCGAAGCAGCTAGTGCTGCCAGCGACCACCGTCGTCTCGGTACTGGCAATGGCGTTCCTGATGAACTACTCGGGTGCAACGGCAACGCTCGGTCTGGCATTCGCGGCAAGCGGCCGCCTTTTTCCATTCTTCAGCGCGATCGTGGGCTGGCTCGGCGTCTTCCTGACCGGCTCCGACACATCGGCGAACGCGCTGTTTGGCAGCCTGCAGGTTGTTACGGCAGAGCGCCTTGGCCTCAGCCCCGTTCTGATGGCGGCGGCGAACTCCTCGGGCGGCGTCGTAGGTAAGATGATCAGTCTGCAGACCATCGTGGTCGCGGCCGCGGCCACTGGCATAGACAACACGGATCAATCGCGCCTGTTTCGGATGATGCTGAAACACAGCATCTTACTTGCCGCCCTGGTCGGCGGCATTGCGCTGCTTTACACGCACTACCTGCATTTTTGAACGGGCCGGGTGCGACCCGCTGCTTGCTTACGATCCGTTCCCTGCATCTTCCTGTATTCGAGCGTGCGCCGGGTTGCCGCGTTCGAGCGGCCCGACAACAGCATCCGGGATCTCCGCGTATTTTCTTACCTACGGGGCGTTTCGTACTTTCCCCGAAAGGAGCTACACATGGCATCTCAGGGCAGCCATCTTGCGTTCGCGAAGCCGATCGCCGAGCGACACAGCGAGATGCTTACTTCAGAAGCGATCGCTTTCCTGGGTGAGTTGCACAAGCGGTTCGGTGCACGGCGTAAGGAGCTGCTGGTAGCGCGTGCGGAAAGACTTGTTCGGCTGGACAATGGCGAGCGGCCGGATTTTTTGACCGAAACACGCCAGATTCGCGAGTCCGCATGGACCGTCGCTCCCTTGCCTGCGGACCTGCAGGATCGCCGCGTGGAGATCACTGGGCCGGTGGACCGCAAGATGATCATTAACGCGCTCAACAGCGGCGCACGCGTCTTCATGGCAGATTTTGAGGATTCAACCACGCCCACGTGGGACAACCTGCTGGAAGGTCAGATCAATCTGCGCGATGCGGTCCGGCGAACCATCACGTTTTCCGATCCGAATACGGGCAAGGATTACCGGCTTTCAGACAAGCCGGCAGTGCTGTTTGTGCGGCCTCGAGGTTGGCACCTCGAAGAGCGCCACGCTACCGCTGACGGCGAGGCAATCTCCGGCTCACTGTTCGACTTCGGCCTGTACCTGTTTCACAACGCGAAGGAGCTGCTAAGCCGTTCGTCGGGCGCGTACTTCTATCTGCCCAAGATGGAAAGCCATCTGGAAGCGCGTCTCTGGAACGATGTCTTCACCTTTGCAGAAGAGAGGCTTGATCTGCCGAAAGGCACCATCCGCGGCACGGTGCTGATCGAGACCATTCTTGCCGCCTTCGAAATGGACGAGATCCTTTGGGAGCTTCGCGACCATTCCGCCGGGCTGAACTGCGGCCGGTGGGACTACATCTTCAGCTTCATCAAAAAATTCGCGACCGATCATGCGATGCTTCTGCCGGACCGCTCCCAGGTAACGATGACCACGCACTTCATGCGCAGCTACTCAAAGCTCGCGATCAAGACGTGCCATCGCCGCGGAACCAGTGCGATGGGCGGCATGAGCGCGTTGATTCCGATTAAGAACGACCCGGTAGCGAACGAGCGGGCGCTGACGCAGGTTCGTGCCGACAAAGAAAGAGAGGCTACGGACGGTCACGACGGCACATGGGTGGCGCACCCGGGCCTGGTTCCGATCGCTTTGGAAGTCTTCGACCGGATCATGCCTGCGCCCAACCAGATCGGCAGGCAGCTGGACAGCTTCGATCCGGGACCCGAAGACCTGTTGCAGCCACCCGAGGGCCAGATCACGCTCGCCGGCGTGCAGCAGAATGTCGCAGTCGCGCTCGGCTACCTGGAAGCGTGGCTGCGCGGCATTGGTTGCGTTCCGCTCTTCAACCTGATGGAAGATGCCGCAACGGCGGAGATCAGCCGCGCCCAGCTTTGGCAGTGGGTGCATCACGGCGCACTTCTGGATTCAGGCGAACTGGTCACGGCGGCGCTAGTGGATTCACTGCTTGACCGGGAACTTGCCCGCGTCCCCGCTACGCTTGCTCCGGAACGCGTCGCCGCGTATGAACGCGCGGCGCATCTGCTGCGTGATCTGGTCCGCAAGCCGCGCTTCACTGAATTCCTCACGCTTCCTGCGTATGACGACATGCTCGCGCAGGAACCGGCTTAGGGCGAAGCGGGCAGGTGCAGTCGAAAAGGCTAGCTCTCTGCTTGTAAAGTGTCGGGCAGAGCACGATTTCGACGGGCATGCCCTTCCACTACGGAGGCCTTCACCGCAGAATGTGGACTCGACGCGTCGAAATCGATGTCACATAATTGTTCATGGCAACCACTCTCAGCATTCCCTCGAATGCGGCTGCGCCTTTGACCAACGCGACTACGCCTGCCGTCGATCTGCCGCGGGGTTGCACCTTCAGTGAATCGGATTGGCGAGCGCTTGCTCCGCATTGGTACCCCGTCGCGTTCTCGCATGAGGTTCATGCCGCGCCCTACGCTGCCCGCCTGCTCGATGAGCGTGTCGTGCTCTATCGCGTCAGCGACGGCACGGTGCGGGCTGCGAAAGACATCTGCTATCACCGTGGTGCTCCCATGAGCCTGGGCCACGTGGATGGCGATGAGATCGTCTGCAAGTACCACGGCCTTCGTTATGACCCCACGGGGCGTTGCACATGCATCCCGGCCCACCCAAACGGCGCGATCTCACCCAGGCTGCGCCTGCACATGCTTCGCGCCCAGGAAGTCTTAGGCCTTGTTTGGGTCCAGCTTGTAGACGATGACACGACCACACCTCCCGCAATGGATGAGTGGTCCGATCCCGACTACCTCCAGGTTCTGCCAGACAGCGTAACGATGAGCGCCTCCGCTGGCAGGCAGATGGAAGGCTTTCTCGACGTCAGTCATTTCTCTTTCGTCCACACCGAAACCTTCGGCGAGAGCGACAACACGGAGGTACCCGATTACAAGGTGACGAAGACATCCGCAGGGTTCGTCGCGGACTACATCAGCACCGTCAGCAACTATTCCGTAGGTTTCAAGCACCTGAATCCGCCAGGCTTTCTGTGGAGGCGGCGCTTCGAAACCTATTTGCCCTTCGCCGCAAAGCTCACCGTCTTCTTTCCGAACGGGCAGCTGCACATCCTGAATGCCGCATCCCCCGTTTCAGCGCGCAAGACGCGTTTGTTTGTTCCTATTTGCCGCAACTTCGACAAAGACGCGCCACTGCAGGCCACGCTCGACTTCAATCACCAAGTCTTTGCAGAAGATCAGGCGATCGTCGAACAGCAGTATCCTGAGGACCTGCCCTTGGATCTGCAGGCTGAGGCACACTTCCCTGCGGACCGCAGCTCCATCGCGTACCGCAGAGGCTTGGCAGCTTTAGGCCTCGGGCGAATGTTCACCGCGTAGCTTCCCTGCCCGGGCGAGACGGCACTAATCGTTGCCGCTTCGTCTCAGCTGCCGTCCTTCGCGAAAGGTCTGCACAATCCCGCCGAGCCGGCGTCGAAAACCCTTCACGTACATCGATCGAATCACGGCCAGCAGCAGCCCGGCCTGCGCCGCTTTGGGTTCACCGTAGTGCGAAAGCTTTTTCGACCGTTGCACCGAGACCGTCTTCACGGCGGTCATCTCCAGCAGTCCCTCAGCCCCCTGCGTCGCACCGAATCCGCTAAGCCGTCGCCCACTAAACGGCACGCGCGGGTCGGCGGATGGAAAGATCAGGTCGTTGATGAAGACGGAACCGACTTCAAGCTGATCCGCGAGCGTTCGACACTCCTCTTCCTTGCCAAACAGGGAGGCAGTCAGCCCGAAGGGGCATAGCTTTTCCGCGGCCAGCACCGCCTCGGCATCCGCAGCCGCAATCAACGTGATCACCGGAGCGAAGATGTCCTCCTGCGCCACCGTCATTGCCGCGCTGCCGTGCTCCACCAGAATCGGTTTGACGTTGCCGGTAGCAAGTTCGCCGTGGATGCGGGCGCCATCTGCTTCAGCACTCTCCAGCAGAGCGGAAAGCCGTTGCCTGGTGGTGTCCGGCAGGGCAACGGGAGCGATCGCCTGGAAGGCGGAAACAAGCTTCTCGACGAGCCGACTGGTCTGCTGCTGCGTCGCTCCCACATAGAAAAGCCGCCGCGGTGCCATGCAGGTGCACGACCCATTCAGGCGCATGCCAAAGGCCAACGCGCGAACCACGCGGTCCAGGTCCGCCCCAGGCAGAACGATCACAGCGTCACATCCCGAAAGCTCAATGACGCATGGGGTAAGCGGTTCGGCCAGTTGCCGCAGCAGCGCCCGGCCAGAAGACGCCGAACCAGTCAGGAAAACTTTCGCTAAGCCCTCCGCGATGGCCTGTTCTGCCGCGGCTACCGATTCATCGGTGACCTGGAGCAATCCCTTCGGCAGGCCTGCGGCCTGCATAATCCCGGCAAACGTTTCTGCGACCCTTCTACCGCCGAGCCCCGGTTTCCAGATGACAGCGTTGCCGGCCGCAAGCGCCTGCACCGCCTGCACGCCAGGCAGAAAAAGAGGGTAATTAGAAGGGCCGATGACGAGAACTTTGCCAAGGGCAACGCGACGAACTTCACTCTGAACGCCGAGCATCCAAAGCGGCAGCCCACGGCGGCCGAGCTTGCGCGGTCTCAGCACCTGTTCGGCAGACGTTTCCAGAAAGCGCATCGCAGCCAGCAGCGGCAAAATCTCCGACGACAGCGCCTCCAGCGGCAGCCTCGCGCTCAGCCCGCCGTCCACGGTCAGCAGCTTCCGGGCATTCTCTGCCAGCAGGCTGCGTGCCCGCGCCACAACCTTCAGTCGACTTCGGATTGGAAGAGCAGCCCAATTGCCTTGCGCCTCCGTGCTTGATTCTTGGCTCACATGTCGAAGCTAGACCGTAGCCGTCCTTCAGGCAAACATCGTCTGCGTGACCGGCCTCAGGCATCGGGGAAGCTCGGCCTAGTCGGAGCGGGGCACCACAAGCTCCAGGCGAAAGCTACAGTTCCCCCGGGCCAAGGCAATATGCCTCACAGCGCTGGATGAAACCCGCGAAAGCGGCCTAGAATCTTTCGCATGTCCTGGAGCCTGTCCCTGCGCACCGCTGTTGTGGCCGTTCTTCTCTCCTGCCCCGCTGCTCTTCACGCACAGCAACTCATCAACGGCTACGAACCCAAGTGGTGGAAAGAAGCTGTCGTGTATCAGGTCTACCCGCGTTCGTTCAAAGATTCGAACGGCGACGGGATTGGCGACCTGCCTGGCCTGACCTCAAAACTGGACTATCTGCAACGGCTTGGTGTCAACGTTATCTGGCTGAGCCCACATTTCGACTCACCCAACGCCGATAACGGCTACGACATCCGCGATTACGAGAAGGTGATGACGGAGTTCGGCACCATGGCCGACTTCGACAGCCTGCTCGCCGGCATCAAGCAGCGTCACATGCGGCTCATCATCGACCTGGTCGTGAATCATACGTCCGACGAGAATCGCTGGTTTGTCGAATCCCGCAGCAGCAAGACCAATCCGTACCGGAACTATTACATCTGGAACCCCGGACATACAGCCGCGGACGGAACCCGCACCCCGCCGAATAACTATCCGTCCTACTTTTCCGGCTCAGCATGGACACTGGATCCGAAGACGAACGAATACTACCTGCACTACTTTGCGACCAAGCAGCCCGACCTGAACTGGGAAAACCCGAAGGTGCGCCAGGAAGTGTACTCGATCATGCGCTTCTGGCTGGACAAGGGCATCTCCGGATTCCGCATGGACGTGATCCCGTTGATCTCCAAACCAACCGGCATGCCCGACCTCACTGTCGAACAATTGCAGACTCCACCCAACGCCTACGCCAACGGGCCGCACCTTGCCGAGTATCTTCGCGAGATGAACCGCGACGTACTTTCCAAGTACGATGTCATGTCTGTGGGCGAGGCGACCGGCACCACCCTGGAGCAGACAAATGCCCTGGTGGACGATCGCCGCCATGAGCTGAACATGATCTTCAACTTCGACGCCATCAAGCTCGGCCGCAGCGACTTCGGTCCCAGCACGCTCGGCGCTTGGTCCTTACCCGATCTGAAAGCGATCTACGATTCCCACGCGACTGTCCTCACCAAACACGATTGGGACACTGTTTTTCTCTCCAACCACGACAATCCGCGCGTGGTCTCCACCTTTGGCGACGATTCTTCCGATGCCATGCGCACCGCTTCCGCGAAGCTGCTGGAAACGATGATCCTCACCCTGCGCGGCACGCCGTTCCTCTACGAGGGCGATGAGCTCGGCATGACCAACTACCCGTTCAAAACGCTCGACGAGTACAACGACATCGCCATCAAGAACGCATACAAGGCAGAGGTCGAGACAGGCAAGGTTTCGGCTGCCGCCTTTCTCGCATCGCAAGCCAAAGTAACGCGCGACAACGCCCGCACACCCATGCAGTGGGACAGCTCTTCCGAAGGCGGTTTCACGACCGGCAATCATCCCTGGCTCGCCGTCAACCCCAATTACAAACAGATCAACGCAGCGCAGGAAGATACGGACCCGTCGTCGGTACTCAATTACATGCGTGCCCTGATCAAGCTTCGCAGTCAGTCGCGTGCCTTCGTGTACGGCGATTATTCCGACCTCGATCCTAAGGATGCTCATGTCTTCGCGTACACCCGCGAACTTGGTCCCGATAAGTACCTGATGGTGGAGAACTTCAGTTCCGCTCCTGTCACCTACACGCTGCCGGGTGGTATCAAAGCCAACAACCTACTACTTTCCGATTACACGTCATCCAAAGAAACCAACACAGCCACGCTGAAGTTAGCGCCATGGGAGTGCCGCATCTATAAGCAATAGCTTTCCGCCTCAAAGTACCGCTTTTGCGGTAGCAGGTATGCAAAGGAAAGCTAAGCTACTGCCGTGCCTTTCCCGACATCGGTTCGCTTAGATCTTTGCTCTGGCTGCATGTACGTGCCTAGAACACCGCATCCGCGGCGGAAAAATCCCAGTCGTCGCCGGCACTTGCCTGTACCTTCGGCAATGTCGCCGCGGGCAGCATCGGTTCGAGAAACCACTTTGCACGAATCAGCAGCCGCTTTCGATCGTCCAGGCCATTGGTCCCTCCGTTGACCTTGCGCGTGATCGCCAGCACATCGTCCTTGTCCGCCAGCAGGTTCAGCGCATGCGTCTGCCAGAACCACACAGCCGCTTGTATCGCCAGAGCTGCTTCATCCGCGATGCGCTTCGGCGCCTCGCCCTGCGTAAAGTCCGTTGCAACGGATCGGCCGAACGCAACGTAATTCGCGCGGCCGGTCAGCTGAATCAGCCCACGCCCTTTGAAGCGCGCGCCGTCGCCCGGCTGCGTATTGCCAAGGTCCTTGCGCCCTTCATAGGCGGCACCGCTGGCAATTTCCTCCGTGTAGCGCAGCTCCCCACTCTCGTGACCCACCTGCGCCAAAAAGTGGCTGCGCCGCAATGGGCTCGCCATCTCCGCCGCGGTCATCGCGGCCACCAGCGGCGCAAAGAACCGCACAATCGTACTTGCCCGTGCGTGAATGAACATGCCCTGCAGCCGTGCCGCGGAGAAGCCGGTCGCCATGCCTTGCCGCAGCGAGCGCAGAGTACTGCCCTGCCCCGCATCGTTCTCCGCCTCCGGCGTGATCAGCCCCGCTTTGTCCACGCCACCCAGCACGCCATGCTGGTACAGCTCAATCGCCGCGATCGTGCCCGGACCACACGCACCGTCCGCGACCACTCCCGGAGCGGCCTGTGGCGCGTTCATCTGCAGCAGCAGTTGCACCGTCCGCACATCGTCGCGGTCGTTCTTTCCACCCCGTCCCACACTGGCCGCGATGCACATGCGCCTGACGGTAGCACAGCGTGGCGAAAGATTTCCGCGCACGCGGTCTCGATTGGTTTTACTCTCACATATCGTGTGCGCGTTGCGGACCCGATCCGCGCCGCTTCTGGAGGTGAACCACTCGAAAATGCCCGCAACCGCCACTCTTCCCGAAGCACGTCCGAAACAACGCCGTTCTCTGCGCAAAATGCGCCTCGTTCCGTTGCTCGCCGCCACCTATTTCATGGTCTCCGGCGGCCCCTACGGACTTGAGGACATCATCGGGGACGCTGGCTACGGCCGCGCTCTCCTCATCCTTCTGCTTCTGCCGTTCATCTGGAGCCTGCCTACCTCGCTCATGCTCGGCGAGCTCTCCGCAGCAATCCCGGCAGAGGGCGGCTTTTACGCCTGGGTGCGTCGCGCCATCGGCCCGTTCTGGGGCTTTCAGGAGGCATGGCTTTCGCTCGCGTCGTCCATCTTCGACATGGCGATCTACCCGACAACGTTCGTGCTCTACCTGGGGCACCTGGCCCCGGCGCTCACCGCCGGGCATCGCGGCCTGTTCATCAAGCTCGCCGTCGTAGTCCTGGCCACGCTCTGGAACCTGCGCGGTGCGGCCTCCGTGGGCCACGGCTCCGTGTGGATGTGGGTGATCGCTCTGTCGCCCTTCCTGATGCTCGTGGGCCTGGGCGCCTGGCTCGGCCTGCACACGCCACACGCGGCGCTCGGCCCACCTGCCCGGCTGGCGCTCGGCCCCGCCATCCTCGTTGCCATGTGGAATTACATGGGCTTCGACAACGCCAGCACCATCGCAAACGAAGTGGAAGACCCTCAGCGTACCTACCCGCGTGCCATGCTGCTGGCTGCGCTGATGATCATGCTCACCTACCTGCTGCCCATTGGCGCGGTAGCCTGGGCCGGCATCGCTCCTGACCGCTTCTCCACGGGCGCCTGGGTCGACGCCGCACGCCTGCTCGGCGGTCCCGCGCTCGCCGTCGCGGTCGTGCTTGCCGGATCGCTCGACAGCATGGGCACCTTCAACGCACTCACCCTCAGCTACACGCGCCTGCCCTATGCCATGGCATGCGACGGCCTGCTGCCCCGTGTCTTCACACGGCGTAACCAGCGGGGCGTGCCATGGGTCGCGCTGCTCGCGTGCTCCATCGGCTGGGCGCTCGCATTCGGCCTCACCTTCGAGCGGCTCATCACCATCGACCTGCTGCTGTGGGGCTTGTCGCTGATGCTGGAGTTTGCGGCGCTCGTACGCCTGCGCCAGACCGAGCCGGACCTGCCGCGCCCGTTCCGCATTCCCGGTCCGCTCGCCGTTCCCGTGTTGCTCGGCGTCGGCCCGGCCGCCCTGATCGCGTTTGCGCTCTGGACCGCTCGCGACGAGCGCGCCGCAGGCATGCCCGCTGCACTCTTCGCCATGCTGATTGCCTTCGCGGGTCTACCTGTGTACGCGATCCTAAGAAGGCGAACACGCAATCTCGCCGACTGACGGCATCGCCGGCTACGTTTGCACTCGCAGCACGTACGCATACGGGTTCGGCTTTTGCGGCGGCATGGTCACCGACAGCGTATCGTCAGTCTGCTTGAATCGCAGCGGCCCCGGCGCACCGATCAACTCCACTCGCTGCACACCGCGCGGCGGCGCATGTTCGCCGCCGCGCCGCAGCGTCTTCACCCGTACGAGCCCGTCCGCTGGCCATGCAAGCACAAACGCATACAGCACATCACCCCGCTGCGTAAAACGGATGTCCTCCGCTGTATGCAGCCGCGTCTGCTCCTTGAAGTCGCGCGTGATCGGCTCCGGCGGACCCTCGCCGTACACTGTAAATGGCCGCGTGCCGAAGATTGCCTCACCATGCTGAGGCACCCATGACGCCAGCGCCTGCAAAAAGGCATGCTCATCCTCATCAAGAGTGCCATCCCCGCGCACCGGAACGCTCAACAGCAGGTTACCGTTCTTGCTGATCACATCGATTAAAAGCGCGATCACCACCTCCGCCGACTTGTAACGGTGCTGCTCGAAGATGCGGCGGTCATAGTGCCAGTCTCCAATACACGTGTCCGTCTGCCAGGGCTCCGCGAGGATCTCCGTCGACCGGCTGCGCTCGATGTCCAGCGTGAACGCGCCTGCGTGGGCCGGCGTCGGCTTCTTTGCAAACACCACGGCCTGCTGCGACCCATGCCGCGCGACCGAACTGTTGTACAGGTGCGCCGTCACGTCCAGGCCCTTTTGCCCCAGCGGCAGCTCTTCATCGTCGAAATAAACCAGGTCGGGCTGATACTTATCAAATAGCTCGCGGCAGCGCAGCGCCCAGTTCTCCGCAAATCTCGGGTTCTCCGGCGGATCCTCCTCGTGCCACTTGCCGTCGTGGGCTTCGTGCCACGCCTTCTGTTCCGCAATTGTGTTGATCCCATCCGGGATGACCAGATTGCGCCCGGTATAGAGTTCCTGCGGGTCGAGCCCGTCCCACCACTGCCCTTTGCCGTCCGCCTTGGTCAAGCGGTACGCGTCATACCGCACGTTTGACATTGGCCCGATCGCGTCATACCCGTACGCCACCTGGAACCAGTGCCATGCGTGCGAGCTGTGATTGCTCACGCCGAACCGCATGCCGTGCGCCCGCGCCACGCGCGACCACTCGCCGATAATGTCGCGCATCGGCCCCACCTTTGTCGAGTTCCACGTGTGATAGGTAGACGCGTAGTTATCGAAGTTATCGTGGTGGTTCGCCAGCGCGAAAAAGTACTTCGCACCCGCGGCCTGATATAGCTGCATCAACTGCTCCGGCTGCCATCGCTCCGCCTTCCACAGGTGGTCGATCTGCATAAATCCGAACTGCGACGGATGCCCGTAATGCTGCACGTGCCAGTCGTAGGTCGGATCGCCCTGCATGTACATGCGCCGCGCGTACCAGTCGCCGCGCTCGGGCACGCACTGCGCGCTCCAGTGCGCCCAGATGCCGAACTTCGCGTCCCGAAACCACTCCGGCGTGCGGTACTGCTTCAGCGACTCCCACGTGGGCTGAAAGGCCCCGCTTGCAATCGGCTGAGGCTGAGCCGACAGCCCGCGCCCACGATACGATGCTGCGGTCAGCGCCGCACCCTTCAGCAAACCGCGGCGCGATAGTGAACCGAACATGCGCACCATCCTACGCCGCACAGGAGTCAGCGCGCG
>CAXUEG010000008.1:23220-26529 GCA_964249935.1 uncultured Terriglobus sp.
GTTCTTCGCCTTGTACGCCTCGATCGATTGATTGATCACCTGGTAGGCATACTTCGCATCCCGCCAGCCGTTGATCTCCACTTTTTTATTTTCCAGGTTCTTGTACGTGGAGAAGAACTGCGCGATTTCCTTCAGCTTGTGCGGATGGATCTGCTCATAGCTGTTGATGTCGAAGTACCGGGGATTCGCGCAGCCCACGGCCAGAATCTTTTCGTCACCTTCGCCGTTGTCGATCATTTCCATCAGACCGATCACACGCACCTCCTGCAGGCACCCTGGAAAGCTCGGCTCATCAACAAGCACCAGCACATCCAGGGGATCGTTGTCGTCCCCCAGCGTCGACGGCAAGAAGCCGTAGTCCCCCGGGTAATGCACCGGCGAGTACAGGTTGCGATCCAGCTTGAACACGTGCAGCTGCTTGTCGTACTCGTACTTCATCTTTCCTTCGTACGGAATCTCGATGATCGCGTTCACAATCTCAGGCGCCTTGGCGCCCACCGGCAATTCCAGATAATTCGGCATGGGGCGGGTCTCGTTCCGTTCAGGATCTCACCGGCATAGCCGGCCATGCTCTCCGCACGACGCTCGCGCAGGAACGAAGGTACGCTCCGCGCATCCCGCGCGAGACGGTAGCAACCACATGAGCATACCCGCTCTATCCGCTTTCGCCAAACGCCCCGATTCCTGCGGATCTTCCTCAGCAGCGGCTGATAGTATGCCGCCCAACACAGGAGGAGCCTCGTGCACGTCAGGTTTCGTTCGTTCTTGCTCTTGCCGTCCCTGCTGTTGGGAACCATCTTCCCATCACCCCTCCCGCGCAGCAGGCGCGATTTCATCGAGCTTTCGATAATCTTGAACTCTAGAGAACGGCGCGCTCCACACTTTTACACACAGCTCCTAGTACCGCTTGATCACCTCCTGGTGGCGCTGGAGCCACCAGCACGGTTCGCTCCAGCCGCCCGAACCGGGCAACGGCAGCATGGTCGCCTCACAGCTGATCACCTCTGTCTCCGCCGTCCCAAAATCTTCCTTGTGGTTCTTCAACTCCATCGTCGTCAAAACCTGAACCTCCACCTGCCGCACTGGCGATCCGCGCATCGTCCAGATCAGTTGATCCAGCACAAAGCTGGCCACCACGATCGCTAACATCCAAAGCAACGCCCGAATCTGCCAACGCATACCCCCAAAACTAATCGATGTCGGCAAGCTGACGAGTGACCCTTCGCGCCGAAGGCTCATCTGATACATGAGGAGAACCACAAACGATGCGCATGCACACCTTTGCAGCCCTTACGCTCGCCGCCACCCTTGCGACCGGAACGCTCGCAGCCCAGCAGGACACAACCAATCAGGATCAGCGCAAGCTCGACCAGTCACAGGCCAAGATCGATCACACGGCCGACAAACAGGCTGCCAAACTGAACACCGGCGCCGACAAGTCTGCCTACAAGGAGCAGGCGAAGGCAGACAAGCAAACCGCGAAGGCGCTGGGCACGCACCACGCGAAAAAGGCTGCAAAGGCTCAGGACAAGGCCAACGCCAAGGCTGATGCCGCAGGCCTTCCGCAGTAAGCCCAGAGTCTGCCGCACTCGCGACTGCGAACCCTTCGCCTCGGATGCTGAGAGTGCCTGATTCGGAGCGCTGCTGTTGGGCTACTCCAACACAATCAGCGTCGCGAAGTGCGGCGGCAGGATAAATGTCTGGCCAGCAGCCGTTCGCCTGCTGCTGGTCTCCCGAACCACCGTGCTCACCTCTGCCTGCTGCGCTTGCAATGAGGTGCCGGTGAGTGTCGCGAGCGTCTGAAAATTCGGCGCCGTCACATTGAGCATTTGCGATCCCTCCTTGTTCAGGATGGCGACCAGCACTTTGCCATCAGTGCGCCGCGCTGCATAAGCGCTAACGTTCAGCGAGGACTCGATCTTGACCGGAACGATCTGGCAGCCGGCAAACGCACTCGCGAACTTCAGGCCCGCGCCGACCGGCTCCAGTACATATTTGTTGTTCAGCTTGCCGTCGACGCCCGACCCGGCAAGCGTGCCCTCGTTCGCGATTGGCGTGTAGAACGGCTTCGGATGTGGCACATTTGGGTCCGCCATAAGCGCCTCGCCTCGCAGCGAACCGCCGACGCTGACTGCAACCGCGTGCCCGGAACCGCCGTGCAGGTTCACGCCGCTGTAGCCGTTACTCATCAACTGAAACGCATACTCCGCAGCCCAGAGCGCGGCGGCAAACACGTCACTCACGCCCGGTTTGCCACCCTGGTAACACGTGTTGCCTTCGGTCATGCGGTAGCGCACCTGCATGCGCGCGGCTGCAGCCTTGGAGATCTCAGCCGATTGCTGCACCTTGGCAGACGGTCTGAGCAGGCTTTCTGCCGTCAGGTCCGGGTTCGCCGGCGGTCCGCCGGCGTAATAGTGGTGCGACAACGTAGTCACGCGCGGTTTGCCGGGCAGCGGCTGCCAGCGCTCTGCAATCTGTGTCAGCCACGTTATGTCGCTCGCGACATCTGGTAGACCGAAGCTCGCGTCCGGACAGGCCTTCTGTACCGCACGCGCGATCTCCAGCCAGTTTTGCAGGTAGGCATCCACGTTCCATGTGCTTTTGTCCCGCAGATGACGGCTAAACAGGTCGACCTCGTTACCGACCTGAAAATACTGCAGCCGTGCGCCCAGCGTCTGATAGACGAAGCTGGCTTCGGCAACATCCGTCTGGGCTGTGCCGTAGCCGAGGTTTAAACCATAAATGCAGGTCCAATTGGTCGCGTCCAGAAAGCCGCGCAGGTTGCGAACGGCCGCAGGGGTCACCGCGTAGATCGTCGTGGGCGGTGGTTCACCCGGATCATTCACATTGCCGACACGATGCGGCGCCTGCGTATCAGTGGTCGCTTTCCACCAGGAGAACTCACTGGTGTTGCCCCCCAGGCGCAACACGCCGCGCGGGGTCAGATTCCGGAACTGCTGGACAAGGCCGACGTTCTCCGGCGAGAAGAAGGTCGAGTCTTCCAGCTGCATGACCTCATAAGAAAGGCCGATGAAGTCCTGCGGCACTTTGGGACCGGATGCACCGGGTGTGAGCTTCAGCGTGCCTGACAGTGAGGCGTCCTGCTGCGCGGAGATCGCGAGGGTCGCAGAAGCTGCAAGAGTTTGCGCGAGAAAGATGCGGCGGGTCAGCGACGGCATGAATCAGTTTTACGCGAAGTGCGGGATGCGTCCGTGCTGTTCCGGACGACGCTGCCTCGACAAAGAAGTGCGATTCCTGCACCGCGCACATGCAAAAGCCGCGTACGCTGCGGTCGGACTGGCACATCTT
>CAXUEG010000008.1:26539-30991 GCA_964249935.1 uncultured Terriglobus sp.
GTGCGGGATGCGTCCGTGCTGCTCCGGGTGCCGCTGCCTCGACAAAGAACTGATCCTGCACCGCCTACATGTAAAAGCCGCGTACTCTGCGGTCGGACTGGCACAGCTTGCACGATAGGGCGACTCACCTGTCCGCAGCGGAGGTGTAAGAAGCTGCGGGTGCGGGACGGCGAAGGCGTCCGGCGAGGTAGGCAGCTGGAGCGGCGACGAGCAGGGCGAGCGCTTGCGGGTAGTGGTGCTGGCCGGGTGTGTGGGTTTCGGCGAAAGCAGCCCCGAGTGCGATGAGGGCGGCAATGGCGTCGGCCGCACCGCGCGGCGTTTCCGGGGCAAGCAGGGCCCCGGCCAGGCCGCCCAGCAGACCGCACACAGCAGCAATCACGCCGGTCAGCACGATAAAGCTCACGGTAGCGCCGTCCCATGGATCGTTATGGCCGGTGAACTTGAAAAACCAGGCCAGATACAGGCCCAAGGCGAATACGGCGCCCACAAGGGCTGCGAAGGTGGCGCGAAGCGTCCGCATAGGTGTGTGGGATGAGGATAGCGGTCGCGCGGATGCAAAGGAAGCGGGCAGTTCCTCGTGCGTCAGGACCTGATTTCAGCCGTGAGGAGCGACTCGACGGAGAGTCCTTTCGAGGGTCGCTGCATTCGGGAAAGATCAAGCTCGTATTGACGCATGGCGAGCCCGATCCGGCCGTTCACCCTTGCGGCCATCTCGGCCAGAAGATCGCGCCCCTGCCGTGCCGCCTCCAGGGTGCGCTTCTGCAGCGTTGCCGATTCCGATCGTTGCAGGTCTTCGATCTGCAGGTCGATGGCCTGGACGTCCTGCATGACCTGAGCGATCCTGACCTTTAGCTGTAGAGCCCTATCGCAAACGTTTTGAGCTGAGGTGAGCGTGACGACCGGATCGTAGCCGCTCAGCATCCGTTGGATGGACGCAAGATCTTCGCGGGCGTAGGCGTCGTTCGCCAAAGCCATCAAACGCGTGCGCCTCCCTTCATCCTGCGCATCCGTCGCAAAGTCCGGATGCAGCAACTTCACAAGATTGCGAAAAACCGACTTCAGCGTCGCCGGATCAAACGCCGACGCGGGTTCCTTTGGTTCCAAGCCGTCGTCTTCCGGCTCCGAGTTCAGGGACCTGCCGTGCAGTTCGGCGATTTTCTGTTCCCACTCATCAAGCCGCCGGTAAAGCAGGCCGACCTGCCGCAGGTATCTGCCCTCAAAACTGACAAGGTGTGACCGAAGCTCGCCTAACCGATGCTCCCGCGCGATGAGCACCTTGCGAACCTCGGAGAGTTCCTGGCGCAGCTTTAGCGTTTCAAGGCTCTCCGCCCCACGGAAATGGGCAAGCGCCACGGATCGATTCGGTTGAGGAATAGAAACTCTCCTGCCTGGGATCGACAACTTCGAACTTGCTGTGTCAGAGGTCGCGCTTGTCCCAATGATAGTCCTCTCCTCGTATTGCGAAGGCTCCGTTTTCCGGGCGGAAAGACACATCATCGTTGACTTACGCTTACCGGTACGTCCGATTACCTGTAAGGGTCCGAGAGATCGGTACTGTTCTGGTGTTCACAAGTGCCTTGGCGATTCCTCAATGAGAGCTACGACTGCTTCAGGAAGTTCGACGGTACTTCACCTTTTTGGTTCGCAAACCGTCCTTTACCCGCTCAGGCGAAAAGGTTGTGTTCGGCTTGAAGTGCGCGTACGAAGGCATCGCAGTCGGCTGGAGTGTTGTATAGGGCGGGAGTAACGCGGACGACAGGACCTTTGGAGACGCCTTTGCGGGCGACGGTGAGGATGTTGTGCTTGTTGAGAAGCACGTGCTGAACGCGTTCGGCATCGGCATCGGTGTGCATACCGCGCAGGCGAAAGCTGGTGATGGCGCAACAGCGTGCCGGGTCGTCGGGGACGGTGATGTCGACGCCGGGAATCGAACGCGCCTGGTCAACCCAGCGGTTGCGGAGCTTGCGGAGTTGCTGCTCCTTGGCGGCGGAGCCAACCTTGCGGTGAAAGTCGATGGCCGCGGGAATCGTCATGGCAGCGGCAAAGTTGATGGTGCCGGATGGAACGCGGGCGCGAATGTCGCTCTCGGGAATCTCATGGTTGTCGTAGGCGACCTCAAGGTCGTGCAGGCGCGACTTGCGCACGTATACGGCACCGGTTCCGAGCGGCGCGGCGAGCCACTTGTGCATGGACCAGCCGACGAAGTCTGCGCCGAAGTCGGGCAGCGTGATGTCGAGGCAGCCGATGCCGTGGGCGGCATCGACGATAGTGTCCACGCCGCGAGAGCGCGCCATCGCGACGACCTCGCGCACGGGCGTGACCAGGCCGGTGCGGTTTGACACATGCGTAAGAAGCAGGAGTTTCGCATTCGGCGTCTGCTTCAATATGTCTTCATACGCAGCAAGAATGTTCGCTGTAGTTGCCGGCTCAGGCATGTCGAACCGGACGACTTTGGCGCCGCGACGTTCTTCCAGAAAGTCCATGGCGGCGATCATTGCATCGTAGTCCAGGTCGCAGTGGATGACGGTGTCGCCGGGCTTGAGCAGGTTGTAGTTGACGATGAGGCTTTGCAGGCCGTCGGAGCCGGAGCGGGTGAGCGCAATCTCTTCGAGGTCGCAATGCAGCAGTGCTGCAATGCTGGCGCGCGCTTCGTCGAGCTGCGCGTTCATGGTGTTCCCAGCCATGGCATTGCGCGCGAACAGTGAGTTCAGGCGATTCACATACTGAATTTTCTCGGCATAGACCGTAGCGGTCTCGCGCGGCATCACGCCCCAGTAGGCGTTTTCGAGATTGATGACGGCGCGATCGACATCGTAGTGCGACGGTAGGGTGGCCACGTCGTAATTCGTAGGCGTGCCCGTCGTTGCGCGCGCGGCAGTTTGTGCGGAGAGCACGGCGGCTGGCGCGCAGGCGGCTGCGCTTTTCAGGAAGCTGCGGCGTGAGGTCATTGGTCGATTCAGTCGGCTTGGGCTCCGTTAGCGATTGGCTGCTGCGAGAAGCAGGTGTCCCCTCAGGGTGACGATGCTTGACGGCGATGCGATCTCCATATGCAGCGGAGCATTACTCGATGCGGAAGGTGTAATCCTCGATCACTGGATTGGTGAGGACGCCGGCGGCGATGCGTTCTACTTCAGCCTTGGCGTCGTCGGAAGATAGCGTGTCCGCGAGGGTCAGAACGAAGTATTTGCCCTGGCGGACGGATTCGACGGCGGGGTGTTGCATGCGGCGCAGAGCGTTCGCGATGGTCTGGCCCTGGGCGTCGAGCACGGTGGGCTTCAGGGTGACATAAACGTGAGCACGCATGCGGCTAGTGTATAGGCGTTCAGAACGTTGCGGGTTGCGTTTGCCTGGCTGGCGCTGCGTTCGTTCCGGCAGCTAGTCGCGTGTGTCTGGCACAAGAGTGAGGAGGAGCGGGAGAGCGAGGCTCGCTACCCAGACGTACCAGCCGAGGAGCGGGTGGACGAAGGCGCCCTTCATCACGCCGCCCTCGTCGAACGGGAAGGCTACGAGGCGCAGCTGAAACGTCTGCAGGGTGAGACCGAGGGCGATCAGGAGTGCGATGCGCGCCGGGCGCTCCCTACAGCGGAGGAGTTGGATGCAGCCGACGATCCATGCCACGTTCGCCCCACCGGCGAAGTTCAGCCAGAACGGACCGAACAGGCTGGTCAGGAGCATGGTCCGGCCCAGACAGACATGGGGGAAGGTTGGCCCGCTTATCTGTGGGAGCAGCGCACCATTGTGCGGAGTGGAGCTGTACTCCGCGAAAAGGATTGCCGGAAGGCGCAGCGAGACGATCCACAGGGCGATGCTGACAAGAATGACGGCGCCGATGGCAAGCTTGCGCACGAATTAACAATACCTCATGGAAAAGAGAAGATAGGTCGAGCGGGATCGCAGTTCGCGCGATGCGCTTCACCCGCCATCGCTCCGGCTTAGTCCGGCCTGTGGACTACTCGCCCGACCGCCGCGGGTGACCTGCGACTATCGGCGAGTTCTTACCGCTTAGGCTGAAGTAACACGATACTCGCGACGAAGGTTCTGTACTCTTTCATCGGTATCACCAGCGTTTGCACACGTCCGTTGAATAGGGTCAGCATCGACGTGAGCGTCACGAAGACCACTTGAAGCAAAACGATGACCATTCCGAAGCTCACTGTAGTCGCCCATCCAGGAGTTGCGTGCGCTGGCGCGAACAAACGGAGACCGACGGAAGTGATCACGGCAGCAATGGTAAATGCGAAGAGCGCGCCGCTTGCGAACAGCAGTCGTACGAAGATGGTCTCTGCATAGGCACTTATTGCGCCGAAACCATGACTCACCAGACTGGTGAAGCTCATTTGTGATCGACCGGCGTATCGCTTGCCGCGGTTTAGTGGAACTTGCACAATCGGAACACGGGACCGAAGCAGTGCAGCCGCAAGGTTGTTCCAGAGTTCCGGCATCAACACCATG
>CAXUEG010000008.1:31001-31611 GCA_964249935.1 uncultured Terriglobus sp.
CGAACTGCTTCGGCAGCAGCGAGAAGTTACCAAAACGTATGGGCTTGCCCACGAAGATCCGAAACAGAGCGCGATAGGCTACATACGCCGCCTTAAAGATGTGTCCTTCCTGGCGTTGAGCACGTCGGGCGACGATGATCCCGTTCGGCTCCTTCTTGGCCTGCAGAAGTAGTTTGGGAACATCGGCTGGAAGATCTTCGCCATCGCTGTCCATCACCAAGATAGAATCGACATCTTCCTGTACAGCGACGCACAGGCCGATGGCGATTGCTCTCTGATGACCCATGTTCAAAGCTAAGTTAATAAGCCGCACGCCTGCCACGACATGCGTTCTGTCTGCCAGAGTTTGAAGGTCCGGTGTCTCTGTGGTGCTGCCATCATTGACAACATGCAAGGTCACCACGTCACCACTGGCCGCAAAGACCCGATCCAGCTTTTCCACTAGAACGGACAGCGATTGCCGATCATTGAAGACGGGTACGACCACTGCAAGACGCATTCAGCTAGGCACTCCACCCTGGATATGCGGGATCTCAAAGCTACTCTCGTATTCAGAGAACAGCTCGCTAGGCATGGGAACGATCGAGAATACGCATAGCAAGATGAGTAA